>CAQPBJ010000049.1 GCA_948852945.1 uncultured Clostridia bacterium | reverse complement strand
AATTAAGAGAAAAAGATTATATGAAAATCTTATCACTAGCTCCAGAAGTTCTATAGACTGTTAGCGAAAAATGTCTAGTAGACATTTGAGCGTTACAGTCTGTTGATGCGAAGGATTAATATTTGTTAGTGAGAGCAGACCTTCGTCTGATCGAACATTACAAATAATTATCCGTAGAATCTACTAGAACAAGCTGAAAACTAAAATACACAGAGAATAATTAAAAATTTATATAACGAGAAAACTTCAAAAGAAATAGAGGTGAAAATTATAATGAAAATAAAAAAAGGCGACACTGTTGAAATATTATCAGGAAATGATAAAGGAAAACAAGGTGAAGTATTAGAAGTACTTCCAAAAGCTGAAAAAATACTTGTAAAAGGTGTAAACATTAGAAAAAAACATGTTAAACCAAGAAAACAAGGCGAAGAAGGTGGAATTATATCTACAGAATGTGCAATTCCAAGCGGAAAAGCAAATGTAGTATGTCCAAAATGTAATAAAGCAACAAAAGTTGGTTACACAGTTGAAAAAGACGAAAAAGTACGTGTTTGTAAAAAATGCGGAGCAAAATTAAAATAAAAATGAAAGGAGGATTTGAATCCAAATGGAACAATTAAAAGAAATTTATAAAAATGAAGTTATACCTGCAATGATGAAAAAATTTGAATATAAATCAGTTATGCAAGTTCCAAAATTAGATAAAATAGTTATAAATATTGGATTAGGAGATACAAAGGATAATCCAAAGGCTTTAGATAATGCAATAAATGATTTAAGCATTATAACAGGGCAAAAACCAGTTATAACAAAAGCTAAAAAATCAATTGCAGCTTTTAAATTAAGAGAAGGTGCTAAAATAGGATGCAAAGTTACATTAAGAGCTGGAAAAATGTATGATTTTGCATATAAATTCTTTAATGCAGCACTTCCAAGAGTTAGAGACTTTAGAGGAGTGTCAGCTAATTCATTTGATGGAAGAGGAAACTATTCAATAGGTATTAAAGAACAATTAATTTTCCCTGAAATCGAATATGACAAGATAGATAAAATAAGAGGTATGGATATTATATTCGTTACAACAGCTGAAACAGATGAAGAAGCAAAAGAATTATTATCATTATTAGGAATGCCTTTTAAAAACTAAGTAAATAGATGAAAGGAGAAAAATAATGGCTAAAAAATCATTAAAAGTAAAATGTGCCAGAGAACAAAAATATAAAACAAGAGAATATAATAGATGCAAAATTTGTGGAAGACCACACGCATACATTAGAAAATTTGGTATTTGCCGTGTTTGCTTTAGAGAATTAGCACACAAAGGTGAGATACCAGGTGTGAAAAAAGCAAGTTGGTAAAAAAGATAGCTGTTCGAAGCGAAGCGAGTTACAGATATCTTTGCAATGAAGCGAAGCTTAATTGCTACAAAAAAATAAGCTAAACAAATTAAAAACAAGTATTACAAGGCAAACGAGCGAAGATTCCGCAGGTGTACATATGTACATCGAGGAAAGATGAGAGAGTTTAACGAAGTAAGACGCAGTTTTTCATTTGTTAAAAATAAAAAGAAGGAGGGTAAAAGAATAATATGAACATAACAGACCCAATAGCAGATATGTTAACAAGAATAAGAAATGCTAATAGAAATAAA
>CAQPBJ010000048.1 GCA_948852945.1 uncultured Clostridia bacterium | reverse complement strand
AAATGCTGTTGAAATTTGACAATATAGTTCTTTACTTGATTCTTCATAGCTAATATAAAAAACAAGTAAGAAATTTAAAAGAGACTGATGAAAATATATGATTTCTGGTAAGCCAGTCATTTTGTCGTTTTCCAATGGAAAATGTAGGTAAAATGTGATAAAATAAAAATATCACTCAAAAAAGGAGATGCGAAATAATATGGATAATTATGAGGTGTTAGAAGTAATTCATGCGTCTAAAACTAGTGAAACGATTATTTTGAAAGTAAAAGAAAAAAACAAAAGAATATGTGATAAAGTTTATGCGATAAAATTAATTGGCTCATTAAACAATAGATTTCAAAAATTAATATTTAAGCGGGAGGTTGATGCACTTAAAACACTAAATTCTTGTGATAATATTGTGAAAATAAGAGACTATATGCTAAACGCAGAGTTTAGAGATAAAAATGATTGGGGTTTAATTCTATTAGATTATGTTGATGGGAAAAATCTTGAAGAATTAGATTTGGGTAATTTTTCGCAGGTAGAGAAGTATGAACTTTGTTTAAAGATTTTAAAGGCTATTGAAGAAGCGCATAATAACAATGTTTTGCATCGTGATATTAAGCCTTCTAATATTATGTATAATATTGAAACGGGTGAGGTAAAGATAATTGATTTTGGTACGAGTAAAATAAAATCTATAGTAGAACAAGAGACTACGCTTCCTTTTTTTTCTCCTAATTTTTCGGCTCCAGAAGTAGTTAAAGGGAATAGCACAACGGAAGCTAGTGATATATATTCTTTAGGTGCAGTAATTTTTTACATTTTGTTCAGTATATTACCAAATGGTACGGATATGATTTGTAAACATTTGGAGGAATTAGAAATTCCAGAAAATCTGAAGAAACTTATTTCTCAGATGGTGGCAGAAGAACCAGAGGATAGATTTCAAGAAGTTGGTGAGGTTATTGAAGCTTTTGAGGAAATAATTGGTGATAATGGTTCACAGAGAGCTACATATCTGTGCTGTATTGATATTGATAAATTAAGATATTTAAAAAGCATTTCTTTAATTGAGTCAAATACCAATATGACTATCTTTACAAAATCATTCTTGAAAAGTCAGTTTAAGGAGTGCTTTGCTTTCTATAATCAAAGTGCGGATGTTTACATTTTTTCAGGGAAGAAAATAGCAGTGGAATGTATATATAATAAACAAGATGAAATATTTATGGTCAATAAAATTATGCCTTTATCAGTTGATAGAAGAATTAGTAATCAAAAGAGGGGGTTTATTATTGATGGTACAGTTCAATTTATGGAAAGTGGCAGAAACAATCATATTATAAAAAGAATAAATAATGATAATGAAAAATTAATTATAGAATTTAAAAATAATATAAATAGTAAAAGCACACTACAAAAGCAAGATGAATTATTTGAAGAATTATTTGGAAAATGGCAAGATGGATTAGATGAATCCATGAAAAATGAAAAAGAACGAGTAGGAAGAGTTGTTTATTCTACATTTAATATAATAGATCAGCAATTGATTTTAACTCTTGAAGAGTATAAAAATAATGATATTGATAGCTTGGAGAATGATAAAAAATATATTATTGAGGAAGTAGATAATAGAGGAAAGGCTTACTATTTTGATATTGGTACTTATCATGGAATGAAATATGAAGATGATGAAA
>CAQPBJ010000047.1 GCA_948852945.1 uncultured Clostridia bacterium | reverse complement strand
CATTAGATGGAGAAGCAGAAGAAAGCACTGGACCAATAAAAATCGAAAACATAAATAAAAACATATCTATTTTAACAGTATAATTCAAAGGAGAAAACAATGGAACATTGGAGCATAGAAGATTACAAAAATTATGCAGATGGAAAAAAAGTAAAATCAAAATATAAAGCAAATAAAACATCAGTAGATGGACACACATTTGATAGTCAAAAAGAAGCAGAATACTATTGTGAACTAAAAAATCGATTAGCAGCACATGATATAAAAGGATTTTGCTTGCAACCTACTTTTATATTAGGCGCAGGTGTAAAATATAAAGCAGACTTTATAATTTTTAACAATGATGGAACAGAAGAAATAATAGACGTAAAAGGCTTCAAAACAAAAGAATATATAACAAAGAAAAAAATATTTGAAGATAAATTTAATTTAAAAATAAAAGAAATATACTAAAGATAAAAATACTAAAGGAGAAAACAAGAAAGATGGAAAATAAATGAAATATTATGACACAATCCCAGAAGAACAAGAAACATCAATAAACATAGCTTATGATTTAGAAATAATACAAATATATACCAACAGAGTAGATGTGATAAAAAATCTTACTAAAGCAATAGGAAAACCTAGCTTGCGAGACAAAAAAGGTAAAACTTATTGGATGGGAGCAACATGGGAAATACCATTCAAAGACATTTCTAAAATTTCACAAATACTTAATAAAGAAATATTAATAGATGAAAATTTTAAACCTAAATTAAAGAAATCAGAAGAAAAAGACGGTTTCGAACAAATGCGAGTTTTTTAAAAGAAAGTTAATATATATTCAACTTTCTTTTTTTAGTTAAATATAATAAAGTAAGGAGGATATTATATGAAAGTACTATTAGTTAATGGTGGACCACATGAAAAAGGATGCACATACACAGCATTATCAGAAGTAGCAAAAACACTTGAAAAAGAAGGAATAGAAACAGAGATATTTTGGATAGGAATAAAACCAATATCAGGATGTATAGGATGCGGAAAATGCAAAGAAATAAAAAAATGTATTTTTGAAGACTGTGTAAATGAATTTGTTAAAAAAGCACAAGAAGCAGATGGATTCATTTTCGGAACACCAGTACATTATGCTGCAGCTTCTGGAGCAATGACATCATTTATGGATAGATGTTTTTATTCAGCTGGAAGCGTATCTACAAAAGAAAAAGAAGTTTTTAGATATAAACCAGCAGCAACAGTAATTTCAGCAAGAAGAGCAGGAACAACAGCAACATATGATCAATTAAATAAATATTTCGGAATAACAGAAATGCCAATAATATCAACAAGATATTGGAACATGGTTCACGGAAGCAAACCAGAAGACGTACTTAAAGATGAAGAAGGAATGCAAGCAATGAGAATTTTAGGAAGAAATATGGCATACTACTCAAAATGTATTGAAGCAGGAAAAAAAGCTGGTGTAAAGATGCCTGAAAGAGAAACTACTATTTTTACTAATTTTATAAAAAATTAAAGTTAAGGTAGTTAAATAAAAACTACCTTAGCAAAACTAAAATCTCAAAATAATTAATAGACTTTTTTTAATAAAGTATGATAAAATAATACAAAATTTATTAGGAGACACTAATGAAAGCAAAAGAACTAGTACATAAATTTTTTGAGTTAGATAAAAAAGATAGAAAAATGTATA
>CAQPBJ010000046.1 GCA_948852945.1 uncultured Clostridia bacterium | reverse complement strand
TCAATTCATCAATAACTTTCGCTATTCGTCTTATCTTTTGAGTTCTTTTTTCTCTCACTTTTTTTAATTGACTTTGAAATGTATCTATCTCATATGATTTTAGATTAATCATTTGACTGTCTACAAATACAACATCTAAATCTTCTAACATATTCTCCTCCTAACTTACAGCTAATTTAAAGCTATTGTTTATTTTCTTTCTCATTACGATGATTGTAGCAATAAATTTGACATTTTGATTACTTACTTCTTGTATTTTAGGTTCATTTATATTTTCTAGGTTCAATATGTTTTGCTCAATATTACTTAAAAATGCTTCATAATATTTTTTTCCATTAAATACATTTTTTATTTTTTGTATGATTTCTTGGAATTTACTAGATTTTTTTACTATTCTCATCTCTTCAGTTATAATATGTATTTTATCTAATTCTTTTAAAAATTCTTTTCTACACATTTCTGTTTCTATTAAGCATTCATCTAGTATTGTATTGTAATCATTAAATTTTATTATGCATGCATTCTCTTTGTCTATGTATTTTTGTAATTGGGCTGGATTGTTTTGTAATATTGCTATATTTTCTCTTTTTATATCTGCAATCTTTTTAAATCCGGCTATGGCTACTTTTTGATTACTTTCAGCTTCTTGCATTTCTAGTTGTATACTTATAATGCTATTTTCATATTCTGTATACATCTTTTTTAATACTTCTTTATATTTTTTTATTATTTTTTCATTTTGTTCTTCATATTCTCTATTTTCTATTCCATAAGTAATCATTTGCTCTTTGATTTTATTTATTAGTTCACTCACTTTTTCTTCCATTTTCTTTTGTGTTGAGCTTCTAAAAATTGCAAAAGTAATTTCTGTGTCTATTGTTTCTATTTGGCCTAATTGATTAATTAGCTCCATTAACTCCATTCCCTTACTTTTTATCATTTGCGTTCTCTCCTTATTTATATATGGTTTCATTATATTAATAACATTTTATAATGTCAATCTTTTATTTTTGGCAATTTATTCAATTATTTTATTCTTATATCTAATATTTTTTTTGTATTAAAAAAATTCGATTTCTATTTACTTTTTTCGACATTATTGGTATTAATGTAGTATATGTAAAAAAGTTTTTTTAATTATAAGTAAATTTCATTTATTTATAAAGGGAGGTTATTATGGGATTTATTAAAGCATTTGCTGGAGCCATAGGTGGTTCTTTTGCAGATCAATGGAAAGATTTTTATGTACCTATGCAAAATGTTCCTGGAACAGCTGCAATTTTTCAAGCTGTACCTCAAGGAACTAATGCTGGACGTGGTGAAAATACAAGTGGGTCTGAAAATATTATTTCTAACGGAAGTAAAATAGTTGTACCTGATGGAATGGCGCTTATTACTATGCAAGATGGTGCTATTACTGGATGTATTACTGAACCAGGTGGATTTATTTTTACATCAGATGATCCAAACTCAAAGTCTATGTTTGCTGGTAATGGTATTTTATCTTCTACTTTCGGACAAAGCTGGGAGAGATTTAAATTTGGTGGTCAACCTGGATCACAACAATTAGCTTTCTATGTTAATTTAAAAGAGATTCCTAACAATCGTTTTGGAACTCAATCTGAGATATATTGGGATGATGCTTATTTAAATGCACAAGTCGGTGCAATTACTAGAGGTACTTATACTTTAAGAATAGTTGATCCTATTTTATTTATTAAAAACTTTGTGCCTGTTGCTTATT
>CAQPBJ010000045.1 GCA_948852945.1 uncultured Clostridia bacterium | reverse complement strand
AATCTTCCCATTAATACAACTTTGTTCATTTTTCCACCTTTCTATTTAAAGGTTTGCTTTAAATACAATTAATCTTCTTTTCTTATTGTTATAAATTTCATAATGTCATCTGTTATTCTGTAGATTCTTTCAAGTTCAGTAATGAAATCTGGGTTAGCTTCGAATGTAATTATAACATAATAACCTTCTGAATTCTTTTTGATTTCATAAGCTAATTTCTTTTTACCTACTTCTTCAACGTTTTCAACTTTTCCGTCTTTGTTTATTAAGTCTGTAAATTTTGTTATTACGTCTTTCATTCCTTGTTCTTCTAAACTTGGATTAATAATGATAACGCTTTCATATTTATTCATTATTTCCACCTCCTTTTGGATTATAACCCATATCTTTTGATATGAGTAAGGTTAACGGTGATTATTTTAGCACAAATTATCAAAATAATCAAGTCATCTATATAAAATTTCTTATTCTTTACTAAAATGTGGAATCCCTTGACTTTTGCCAAGGGATTTTATCTATTAGTGAATTTTACACTTTATTGAATTTTTGTTTTCTGTTGTAAGAATATACGTACATGTACTTCCTATGCCTATTATATCGTTTTTTATCTCTTGTAATAATCTGTGATTCGTCAGAACTATATAGTCTTGAGGTGGAAATGTGATGCTCCACTTTTCGTCAAGGTGTGATACTGACTTTCTTGGATTTGACAGTACTTCAAGGATATTGCTTTTGAAAACAATTATAATTACATTCTTAAATCCTTGACAAAAGTCCATAATCCAGTTTGCCCGTTCTTCACATTCTGTTGGTACAGCGTCTACTACTGTATATTCATTTTTCTTTTTTGATTCGTCAATCAGACGTTTTATCTCCAAACTTGTTAATATTTCTATTTCTTCGAATGTTTTTTCTTCTGGAGAAAACTGTTCTAGTATTGAATAAAAAACGTCGTCTGTATTTATGATGTTTTCTTCTTTAAAGTGCTTTTTGCTCCATGTGCTTTTTCCACAATTTTGAACCCCACATAGGAGTACAATACTATCTTTCGGAATATTAATTGCATCAAATTTCCGGAATATAGTTTCATGGTTCATAATCAAGCCTCCAAAATATTCTGTATTTGTTATATTACCATATTTTACTCTCTAAGTCAATGTTATGTAAAGTTGTTCTTTTCCCTTAAAAAACTAAAAGAGAAGCACTCTAAGCTTCTCTTTATTTCTTATTTTGTTGTTACATCTATTGATTCTATTATTATATCTGTTGTTGGTACTGATTTTTCTCCTGTTGCAGATGTTGTTTTTTCAACAGATGCTATTTTATCTACTATATCCATTCCACTTACTACTTGACCAAATACTGTATAGTTCTCATATAAGCTTGGATATCCTCCATATTTAGAATATGCTTCTGCAAAACTTTGAGAATATACTCTTTGTAAGCTACTTTTTTGTGCTTCATCAGGATTTGCTTGTACTATAAAAAATTGACTTCCTAAACTTGATTTTCCTTTACCTGCACTTGCCATACACAATGCACCTCTATATGGTACTAGTCCTTGGTCAAATTCTTCTTCAAAACCTTTTCCCCAGATGCTTTCTCCGCCTGTTCCATTACCTTTTGGGTCTCCACCTTGAATCATAAATTCTTCCATTACTCTGTGGAATTTTACACCATTGTAGTATCCATTTTTCGCATGTGTTAAGAAGTTTTCAACTGCTTTTGGAGCTTTTTCTTCAAAAAATTTAAATGTAATGTCTCCATAATCTTTTACGTGCATCACTGCAATTGTTTCACCTGCTACTGGTTCTGCCATTTGTTTTTCCGCAGCTGCAACATAATCAAAATTATTATCCTTTTCTTCTGTAGTAGTGTTATTATTGGTGTTATCTGTATTATTTGATGTTTGATTAGTTGTTGTTTTATTTCCTGCTGTAGTAGTTACATTTTCTTCCCCTTTTTTTGAACCATCATCTAAAAGTATAACTGCTGCTATTATAATGAATGCTATTACTGCAATTCCTCCTATGATGATATACGTTGTTTTGTTTTCCAAAATCATCTTCTCCTTTTCTTTTGATTTAGCAAAATCTGCTTTAAAAATAATATATTAAATATTTTTTATTGTCAATT
>CAQPBJ010000044.1 GCA_948852945.1 uncultured Clostridia bacterium | reverse complement strand
GTCTTTGTTTATGTTTTGGATTTTCACAGATTACTCTGATTACTCCTTTTCTTTTAATTACTTTACATTTTTCGCATATTTTTTTAACTGATGGTCTTACTTTCATCTTCTTTTTTCACCTCTGCTTATATATATTTCATTTATTTAAAATATGTAGTTTTACCTACATAAGTGGGTTCTTTGATTATTTTGCACGCCAAGTAATACGCCCTTTGCTTAAATCATATGGTGATAATTCTATTTTAACTTTATCTCCTGGTAAAATTTTAATATAATTCATTCTTAATTTTCCTGAGATATGGGCTAATACTTGATGTCCATTATCTAATTCAACCTTAAAATTTGTATTTGGCAATGTTTCTACAACAGTACCTTCTACTTCAATTACATCTTCTTTTGACAATTTCTTTCCTCCAATATGAATTGAAAATTCTTACTATTTTGGAAATAATAAGCTAATATAGTATATAATATTTCTATGGTGTTGTCAATATTTCAGGCTCATTTTCTGTAATTAAAATTGTATTTTCATAATGTGCACCATTACTTCCATCTTCTGAAACTATAGTCCAGCCATCATCCAATTCTAATATTTCTCTATTTCCCGCTATTACCATAGGTTCTATACATATTGTCATTCCGGGTTCTAGTCTCATTCCTCTTCCTGGTTTCCCGTAATTTGGTATACCTGGATCTTCGTGCATTTCTCTTCCGATTCCGTGTCCTTGGAATTCCCTTAATATACTAAAGCCATTTTTTGTTACATATTCGTATATAGCATTTGAAATATCTCCAACTCTGTATCCTTTTTTAGCAAATTTAAGTCCTTCAAAAAATGCTTGTTTTGTAACTTCTACTAATTTTTGATCTTCTACTGTTTTTGGTTTTCCTACTATATAAGTTCTAGCTGCATCTCCATGAAATCCATTTTTGTATGCTGTGATATCAAAGCTTACTACGTCGCCTTCTTTTAAAATAGCTTTTTTAGAAGGAATTCCGTGTATTATTTCATCATTTATTGATGCACATATTGATCCTGGAAAATCTGGAACTCCTGGTATTCCACTTGGATAATTTTTTTCTGATGGAATTCCACCATTATCCCTGATGAACTTTTCTGCTATTTGATCTAGCTCATATGTAGATATACCTGGTTTTATATATTCTTTTATTTTTTCATGAACTTGAGCCGTTAATTTACAAGCTTCTTTCATTTGTTCAATTTCTTTTTTTGATTTAATTGTAACCAATGTCTACTCCTTTATATCTATGCATTTATTTTTGTCATTACTTTTTCTGCTGCTTCTTTTGCCATTGTTCCTGTCTTTTCAGTAACTTCTATTTGGAATAGTTTTCCTGTATTTTCATAATATTTTTCTAATGGTGCGGTTTCTTTTTTATATACTTCTATTCTTGTTTCTACTTTTTCTGCTGTATCATCTTCTCTTTGATATAATTTTGCACCACAATTATCACATATACCTTCTACTTTAGGCTTGTTTAATTTTGTATTAAATACAGCCTTACAATCTGGACATATTCTTCTTGTTACTATTCTATCTAATATTTCTTGTTTTGGTGAGTCTAAATCTACAACTAAATCTACTTTTTTTCCTGTTTCAGATAGCATATTGTCTAGTGCTTGTGCTTGTGCTTCTGTTCTAGGAAATCCATCTAAGATTACACCTTTTTGTACGTCTTTTTCATTTAGTCTTTCTTTTATCATTTTAATTGTTAATTCATCTGGTACTAATTTTCCTTTTTGTAGATAAGAATTAATTTCTCTTCCTAAATCGCTGTCTTCACTACTATATTTTCTAAAAATATCTCCACTTGAAACATGTGCTATTCCTAATTTTTCTTTTAAAATTGCTGATACTGTTCCTTTACCTGTTCCAGGTGCTCCTAACATAATAACTACCATAATACCATCCTCTCCTTACATATATTATTTTCTAAACATTTTGCTTCAATAATGCTTAGAAAATAATATATGTTAAAGGCTTTTGCGTATAAATATATTTAAAAAATCAAAAGCCTTTAATATACATACCAATAGGATGCTCTTTTAAAACTTTGAGCACCCTATTAAATTAATTGTTTTTTATTCTAAGAATCCTTTGTAATGTCTTACTAATAATTGTGATTCAAGTTGTT
>CAQPBJ010000043.1 GCA_948852945.1 uncultured Clostridia bacterium | reverse complement strand
GGCAGTTGCTTTTGGATAGATTGTCTTGATAAGTGAAGGATAATTAGGAGTTATCCGCTGGTATTTTACAAGACACTTTAGGTAATATTGTCTTGATATTTAGCATTCCGATATATAAAAATAAAGATAAGGGGCGGAAGGATATAATTATGTTATTTATTGGGTATTCTAGCAAGGATAGATATGACATAGTCGAACCTATGATTTTTCATCTAAAAAACTATGGTTTTGATGTTTGGTATGATTTTCATGATATGTATCTAAGCGATAACAGAATAGAAACTAATTTCATTAATGGAATTGGTAAAAGTAAATATGTTATATTTATAATTTCAAACAATTTATTTAGCAGCCAATGCGCCATAGAAGAATTAAAATATGCACAAAATTTATATGAAAAAGGAGGTATTACTCTTTTTCCAATCTTATATTTATTGCGCGCATCAGAATTAACTGGAGAATATAATTGGATAAAGAAAATTATATACAATGAAGTTACTAAAAATAGTGGAACTCTTTTTGTAACAAATCAAATTATAGAAAAAATATTGCATGACAAATGCAATGCCTTAAAATACCGTTCTTTTTCTGAAATATCTAATCATATAGAACCATATTTAAAAGAACTTTTAGAAACGTATTTAATACTAGATTCCCCTAATTATTCTGCTAAAATTGCTTTACTATATTCTGCTTATTTATATATGACAATAGAAAAACAAGTGCGATTTGAAACATATATTGTCAAAATTATAAAAAAAATTATAACTTTTTCGTCCTTAAATATAACTTTAGATCATTTATCTTTTCATATTTTTGAAATGACTATTTTGATTGCTTTAAACATCTATGTTAATTCATTATCGACTGAACAATTGTCAACACGGCATTAGATATTTTGTTGACATCTTTCTCTCTCATTAACAATTCATGGTATCCTTCAAGATAGGGATATTTTGTAATATTTTTATTAACTTTTTCCATTATTTGTTGCGCTGCAAAGCCAGTAGTCCCTATTGGTATTATTTTCTTACCCATTTTTTCTGCCAATTCATATTCTTCTAGAACACCTTTAGAGTCGGCAGAAATGCCATTAACAAAGTTCTGTCCGAAAACAAAAAGTAATATATTATTTTTATCAATAAGATATTTACGATAACTTGTAATTTCTTCAGGTGTTCTATTATCATCAAACGGTCGTATTTGAATTCTTTTATCAATATTATTTACGCCGTTAGATAACAAATATTGAATCGCAGGACCTGAAACAAAGTATCCAATTTTTCTTCCCATTCCTGTACATAAGTTATATCCATTTTCTAATAATTTTACTGTAATATTTTTTAATAAATTATTGGCAAATAATTCTGTTTCATCGCTATAGTCATCCAAGCTTCCAGATATAAATATATTTTTTTCTATGCTCTTATTGTATATATTCTCCAATATTTTTGGTACCTGTGCATAGTCATCTATTATTACAACTTTAACATTATAATTTTTGTCTAAGTCATCAATAAAATAATCAAATTCCTTTTTATCACTTTTTTCAAAAATTGCATAATGGTGGATTCCAGAATTTCCGACAAATTGTCGTATGCTACTTAGTGCTAATTTTATCAGATTGTCCTTAAAACTATATCCAATAAAAAGAAATGAATTTGTTACTAATTCCTTTTTTAAAAAAGTCAACATCGTTGGTCTTGTATATTGAAATTTTTCCCAATCCTGTTGTGTCAAGATTGCATTTTCTAAATCATCTACATCTCCATTAATTTTATATATAATTGGAGTACTGCCTGGCGTTAAATATGACAAGTCTTTATCATTATGAACCTTCGTGTATGTCATATGATTGTTCAAAAGGCAATTTTCAATAGCAGTATCGAAATTGGTTGTCCAAATTGACTTGAATCCTAATCGCAAAAGTTTGTTTATTGTAGGGCTATTGTAATCTGCGGTTCTTAGTTTAGCCGATATAATACTTTTTAAACCGCCAATACTGTATTTATTGCAGTAATATTGTGAAAGCTGATAATAATCACTTATTTTATTTATGTCCAATGACAATTTTCTTGCTATATCTGCAAATAAATTTTTCCAGTCAGGCAACCCCAGTTCTGTTGAAACACCTGATCCCATAAAAAAAGAAACTTGTTCATTATTTAATTTATATGCAATATCAACGATAAATTCATCTAAAGTTATATTCATATTTCTCCCTCATTTAATAAGGATATATGTTATACTTTATAGACAGATTATTACAAATGTTATCCTCTAGTTATTACAACATATTAGAAGATAACTCCTAATTATCC
>CAQPBJ010000042.1 GCA_948852945.1 uncultured Clostridia bacterium | reverse complement strand
CCAAAAGACCACTACATTATTTGTAAATAAAACTCAATCTTATGAATATGTGTATTGTTATCAATTATTACTACATCTTTAGGTACCCCTATTATTGCATATTTTTCATCAAATGTTATTGAAAAATAATTGGTTTCATTTATATGAACCACCTTATCTTTCGAGCATTCGGACATAGCCCTTTGAATAATAGAAAGTGCCTTTCTATAATCATGACATTCTGCATACCTTATCATTGATAACTTTTTAGAATTAAGAATTGACAACACTCTCCCACACCATTCACTTTTAGCCCAATCATCCAGATGATACACATCAATCTGTGAACTCTCGCATTCATTAGCAAAATATCTCAACAGTATCTCAAACTCTTCATCCAATAATTTCCTGCTTGAAAGAATTTCTCGCTCAATTATTAATTTCAATTCATCCCTATTTGCCTTATTTTTTCTATACTTCTGTAAATCATTTTTTAACTTTTCATTTTCTTCTAAATTAACACCCGGAAACGATTTTCTCAAACCATATTTTACAAAAGTATTCTTCAGAACTTTCTTCTTCCTAATTTGCTCTATTATTTCGCTTTTAAATAATGTTAACAAAGAATCATTCCTCTTGTTGACCGCCATAATGTCTATATCAATTCCCTCTGAACTTACATAAATATAAATAGGAATCCTAACAAATTTAACATAAACATTTTCTATGCTATCTATACTTAAGAGTTCATCTGGCTCACTCTTAGTTTTGTCATTATAAATATCCATTTCATCAAGGAAAATTTTATTTACACTTTCGATATTCTCTTTAAATATTTCTAAATCATTTACTTCGAAATCTGCATCTAATTTCTTGTCATTAGTATTCACCTTATCAATAAACTGATAATTTTCAAAATCTAGAATAATTTTCTTATTAATAGGATCTAAAAAAACATTTTTTACAGTATCTTTCTTCCTTTGTACAGTCCTTAATTCTTGCAATGCTTGTTTACCTTTAGTCAACAAAATACAGCGGTTTGTCGTACAATAAATCACATCTTTTACACTTAAATCAGCAAGTGTTACTTCCAATAATTTTCTATCAATCCCCAATATATTTACTAATTCATCTATTTCTTGTACTCCTTCATTTATTAAACGTAGCACAATTTCATCAAGCAATGGAAGGGAATAAAATGAACGTTTAGTAATAGAAAGTATAGTCCTCATTATCGGAACGTAAATTTCATCACGTTTTATAAAAAAATACCCTGCATTTTTTCGCACATTAATATTAGACATTGCTTCAATTAGCTTATCCATTATAATTCACCTCCTGGTATAACAAGGCACTCTTCTTCATGTTCACAAATATAATCAATAATCTCAATAAACTTATTATCTGGGTCATCAAATTTATAAAAGAAATCCATATCTCCGCAAATTATAAGCAAATTTTTTGCCCTTGAAAAGGCTACATTAACCCTTTCCTTTTCTTTTTGGAAACCAATTGAAATTTTAGTTCTAACTGTGCTATATATAATAATATCATTTTCCCTACCTTGAAATGCATCAAGCGTGTTAATATCAATTCCTTTTGCAATTCTATCATATCCACTATTATTTACGGATTTTCTTACTAAATCTTTTTGCCCTCGATATCCCGTAATGATACCAATGTCCAAGCTAGGAAGCACTCCTTCTTTTTTAAACTCTCCTAATAGTTTTTTAATCAACGCATTCTCTGCATAGTTGCAATAGGAACCTCCCTTAAGTCTGCTCTCATCTTTTCTATCCATCATTGAAGTATCAATCCAAATAATAGATTTTCCTGCGAATTTCTTAATTGGATGTATTCGATTCTTATCATCTACCTCTGTTGCAATTTTGCCATCATAAAATACTTGACTAATCAAATTTCCAATATTCTTTCGCATCCTGTATTGCACAGTCAAAATTTGTTTATGCGTATCTGGTAACAAATCAAACAATAAATCAAATAACCGATATTTGGGTTCTTTTGTCAACTTTGCTATTATCGGCGATAATTCTTGGTCAGCATATGCCGGTAGTTGGTTTTGATCTCCTACTAATACAATCTTCTTAGACTTAATAATAGATACTAATAATTCTGGCGTCGTTGCCTTTGCTGCCTCATCAATTATTACATAGTCAAAATCTAACTCTTTAATAAAATCATTAGATAAAAAGCCAACACAAGTACCTGCAATAATAGTTGCACTTTTTATCACTTGATAATCTAATGTTTCTAAATTACTGCATCTATTAATCCAATCTCCTTGAATATCCTTTATTCTTTCCCATCTATCTAATATTTTTTGTTCTGTAATATTGGCATACAACAAATTTTGTTGTCCAATATATGCATCAGATTTTTCTTTAATATCTGCAAACATCTTTTTTCTAATAGCATTCATAGTACAGGTTTCTTCAATCTTTAACGATATATTCTCTGCACGGCCAATTCTGATAATATCCAATTTCCCCTCATCTATTTCAACAAGCCCTTCAATAATATTATCTACTGCAGTATGCGACTGAGAAACAACCAAAATCCTTGATGTATCATCAAATTTATTTATTTGCATTATAATTTGCCGTACAATCTCTTTAATAACTGTTGTTTTTCCTGTTCCTGGAGGTCCTTGTATTAAACTGATACTATCTGAATACAAAGCTTTTCTTATTGCTTCTTTTTGAGATGAATTTAAAGTATCTTTACTAAATATTATATTCTG
>CAQPBJ010000041.1 GCA_948852945.1 uncultured Clostridia bacterium | reverse complement strand
AAAACATCATATGTTGATAATTGACCTTAACTAGAATATAAAAACCGTTATGTTAAAAGCATAACGGTTTTTACTGTTCATAGGTCAAACAGTACTACACTGCATAATTTCGTCCAGTTCTTCAAGGTGTTTAATTCTTAGCGTAATTCTTGGGTGGCTTGCAATCATTTTTTGAATAATAGTACTGTTATCACCTAAAGAAATCTTTTCAAGTAAGTATAAAGCTTCAATCATATCCGTATCATAGCCGATAGCATATGAAAACATATCCGCTTTAAACTCATTTTTACGGCTGTTGATTGCCAAAATCACCTGTAACCCGAAATTTAAAAACCAGATAGAAAAATCAAAATAAAGCCTTATTAAAAGCATTAATGCGGAAAAAATACTACGTTTTCCAGTAAATATACTCTGAACCCAATCCAGTAATAGTAGAAATAATCTTGCAATTAGTACAAATACAGAAAGAATACCATTTCCAATTATAGTGTACATAGTTGCCATTGTATCACCATGTATTAGATGTGCTAGTTCATGACCGATAACCGCTTTTAGTTCATCTTCGGTGAATGTCTGCATTGCTCCTTTTGTCACTGCTATTGTTCTTCTGCCTATTGCCATAGCATTGACAGTCATATTATCTATAACGCATATTTCAATTTTCCTAAGTTTCTTGTACTTCTCCTTGGCACGCTCATAAACTTCATCAAACAATGGCTGTAAATACTCGGTTTCACGTTTGGTTTCAAGCGGTCGAACTCTGTTCAATAATCGCAAAAATTTCTCACCTAACGGACTAAATCCAATAATTAGAGAAACTGCATAAACTACAAATACAATCAAAAAGCTTTTTGCAGTACCTCCTAAAAGCAGTGAGGAAATTACATAATAGAATAATGAACAAAGAAGATAAATAGGGTTATTCTTCCAAAACAGGAAAAGAAAATGTATACTTCTTTCTATATCATCAATTAATCTGTCAATCATAGGAATTCCCCCTAAAATGGTTTATTTACATTTAATTTACTATGAAAATAATTATCTCTTGAAAGAAAGATTCCTTTTCCCGTCTGTAATTTCTTTATATCATCTGGATGGTACAAAAACTCTCTTACATTTCTCGCAGAGCCTAAACCAGTTTGTATAGTGTCAAATCCTTTTTGTTGTAATTGATATGTGACGTCCATTGTCGGACGTGTGCCCAAAATATTAGCCCAATTTTCAGAGTTTACTGCACTGTTCTGACGTAAAATCAGATAATTATTACAGTTTTCAATAATTTGGTGTGTAAAGTTTTCATCTTCAGCACTTGCAAGGTCAGAAAGACTTTGGGTAGCAAGAACACAAGTAACATTTGCGCTTCTGGACTTATTTACAAGGTCAATTAATGTTTTAGAAGCATATACATTAATTTCATCAAATATAAAAAAAGTACGGTTGCAATTTTTAAAACGCTGACTAATTGCCTTTTTACTGTCAATTAAAACTAATCGTCCAAATGCAGGTGACAATTCGGGGTAAATTAATGGATTTAAGATAAATAAAATAATAGCGTTTTCCTGTAATGCTGTTGCAATATCAATTCCGTTATCAGTAAATAGATGTCCTAGTTCACTTTCTGCAATAGTTGAAAATCTTGCAATTGAGCTTTCAGAAATTTTGCCGGATGTATGGGCAATTTCTAAATTTTCTATATGCTTTTCTTTTGATATTGTTTTACTTTTTACAAGCTGAGAAGATAATAGCGCAAAATTATCCAGTTCCATAAATTTAATTATTGATTGAAAAGAAAGAGAAATTTTGGCTTTATTCATCATCATAATTAATCTTTGTAAATAACGTTCAGCGTTTACTTTGTAATGTTCCTCAGACCAGTCAGTCATGTTAATCATCATGTCTTTGGCAATTGTAGGAGATGTATTAAAAAATGGGTTATATGTATCTGATAAAGATGGTTTAGTTAAATCAATACGATATATTTTTTTGTTATACTGTTTATTTAATTGTGTAAGTACATCTAAAATACTGCCTTTTCCAGTATCTCCTTTACCGTCTACAATCAGCATAGGAAAGTCTTTTTTCATGCAGTTTTGTATATAATTGCTGAGTGCAACAGTTTTTCCACTGCCTGTTGTACCGCAGATAAAAATGTGTTTAGCATTATCAGAACAATAAACAGGTTTTCTTCCATTGTATCCTAATAATGTAGAATTGGATTCATTAAGATTCTTTTGTTTCATCTTATGTTTCACCCTTTTTAAATCATTGTGAAAATTGAATAGCTTTCGCAATGTCGAGTTTTTTCTGTACCAATCTAAAATAATGCAAAATGGAATTACAAACATCAATATTTTTATAATTAATTGATACTTTTGTATTCCGATAAAAAATACTATATATCATAGCTTGTCACCTCCTGCTACCAATATATTCTATAAGTAAACTATTAATGATAGGGACAAGCTAAATTATTTGTTTTTTTGGAGATGTTCTGTAATTTCTGTTAAATGTATTATTTTAATATTGGTATAGAACTTTTGACTATTTTTTATAGTATTGTATATTACTGATTGTGATTCTGGAACAATCCAAAATTGGGTATCATAATCTATAAAATTGTCTTTAATAATATTTAAAATGCGTGTTTTGCTTTTGGGTGTCATTTCTACTTCAACACAATTAGTTTCATTATTTTTTGTATAAATAAAATCTGGTCTGTGTTTACGCATTCCAAAACCATCTAACTGGTGTAATTGCTTTTCAGTTGTAATATCATTAAGCAATAAACTTTCCTTATGCATGAAATAAATAGCAGTATCTAGTACTGTCATGTCATGAACAATTTGTTCGATTTTTACTTTTTCGGGACGTGCATTGGATTGTATAAGCTTCTTGCCCTTTGGTGTAACAAAATAAATACTGGGTACGCCATATAAATATTTTTTACGTTCCAGATATTCAGCTTCAATTAAAATTTTCAGTCTTCTGTCAGTTGCCCTTTGACCTGTAAAACCTGC
>CAQPBJ010000040.1 GCA_948852945.1 uncultured Clostridia bacterium | reverse complement strand
AAAATGGTTTACCCTGAGAAATAAATATTTATCTATGTATTTTTGAGTGTACTTAGAAAGTGCATCGAAAAATGCAAAGAAATAATTGCGAATTATGAACAAGTTAACGAAGCAGAACGAAGTTAAGAATTTGCAATGGTACACAAAACATTTCTGGTGATAATGACTTAAAGGGAAATACCTGTACCCATGCCGAACACAGAAGTCAAGCCTTTAAGTGCCGAAAATACTTACGAGTTACCTTGTTGGGAAGATAGGTTGTTGCCAGATTTTTTTTATTTTATAAAAAAGAAGAAATCAGAAAGCAAATAAAAATTTGTTTTGTGATTTCTTTTTTTGTGTAAAAACATTACTAAAAAGGCAAAAAATGTAATCAATATTTAACATAAAACTTATTGAATTTAATACTTCATATGATAAAATATAATAACTAGATTAAACGAAGGAGAAAAAATGTCAATAGAATTAGACTTTATAAAGCAGTTAACAACTACTAAAGCTGTAAAAGATGAAGCAAAAGTTATAAACAAAAAGCATATAAAAGAAACCTATAATTCTTTAATAGATTCAGCATTTTTATTTGGAAAAAGCAGACCAGAAATTGAAAAATTAAACGATAAAATAAAACTAAAATTTTCTTATATATGTCTAATAAAGATACTAGAAGATTATAGCGATGATTATGAAGTAGAAAAAGAAGATTTAAGAGATAAAGCAAATCAGATATTACAAAGTGCAGAAAACTATAAAGAAGTTTTAAGAGAGAAAAATAAAAGTAAATGTAGTTATATAAATCCATATCAGAATTTACTATTAGGAAATTCAGCAACACAAATTGAAATAGTAAGAGGATATTGTAGGCAACTAGAAGTAATAAGCAAGATGTTTGATGTACAATTAACTAAAATGATAATGGACCCTAGAGAAATAATAGAAACATTTTCAACATATTTACTACAAAATCAATCATATGAAATGCTAGCCAACTCAATCAGTAAAAGAAAGATTGATGAAGAAATACTAATAAATTTTGCAACTAACAGAAGTGATTTATATTCAAAAGTAGGAATAAATGGGATTTCCTATATGCCAGAAGAAAACAATAATATTTATAAAATGGTAAATAGATTTAATGATGTAATAATGTTCCAAAAAGTCGGAACACTTGGATATGAAAAATTCAAAGGAAAAAATACATATAGAGATAATTATACATTACAACATTACAGAATAAAAAAGCAGTATCAAAGTATGGAAGAGTTTAAACATAATAATGAAGTTCCAGAGAAAGAATTTAGTATTTTTACAGATTTAAATTTAGCAGAATTAACAAGTAATCAAGACTTTACAGCACTACATGCTGATATATTATTCTCTGATTTAAATTTAACAGAAGCAGAAAGATATAATGGAGGATATGTAGGCGAAATTATAAAAAATAATAATGGTAAGTTTGATGTATACCATTATCAAGATAAATTATGTGCGTGCATTGAATATAAAAAACGTTCAAAATAAGGAGTAGTTATGACAAAAATAGATTATATAGGTCAATTATTAATTGGAGGAGAAAATAATTTAAGA
The DNA here is from genome assembly GCA_948852945.1 of uncultured Clostridia bacterium. Lineage (GTDB taxonomy): Bacteria > Bacillota > Clostridia > TANB77 > CAG-508 > UMGS1994. The sequence goes on along the minus strand of CAQPBJ010000040.1, from coordinate 1,904 downwards.
CAAAACACCATAATTACAATAGATACAATTAATAGGAATTTTCAGAGATTACAAGAAAACGTTAGTGGAAAAAACGGATATAGAGATGAAATATTAAAACAAGAAACATTAGCTATAATAAAATTAGCATATATAAACATAATGGCAACCATAAATGAAATGTATGGTGAAAATATGCCAGAAACATACGAAGGATTTGACAAAAGTCAGATAAAGCAGTCAGTGGTAGAAGCTGATAAAAGATTGAAGCAAGAGATTATAACTGAAGAAAAACAAAATGCAGAAACTAGAAGAACTAATAACGAATATAGAAAATTACATGTATCTCCAAGACTTCCTATACAAGAGGTTCGCAGAAAATATGGACAGTATTTAAAATTAGCAATAGCAACACTAGATGAACAAATTAGAAAAGGAGAATACAATTTAGGTAAAAATAGGACAGAAGGAAAAATACTAAGAGAAAAAGCTAGAGCGTTTGAATTATTATCTGACCCAGAATATAAAATGAAATTAGATGAACTGTTATTATTCAATTTTTCTCCTAATCAAGAAAAATTATATATGCCAAAATATTTTACAGAAATAACATATATACCTAAAAAAACACAAACAGTAATAGACAAACAAACAGGAGAACAAATACAAAAATTAAACTCTATGAAATTTGGAGATATTTTAGCAGGTGATCAATCAGAAATAACTGCAATACATGTAGGAGATTTAGGCTTTGGAAGATTTAGAAAACCAAATGGAAACGTAACTTATAGAGATGCAGAAAAAGTAAAAATGTATATAATTTTAAAACATTATGCAGATCAAGAATTAGCTGCAAAAAGAAAAGAAAGAGCTTTAGATCCCAATTCTGGAACTAGATGGGATTTACAAACAGATAGTGAAATATTTTTAGTAACGGGTAATTTACATGAAAATTTATTAAGAAGACAAGAAATAGACAGAGAATTTATCAGATATACACAAGAAGTACTATTATCAACAACTAATTTAGATGAAGCAATTCAATATAATGGTGGATACATAGGAGAAGTAGGATTAACTCAAGACAAAGAAAATTATGTAGTTACACACGACAGAGAAGCTTTATGTGTATCAAGAGAATTTGAAAATGCAGGTAAAATAGCAGATTACAGAGTAGGTCTCGAAACAAAAGCTATTAAATATAAACTTGATCAAGGCATTGTAGAGATATATGATAGAAATGGTGAGACTGGAAATATAGAAAAACAAGTTATATCTAAAGCAAAAGATAAGAATTTATTAAATAGCAATAGTGGAGAAAGATAATATGTCTAAAAAAATATGGAAATCAGGAACTTTTATATATCCAATTCCAGCCGTAATGGTATCATGTGGAGACATGGAAAAATCAAATATTATAACAGTTGCATGGACAGGAATACTAAATACGAACCCTGCTAAAGTATATATATCAGTAAGACCTGAAAGATATTCTTATAATATAATAAAAGAAAAAGGTGAATTCGTAATAAATTTAACAACCAAAGAATTAGCATTTGCAACAGACTGGTGCGGAGTAAAAACAGGTGCAAAAGTAGACAAATTCAAAGAAATGAAACTAACTAAAGAAAAATGCGAATTTGTACAAGCACCAGCAATAAAAGAATCACCAGTATCAATAGAATGTAAAGTTACAGATATCAAAGAAATGGGTTCACACCATATGTTTATAGCAGATGTACTATCTATAGATAGTGATGAAAAATACATGGATGAAAATGGAGCTTTTGATATAAGTAAGTGCAATTTAATTGCATATGCCAATGGTGGATATTATGAATTAGGGCGCAAAATTGGAAAATTTGGATATTCAGTTCAAAAAAAGAAAAAAAGTACTAAAAAATAGCGGAAAAGATTGACAATAT
>CAQPBJ010000039.1 GCA_948852945.1 uncultured Clostridia bacterium | reverse complement strand
TCATTTGTAAATCATAGGCTTTTTCTAAATTAAATTGGCTGTCATATTGATATAGCTTTGGATCAAAGAATGCATGCGCTAGTGCATATGAATTCTCACCATATCTAGCTCTCATCTGGATAGGTTGGCTTCCAAGCCATTCGGTTAATTCCTCAATCGTTACTCTTTTTGTTATTAGTCCTTCTTTTAGAGCATTTTCTACTGTCTGATTGAAGTTTTGCAATTTTTGGATTGTATCTCCTCCTTTATTTAGTTCCATGCTTTTGTATCCATAATCATATAAAGAATTATTTTTAGTATTGCCGTCTATTTTTCCTCTCAAAAAGTCATATGCAAATTCATCGTGATTTCCTGGTACATATCTTACTCTACCTGCATCACTTAATTCTTTTATTTGTAAAAGCATTTCTACTCCATAGCTTCCTCTATCCATAGCGTCACCTAATATTATAACGTTTAAGTTTGGATTCTGTTTCATCATTTGCTTTACAAATTCCCATCTATCCATCCTGCTATGTAAATCACTTATTACTATTGTATCTGGTGCATTATTTTGGTATAGTTGTGATTCTTGATTTGTCTCATTTCTTCTTTCAGTTTTTGGGATATCATTGCTTGTATTTGTTTCTTCTAAGTTAACCTGTGGTTGTAAGGTTGGGCTGCTCTCTGTTGTACGAGGTGCTTCGTAATTTATATTTTTATATACTTCTTCGAATTTTTTTATTTGAGCATTTTGAGCAACTTTATTTATTATTGCCGCTTCTATTTTTTCATTTGCTCTTTGCATTTCCGCAGAATCAGTAGTACATGCTGTCCATGTTTCTAGGTCTTCCCTATATTCAATGCTCCCAATAAATGGTGTCTTTTTTCCTTCTGTTTCGCTTAATAATGATTTATATAATTGAGAAAACATTTCTGGATTTTGCTCATATATTTGTTGTGGTGTACCCGTGTTAGGTAATAAAACAAATGCGTTGTCTATTTTATTATCTACTTCACTTGTGTCCCAAGTTTTTATTTCCCATAATATTTTATCATTTATTGTATCTGCTGGTGAATAATCTACTATTTTAAAATCTGGTGATTTGTTTTCTTGATTTACAACTGTTTCATATTGATATTGCATATCATTTTCAGCAATTTCTTGATTTTTATTAAAAAAGTTTTTAGCTTTTTCAATCATTGTTTGATTTCCGTGTGTGTTTGAAAGAGATATAGTATTTCCGTTTCTTTCGGCAAGTTGATTTATCCTTTCGCTGATTTGTTGTGGTAGCGGCTTCGTTTCATTAGATACTTCTTTTAGCTTTGCCGCTTCTAATATGGAATCTAAATTGTACCATTTTTCATCTATTTTAATTTGACTATATGTGTTCTCTCCTGCTTTTACATTTCTACTTTCTATTCCATATAATTCTAGTGCTGTTTTTTGTACTATGGTCAATCCTTCTGAATTTGTCTGATTACTAAATAAAGCTTCTTGCAATTTTGATATATCTGTATTTGATGAGCTTTGACTTGCTTCTTCTTGCACGTTTATATTTTTATTTACGCTTGATAGTACATCAACTGCTATTTCTAACTCAGTGCCTTTTAAATCTACTCCTGGTGTTATTTGCTTTAATTTTTCTACCATCGCTTCTGCTAATTCTAGTGAGACTTTTTCTCCGTTGTAGTCCTTTAATATGATGTCAATATCTCCTTTTAAAAAATTTTTGGCTGCATATTTATTTTCTATGTTTTTAAAATCTTTTTGAGCTGTTTCAAAATCTCTAAAAAATCCATCATATTCTACGTATAATTTATTTTGAGTTTCTGTTATTTGTTTTACTGATGATTTAGATGAATTTCGAACTGGTTGCATAGTATTTTCCTGTTCTATATCATTTACAATGCCATAATATTTTTTCTTGTTATTCTGTTCTATGGTTTCTACATAAACTGCCATATATTCATCTATGTTTCCTGTGTTATTTAATCGTCTTTCTTCTAGTTCTTGCTGTAATTCAACATTATTAGCAATTTCTTGTTCTATTTGTTCTATTCTATATGGTCTTTCCAATAATCTTTCATATACTTGATTTGCTATTTGATCATTTTCAAAGATTTGTTGTGCTTGTTTTGATAGATTAGAATTTTGTAGTTTGTATTGTATTGCATTAGATAATGTTGGTTCGTAATAATCTCTCTCTATTTTTAGTAATTCTACTGCACTATCTAAAGTTAATTCTGAATTGAGTAATGCTGTTATTGTTTTCGTTTCAGGTGGTGATATATGTGTTACTGTTTCTCTAACTAATTCAGTAGTTTGATTTTCGTTTGTTTGTGTCTTATTCTGATTATTATTTATTGCTTGTCTATTAATTGTATTTGTTATTCCATTTAAAACTAATGTTGATAGTACTGTGGTTACAGCTGTATCACTCCAGTCAGATAATTTATATTCTGCATTTGGATCAACAGTTCCTCTGTCTACATATGTTCCTACTACATCAGATATTGTTTCTTCTATGACTTCACCTGCTACATTGATTCCTCTTTTAGCTAATTCTTGTCCTACTTCATTTTTTACTTTGTCTAATATGCCTTTTTCTATGATGTCGTCTAATGCTCCTTTTCCAAAGATGTTAACTCCACTGAACATCATTTCTGTTCCGACTTCTACCATTGCTTTTGCATTTCCTATTTTTACTGCTTCGTTTAGTTCTGCACCTCTATTTAAGGCTTCTTGTGTGGATTGTCCTTTAGCACTTAGTCCCATTACACCTAAACTTATAGCTGGATCTCCAGTTGCAATACTTGCTGCAATACTTGGTGCCATATTTCCTACTACTTGTCCAACATTTCCTGCAGTTTGAGTAATTTTCCCATATTCTTGACCTTCATAGTATAAGGCTTCATTTGCATTTTGTAATGGTTTAGAAATTGCATTATTAACTGTTTCTACGGCTTTTCCTGCTTCTGGTATAACATTTCCTATTCCGTTCATCATACTATTAAACTGTTGTTTTGCTGGTATTGCATTTAATACTTCTGACATGTACTCTGTATATATTGCTCCTAATTTTCCGGTAAAGCTTTTTTCATTATCATGCCATATATCTATTACTTTTGGGACTAAGACTGGCACTCTTTTTATTATATTATTCATACTTGGTAGTACTGGACTTTGTGTAATATCTGCTTTAGGAGTATAAGCATTTTTACTTACTTCGGCTACTTCTTCTGCTGTCATATTAGCACCTTGGTTTAGTTGATTTGCACTTTCTGTTAATACTGCTTGATATAATCCTGCTATTCCTGATGCTACACCTAATCCTGTTTTTTTAGCTATGTACGTTGATTTATCTATTAAAGATGGTTTTTCTTCGCTTCTAAAATCTTGCTCTTCTATTTCGTCCCAATATGAATCTTCATTTTCTATCTGACTTCTTACATCTTCAAAATTTGTATCTTCTATTAATTGTACTCCTTGTGTGTAGCTGTCAATTTTTCTTTCTCTAGAAGCGATATAGCTGCTTACTGCACTATTATTTTCTAATCTGTTTATACCTATACTTTCATATATAATTGGTTCACTTTCTGAATTTGTTTGAGCTTGCCTTACCATACCTACTCTATTAAAAGTGTTTTGGTCTACTTGTAAGTACTGAGCTATTTCTTTTGTACCATCTCTTTCAATATATATAGTTACATCATTTCTTCCAACTTCTATATGTCTACTTAGTAATTCTCTTAATTGCTCCTCTGTTATGTTTTGGTTTTTTCTTTTTAAATCGTTAAAGCAACTTTCTAAATCTATTATAAAATCATTATTTTTTAAAAAGTCTTCTGGGATCTCTAATTCGTCTAGAAAATATTCTGGTATTTCTATTCCAACTTCTTTTGCCATATTTTTCTTCTCCTATTTTATATTATCTCTTTTATTTTAGAATATTTAACTTCTTCTTT
>CAQPBJ010000038.1 GCA_948852945.1 uncultured Clostridia bacterium | reverse complement strand
GTGTTATCAAAAAAAATACAGCATCTAGAAAAAAATCAAACTTAGCAAAAAAATTAAATGAAATGAAATAAAAAAAATAGAGCTTAGATAAATCTAAGTTCTATTTTTTTCTTTTATTAACCATAACGTACAACTACAAGCTATAACTGATATAACACCAATTATTCCTATTTTAAACACTTCTATTCCTACATAGTATAGCTCTGCCGATATGTATAACTTATAGTGAATAAATAGTATAGCTACTCCCATTAAACTAATCAAAAAGAATATCCACTGTCCAATATTAATCATTTTAACTATTTTTTTATCCATCTTCTTTATTTTCTTTATAATACTCTGCATATTCTCTCTCCTTTTTAGTTCTATGTTTTATATATTCTATATTAGCAGAGTTTGTTTTGGCTTTCAATTGTACTTTTTTCCAGTTTTTCCATATTTTTTTATAATGCTATTATTGTACTTGTTTTTTTTATTTTCATGATATATAATTCGTCTTGTAATTTAAAAGGAGACTTAAGTTTTGTGGAAAATTTTATTGTTAATCAAAAATTTTTAACAAAAAAACATATTATTCTTATAACAATAATTGTGGTTTTAGTAATTGTTGTTGCTCTTTTGTTTGTTCTTTATATGCATAAACATTCGTCAGCTGCACTAGTTTCTAATACTACTTTTACGTCAAAATCTGGTGAAATAAGTTTAACTCTTTCAGATAAATATCAATTTTCTTTATCTGAAAAAGGAACATATGAAATCGTTTTAAAGTCTGAGGTTTCTAAATCTTCTATATATGTTTCTAAAGTTTCTGCTAACAATATTAGAGATAAAAATAAATTTATTGAATATGATAAAGATGATTATATTTCTAAATTTTCTAATATTAGTGAAGTATCTGATATCGATGTAAAAACAATTAATGGTTTAGAAGCATATAATTATCATTTCACATATAAAGATACGATGTATGTTGATGTTTATTGGATTTTTAAAGATTCTTATATTTATGTTTTTGACTTTAATATTGATACTGGTGTAAATGATATGTCTTCTCATATGGATGAAATTATGAATTCTTTGAAATTAAATTAGGAGGTATTATGGTATCGTTTTTTGCTACTTTAAGAGGTATTCCTCTTATTTTTAAATATTTATTAACTTGTATAGTTGGTATGACTCCAATTATTGAAATTAGGGGCGCTATTCCTTTAGGAGTGGCTATGGGATTAGATTATTGGTCTGCTTATATATGTAGTTTTATTGGTAATATTATTCCTATATTTTTCATTGTGAAATATATTAGACCTTTATTTGATTTCTTTGGAAGATGGAAAATATTCAAAAAAATTATCGATTGGGCTTCTGATAAAGCTACTAGAAAGATTAAAGAAAATCCGAAGTTGCAAACTGCTGTTAGTTTCGCATTATTTATTTTTGTCGCAATTCCACTTCCTACAACTGGTGCTTGGGTTGGTTCATTAGTTGCTAACTTTTTAGATTTGCCTTTAAAGAAAGCTTTTCCTCCTCTTGCTCTTGGTGTAGCAGTTGCAGGTTTTATAGTTTTATTTGCAACAGGTGCAGTTGTAGCTGCTTTTTAATATATTTGAATGACTTTCATATAATAAAAAAATGGGTTCCTATTTTAGGAACCCTATTTTTATTCAATTGTTATTTTAGTATTTTCTTCTAAATTCTTTCTATAAGATTTTATTTTTATACGTATATCTATAAAATCCATTATTAAAACTTTTATTATCGCTACTATTGGTACTGATAAAAACATTCCTATGATTCCGAAAAATTCGCCACCTACTGTTACTGCAAATATGACAAGTACCGGACTAATTTTTAGACCATCTCCTAGAATCTTTGGATTAATAATATTTGAATCAATTTGCTGTAATATTATTACTGTTATAGCCATTATTAGCGCTTGATTTATTCCTCCTGTAAATAATGTTATAACTACTGCAATTACTATTGCTATTATTGCTCCAAAATATGGAATGATATTAAATAATCCTATAAACATTCCTAGTAATATACCATATTTTACTCCTATTATGCTCATTGCTATAGATGCTAATACTCCTACTATTACTCCATCAATTATTTGACAATATATGAAGTCTAATAATATATGATTTGATTTATCAAAATATTTATTTACTCTTGCATATGTTGGAGAATCAAACATTGCTTTTGCACATTTTTTCAAAAATTCTTTTATTTCTCCTCTTTGTAATAGTAAATAAATTGATACTACTATTGTGACAAATATATTAAATACTACCCCAAATACTCCTATTACTTTGCCTGCATAATCTATTATCTTTTCTGTACTTATTAATGATTCTATATCTATTTTTTTAATCTTATTGGTTATTTCTTCTATATTTATCTTCTTTAGTATTGAATCTTCTTCGGCATTTTCTATTGTTTCTTGAGCCTTTTGTATATAGGTTGGAATATTATTATATAATTCTACTGTACTGTTTTTGATTGGTGGTATTACACAGTTTATTAACCATACTACTAGTAAAATTGCAATTATGTATGTTAAAAATACGCTTAAGGGTCTAGCAATTTTTGATAAAAATTTATTTTTTTTGAAATTTCTTTCAAAAAATGCTACTGGTTTGTAAAATAAATATGCTAGTATTGTTGCCATTATAAATGGCATAATTACTGATATTACTCTTTTTAGTATCTCATATAATGTTTTAAAATCACTTACAAATTTATATATTAGAATTAATGACACTCCTAGAGTAAAGTAGTATACCCATTTGCTTATTCCTTTTTTTGTTTTCATAAGTTTACTCCTCTATTTATATAATGATATTTATTGTACTACAAATTCGCCTTTTTTTCAATGTTTCTCACTTTATTTAGTAATCGTTTTCATAAAATAATAGAGCAATGATGAGATAAGAACAATAGTGGGCTGATAAAAATTTGCTAAACTTTAATAAGCAACGTTCAGCCCACGTTTAATTGTTCGTCCGCGAAAATTCTGAAAGAATTTTCTGTGGAATGTATTTATATTATAGGAAGTTCGGAGAACTTTCCTATAATAAAAAAATAGCTTGAAAGTTTGCCTTTCAAGCTATTTTTTTATAATACATATTTTTTTATTGTATATATTCCTGTAGATATTATTGTTATTACTACTATTCCTAAAATAAAATATGTTTCTGGTTTACCTGTTACTAGTGTTAATATAACTGGTGCTGTATCTTGATCGTCTTCTCCGTCTATATTATTTCCTGGTGTTGAGTCTATATCTGGTATACCATATTCATTTTCGTCTTTACTTATTTCTGCTGTATTTATCTTAGTTCCTAGATTATTTTCATTATTTATCCATCTTAATTTTATTTCAGTAGTAGTGCTTTCTCCTGGCTTTAAAAGAGTGTTTGCTAAGTTTTCAGTTGTTACTATTTTATCTTCTACTTTTTTCCATCCAGGATTGTCTGCTTCATGGAATTCTAATCCGTCTGGTATTCTATCTGTTATTTCTTTTGCATATCCTTCTATTTGCCCTTCATTTGTTATTTTTATTGTATATACAAATGTTACTGTTGTTTTGTCTAATTTATCTTTATTTAGTTCTACTTTAGCTGCTGGTTCTGGATTCTCTAATCCTGTATGTCCTGTATTAGTTTCTTTAATTACTCCATTTTCATTTACAATTACTTTAGTAACGTATTTTAATAATGATAAATCAAAATATTTTAATTGAAGATATTCTTTATCTATGTCGTCTTCATCTGGATTGTCGTTGTCTGGTGTTGAATCGTCATCTTTTACTTCATCACCATTTTCATCCGTTTCTTTTGTTATTTCTGCTGTATTTATTATTACATTATTTCCATCTGTTACACTTTCTTTAATTACTTTAAAGGCTGCTTTTACTTCTACATAATCAGGTCCATCTTTCATTGTGTCAGGATTATACGCTTT
>CAQPBJ010000037.1 GCA_948852945.1 uncultured Clostridia bacterium | reverse complement strand
CTCGTGGTATGCAATCTGCTGGTGAAAACGGTGGTGGTGCTACTGGAATGGCATTTATGGGTATGGGAATGAATGCAGCTGCTGGTTCAGTTGGAGGATTTCAACAACCTGCAGGGCCAATTCAACCTAATGCTTTTGGTGCTAATGCTCCTCAACCTCAACAACAATATAATCAACCAGTTCAACCACAACAACCTGCTCCAGAGCCTCAAGCTCCGGTTCCACCAACTCCACAAGAGCCTGTTCAACCTCAACCTGCTCCAGAGCCAATGCAACCACAAGAGCCTGTAGCTCCAGTTGCTCCTGAAGCACCTGCTCCTACTCCAGCTCCAGCAGGACAAATAGATCCTGACGCAGCTTATGAAAAATTATCTTCATTAAAGAAATTACTTGATGAAGGTCTTATTTCTCAAGATGATTATGATAAAGCAAAACAAAAACTTTTGGGGGTATAAAAAATGCCAGATTTGAATGAAGAACCTAGAATTATTCAAACTGATTCAGGCAATAAAGATGGTCAAAACAAGTGTCCAAAATGTGGTGCTACTGATATTTCTCTTAATACTAAAACTGGTAACTTAAGATGTAATTACTGTAGACATGAATTCCAACCTGAAAAAATTGAAGGAATGGAAACTGATATTCATAATCTTGAAGGTGAAGTTATGGCTTCTGGTACACAAGATATAGCACAAGATACTAACGATGTTATGACATTTAAATGTAGTAGTTGTGGTGCTGAAGTTGTTATAGATACTACTGAAAGTACTCAAGCTAGATGTCACTGGTGTAGAAATACATTGTCTGTTAATCAACAGATTCCAAATGGTGCTGTACCTGATGTTGTTTTACCATTTAAATTGAGTAAACCTGATGCTAAATCTTTAATTGAGGCCTTTGTTAATAAAAGAAGATTCTTTGCTCATCCTAAATTTGTTGAGGAATTTTCAGCTGAAAATGTAATGGGTGTATATTTCCCTTATATGGTTGTTGATATGAATTCTCATGCTTCTTTTTCTGGTAGAGGTGAACATCAAGTTAGACGTTACACTCGTGGAAGTGGAAGTAATCAAAGAACTTATTATGATGCAGATTTATATGATGTAGATCGTGAATTTGATTTATCTATTAAAGGTTTAACTGTTGAATCTAGTGCAGATAAATTAAATAAAAAGGATTCTCATAAAACTAATAATGTTATTAATGCTATTATGCCTTTTGATATTGAAAATTCTGTTAAATGGGATTCAAATTACTTAAAAGGTTATTCATCTGAAAGACGTGACACTAATGTTGAACAATTAAAACCACTTGTTGATACTCAAGCTAAAGATATTGCTCGTTTTTCAGCTAATAAAACTTTGCAACTATATGATCGTGGTGTTCGTTGGGATAGTGAACATCTAGATATTAAAGGAAGACAATGGAAAACTGCTTATTTACCTGTTTGGCTTTATAGTTATCAAGAGAAAAAAGGTGAAAATGATGGTTTACTTCATTATGTTGCTATTAATGCTAGAACAAAGGAAACTATGGGTAGCGTTCCTATACATATGCCCAAATTGATTGGTGCTTCGGCTATAGTTGAATTCATTGGTTTACTTTTAATGTTATTTGTAGATTTTGATTATAGTTTCTTGTTTCTACTTCTTGGTTTCATCTTCTTTTTCTATTATTATGTTAAATATCGTAACTTTACTGAGCGTCATCACCATGAAACTGAAACACCTGCAGAGATGCTTAATCTAGCAAAGTCTGATAGATTAGTTAAAAGACAAACTGGTCTTTCTAATTCTAGAATTGAAGGTGCTAATAACAAGAAGGTTAGCGGTCAAGGATTAGCAGAAAATTTACTTAATAATGTTAGTGATATTAATCCTTTTAAAAATTTAAAATAAGTTATATAAAAACATCTAGCTATTTTAGTTAGATGTTTTGCTTTTTATATAATTTTTATGCTATTATTATACAAAGATTTATTTAAGGAGAAATATATGAACATTGGAATTGATATTGATAATACTATAACTAATACTGCACCAATATTAAAAAAATATTGCAAAGAATATAATGATACAGTTGTTAAACGAGGTTTAGAAATGCATGAAACTGGTGCTGCTAGTTTTGATTTATATGACTGGACTCAAGAAGAAAATATGGATTTTTGTGTTAAATATTTAGAGGAAGTTGTATTACAGGCAGAAGTTAAAGAAAATGCTAAAGAAGTTATTCAAAAATTAAAAAATGAAGGTCACCAAATTAATATTATTTCTTCAAGAGCTTTTCCTATGTTTAAAACTCCTTACGAAACTACTGAAAAGTTTTTAAAAGAAAAAGGTATTGTTTATGATAAATTGTTGGTGGGTAAAATAGAAAAAAGGTCTTCTTGTGTTGAAAATCAATTGGATGTTTTAATTGAAGATGAAGTTAAATATATAAATGAGATGTCTGAATTTATGAATGTATTTGTTTTCGATGCAGTTTATAATAAACAATGCTCTGGAAAAAATATTACTAGAGTTTATAATTGGCTTGAGATTTATGATAAAATTAATGAGTTTGATAGAAATATGTAATTGGAATAATTTGACTTTTATTAAATTCTATGCTAATATATATTTAGCTTAAGCAAATATGTCTTTAATCATATGATGTCATAATTGCTATCAGTATGTGTACTGTGAATACACATACTATTTTTTTGCAAAAAAAACAAGATAGACCTGTGAAATCTATCTTGTTTCGACTATGTATTCTAGCCTTCGTCTTCATTTTTATCTTCAGCTTTTGATTTTTCTGCTAAAAGCATATCTATCAATTGCCAAATTAAATCATATGACGTCATCTCTGGCTATCCCCCTTTCTACCTTTTAGCGAAAGGCTGGAAATATTTTACAATGTTTTTCTAATAATTACAAGTATTTTATTATTTCTTTAATAATACTCTATTGCATTTTTAAGCCACTTTTTCTGTATAATTAATAATAGTAATTTCTGTAATTGCATTTCTCACAGAATTCACTAATTTTTCTAATTGTTTAGCAACTTCATCGCTATATGATACCTCTCCACACTGTTTACATACTTGGGATGGCACATTTTTTATAATAATAATACAATTATCTAATTCTACCATAAATGTCGTATTTTTATTTTCTAAATCTCCTTTACACATAAAACAAGTCATTTTATTCTCTCTCCTTTCTTGTTTTCAAATCTTCTTTCCATTTTAAGCTATTAGGATAATAAGCTGTAATAATCCATAACTCTTCTTCATTTAATCCACAAACTACATGTAAAACTTTATTATTCGTAGTTATTCCATATACTAAACAACTTGGATATGGATAATCATTCTCATACTCTTCTAATATTTCTCCATTTAAAAGAGCTTCTTCAATATCTTTTTGATTTATATTTCTTTGAAGTAATCTAATTACAATATGATTAGTCCATCTAATCTTATTCTCTTCAATTAATTGCTTTATAGTATCTATTTTTAATTTTTCCATAAACACCTCTTTATATACTTATATCATATTATCAATAAATATTCTATACCTATCTGCTATTATCATTATATTTTTATATAAATAGTAAAGGCAGAGATTTTATTCTCCGCCTTTTATTTTGGCTTTATTTTCTGTTTTTTTCTTTTAGTATAATACATGTTACTGTTATTCCTAAAACTATAAATATAGCTAATATCGCAAGTTTTACGATAGTATTATCATCTTCTGCACCTGTTTTTATTGAAATTACTAAATCTGCTTTTCCTTTGTTGTCTTCTATCGTTATTTCTTCAAATCCTGCTTCATTGTCTACTTTTACTATTTCTGCTATGTTTTCCTTCATTCCTAAGTTGTTCTCTGATGGGTTCCATCTCATTACAACGTTGTAACTTCTTTCTTGCCCAGGTTCTAGGTCTTCTACACTTAAGATAGCTGTGTCTTCATGGATTACCCAGTCTTTGTTGTCTTCTTCCTTCATTGTCATTCCGTTTGGGATGTTTTCAATAAGCTCTGCTCCACCTCTTAGCTCTGCTGTATTTGTTACTTTTATTTCATATGTAACAACCATTTCTGTAGATGCTATTTTGTTTTTGTCTAACTCTACTTTTCCTATATTACCGTTTATTGATAATACTTGTCCATTATAAGCTATTTCTTTTACTTGTTTTTCTACTTTTAAGTTGAAGTCTTTTTTCTTGTAATAGTAGTTAACAGCTATGTCTTCTACCGTCATGTTACCAGCTTTATTTTCTGGTACTTCTACTAGATTATAGTATTTAATTTCTTTTTGTACTGTTTCGTATTCGTCACCTTCATGTCCATCTATTACTTCTTCTGCTGCTATTGTTTCTTTTGTGTCTATATCATAGTAATTTGTAATTACTTTAGCAGGTTTTATGTAGTAGTAGGTAACTTCAGTTACATCATCAAACATTATTCCTTTTTGGTTTGTTGGAACTTCGATTAAATCATAACCA
>CAQPBJ010000036.1 GCA_948852945.1 uncultured Clostridia bacterium | reverse complement strand
TCTTGCGATATAAGTAAATTTTACTTTTAATATTTTAACACGCAAAACCTAAAATGGCAAGACTTTTTATGAAAAATAATTAATTTATAATGGAACAATACAAAATAAGTATATAAATTTTATGAAAAAAGAAATTATCTTGATAATTTTTTTAAAATGTAATAGACTAATTTAAAAATATATAATAAACTACCTATTATTAAATTTAAAGGAGAAATATAAATGCAGATATTAATAATCATAATATTGATATTACTAAATGCATTTTTTGCATCAGCAGAAATAGCATTTATATCACTAAATGATGCAAAGATTGACAAACAAGCTAAAGAAGGAAATAAAAAAGCTAAAAAAATAAAAGATATGCTAGTAAATCCAAGCAAATTTTTAGCTACAATACAAATAGGAATAACACTAGCTGGATTCTTATCAAGTGCCTTTGCTGCTGAAACATTTGCAAGCGAATTAGCACCAATATTAAATGATAAAATTCCACAAATAGGTTTAGCAGCTTGGAATAATATATCAATTATATTAATAACAATTATACTTTCATACTTTACGTTAATTTTTGGAGAACTAGTGCCAAAAAGATTAGCAATGAAAAATTGTGAAAAAATAGCCTTTGCATCAATAGGAATAATAAAAACAATATCAGTAATAACAGCACCATTTGTTAAATTTCTAACGTTTTCAACTAATATAGTTTCAAAATTATTTGGAGTTTCTGAAAATGAAGAAGAAACAGTAACAGAAGAAGAAATCAGAATGATGGTAGATGTAGGAGAAGAAAAAGGAACTATAAATAAATCGGAAAAAAACATGATTAATAGAGTATTTGAATTTAATGACAAAGTGGTATCTGAAATAATGGTTCCAAGAACTGATATATTTGCATTAGACATGAATATGTCAATAACGGAAGTAATAACAGAATTATCAGAAGATTTAAGATATAGTAGAGTACCAATATATGATGAAAATATAGATAATATAAAAGGAATAGTATATATAAAAGATATATTACTATCTAAAAGAGACAAAAAAACAAGAATAAGAAATCTTATGAAAGAAGCATACTTTGTACCAGAAGCAAAAAGAATAAACGAATTATTTGACGAATTAAGAAAACATAGAAGGCAGATAGCAATAGTAGTAGACGAATATGGCGGAACATCAGGAATAGTAACAATAGAAGATATATTAGAAGAAATAGTTGGAGAAATCTATGATGAATATGATGAAGTAGAAAAAACAGTAGAAAAGATAGATGAAACAACATACATGCTAAATGGAAATATAGCAATATATGAAGTAGAAGACTATTTGAATATAACAATAGAAGAAGGTGAATATGATACACTTTCAGGATATTTGGTAGAAAAATTAGGAAGAATACCAAATGAAAAAGATAAAGGAAAAATAATAGAGACTGAAAAAGTTATCTATAAACTTGAAAAAATTGAGGATAAACATATTGAAAAAGTAAAAGCTTGTATAATAGAAAAACCAGAGGAAGACGAACTTTCAGAAGAATAATTTGAAGTTATTTTAATACAAATAATATCGAAGTGAAAGATAGCAGTATTAGCAAATTGCGCTAGCGACCAAACGCAGATAAACAAAGTTTATCGAAGTGCGAAATTGAGCAATCTACCATATAAAAACGGAGTTTTTTATTATGGAGATTGCGAAGAGCAAAATTGGCTAATACTGCTATCTTTCACTTCGATTTATAATGTACTTTTAATAAACTTCAAATTTTTTCCTGAAAAACTGTTGACCCTTAGGGAAAGCTATGATATACTTATTGGGACAAAATTTAATATAAAAAGAAAGAGGAATTAAATTTCAGAGGAACTATTTTTAAAATGTTTTTTTAGCAGGGAACATATTTTGAAAATAACAACCTGTTATTTAAGAAGGACTTTCTTTAAAATATATCACATTACCTGCTGTAATTTAAAAGTTTGTATTAACCAACAAACAAGAAAATAGGGGTGATTTTTTTTGGTTAAAGTTAAAGACATTAAACATGAGAAATGTACAAGAAAAACCTTTTCAAAAATAGGTGACAGCATAGAAATGCCTAACCTTATAAAGGTTCAAAAAGATTCTTATGAATGGTTCATTAAAGAAGGTCTAGGAGAAGTATTAAAAGATATTTCACCAATAATAGATTATTCTGGAAACCTAGTATTAGAATTTTTTGACTACTACATGGAAGAAAAAACAAAATATACACTAGAAGAAGCAAAAGAAAGAGATGCTACATATTCAACAAGATTACACGTTAAAGTAAGACTTATAAACAGAGAAACAGGAGAAATTAAAGAACAAGAAATCTATCTAGGAGATTTCCCACTTATGACAGATAGTGCTACATTCGTAATAAATGGAGCTGAAAGAGTTGTTGTAAGCCAATTAGTTCGTTCTCCAGGATGTTATTATGATTCGACATATGACAAAACAGGAAAGAAAATATATACATCAACAGTTATGCCAATAAGAGGTGCATGGTTAGAATATGAAACAGATAGTAATGATGTATTCTGGGTTAGAATAGACAGAACTAGAAAATTACCAGTAACATCACTATTAAGAGCAATAGGACTATTAACTGATGACCAAATAATAGACTTCTTTGGTGAAGAAGAAAAATTAATTGCAACAATAGCAAAAGATTCTATAAAAACACAAGAAGATGCATTAATAGAAATCTATAAA
This sequence comes from uncultured Clostridia bacterium, assembly GCA_948852945.1. Classification (GTDB taxonomy): domain Bacteria; phylum Bacillota; class Clostridia; order TANB77; family CAG-508; genus UMGS1994. Next base: position 2,493 of record CAQPBJ010000036.1, on the reverse strand, counting down.
AAACTAAGACCAGGAGAATTACCTACAGTAGATGCTGCTAGAAACTTATTTAACGGATTATTCTTTGATGATAGAAGATATGACTTAGCTAGAGTAGGTAGATACAAATATAATAAAAAATTAAGTTTAGCTACAAGAATTACAAATAGAGTTTCATATGATGATATTATAAACCAAGAAACAGGAGAACTTTTCGTAGGAAAAGATGAAGTAATATCTAAAGAAGTAGCGGAAGAAATACAAAATTCAGGAATAAATGTTGTAGATGTTAAAGTAGAAGATAAAAAAGTAAGAATTATTGGTAACGGAACAGTTGACATTAGAGCATTTGTTACAGAAAAAATCCTAAAAGATGTTAAAGTTAAAGAATTAGTTAATTATGAAGTATTGAAAAATATATTAGACAATACTGAAGAAAAAGATTTAGCAAAAGTTCTTAACGAAAGAATGGATGAATTAGTTCCAAAACATGTTACAACTGAAGATATATTAGGATCAATAAGTTATCTATTAAACTTAGACCATGGATTAGGAAAAATAGATGATATCGACCACTTAGGAAACAGACGTATTAGATGTGTTGGTGAATTATTACAAAATCAATTTAGAATTGGTTTAACAAGACTTGAAAGAGTTGTTCGTGAAAGAATGACAATACAAGACTTAGACGTTGTAACACCACAAACATTAATAAACACAAAACCAATAACATCATCAATTAGAGAGTTCTTTGGAAGTTCACAATTATCACAATTTATGGATCAATCAAACCCACTATCAGAATTAACACATAAAAGAAGAATTTCTGCATTAGGACCTGGTGGATTATCTAGAGAAAGAGCTGGATTCGAAGTACGTGATGTTCACTATACTCACTATGGTAGATTATGTCCAATAGAATCTCCAGAAGGACCAAACATTGGTCTTATATCAGCTCTTACTACATTTGCTATAATAAACGAATATGGATTTGTTGAAACACCATATAGAAAAGTTGATAAAGCAACAGGAAAATTAACAGATGAAGTAGAATATATGACAGCAGATGAAGAAGACAATTATATAGTAGCCCAAGCATCTGAACCATTAGACGAAGAAAATAGATTTGTAAATGACAGAATTAGAGTTAGATACTTAAATGAAATCATAGAAGTTGAGAAAGAAAAAGTTGACTATGTTGACGTATCACCAAAACAATTAGTTTCTGTTGCTGCAGCAATGATACCTTTCTTAGAACACGATGATGCTAACCGTGCCCTAATGGGTGCAAACATGCAACGTCAAGCTGTACCACTTATGATTACAGATTCACCTAGAGTTGGAACAGGAATCGAATACAGAGCTGCTAAAGACTCAGGAGTAGTTGTAGTAGCAGAAGAAGACGGAGAAGTTACAAGAGTTGTAGCTGATGAAATCAAAATAAAAAATAAAAAAGGTGAAGAAAAAGTATATCACCTACGCAAATTTAAAAGAACAAATGGTGCAACATGTATAAATCAAAGACCAATTGTAAAAACAGGTGAGCAAATTAAAAAAGGAGACATTATCGCTGATGGACCTGCTACAGATAAAGGTGAAATGGCTCTTGGTAAAAACTTGCTTATCGCATTTACAACTTGGGAAGGTTATAACTATGAAGATGCTATTTTGTTAAATGAAAGACTTGTAAAAGAAGATGTATTAACATCTATACATATAGAAGATTATGATTGCGAATGTCGTGATACAAAATTAGGACCAGAAGAAATTACAAGAGACATCCCAAATGTTGGAGAAGACAGCTTAAGAGACCTAGATGAAGATGGTGTAATCAGAGTAGGTGCTGAAGTTAGACCTGGAGATATATTAGTAGGTAAGGTTACTCCAAAAGGAGAAACAGAACTAACAGCAGAAGAAAGATTGCTAAGAGCAATATTCGGTGAAAAAGCTAGAGAAGTAAGAGATACTTCACTACGTGTACCTCATGGAGAAGCTGGAACAATAGTTGATGTTAAAGTATTCACTAGAGAAAATTCAGATGAATTAGGACCTGGTGTAAATAAAGTAATAAGAGTATATATAGCTCAAAAAAGAAAAATATCAGTTGGTGATAAGATGGCTGGACGTCACGGAAACAAAGGTGTTATTTCAAGAATTATGCCAGAAGAAGATATGCCATTCTTACCAGATGGAACACCAGTTGATGTAGTTCTTAACCCACTTGGTGTACCTTCTCGTATGAACTTAGGACAGGTGCTTGAAGTTCATTTAGGAGCAGCAGCAAGAATGCTTGATTGGAAAATAGCTACACCAGTATTTGATGGTGCATCAGAAGAAGATATCGAAGAATGCTTAAAATTAGCAGGACTTGAAACAAACGGAAAAACAATTCTTTATGATGGTAGAACAGGTGAACCATTTGACCATCCAATTACAGTTGGTGTAATGTATATGTTAAAACTTCACCACTTAGTTGATGATAAAATACATGCTCGTTCAACTGGACCATACTCA
>CAQPBJ010000035.1 GCA_948852945.1 uncultured Clostridia bacterium | reverse complement strand
CTTCTTTTATGGATAGTATAGAAGATGCTGCTAATTATATTTTAGAATCTTATTCTGTTTCTCCACTTGAAAATCTTGGGAATTCTTATGAAGATGCTAAGAATTTTGTTAATACTTTATTTACTAACGATTATCCAGTTGAATTTGTTTTGGTTGATAAATACAACAAAGATATTAATTATCTTTATTTAACTGAAGAAGATTTAATTAATCCAGAAAGGAAATATTATCTTGAAGGTTTTATTAATTCTAGAAAACAAAAAACTGTTGGTTATTCTGTTAGGCTTGTTAGATATAGTTTAACAACTTTAAAAGAAATTTCTTCTGGTACACTTAGTGGTAATTTTTATGTAGGCGAACCCGATAAATTTTTAAAAATTAATAGTCTTGATTTTACTTTGTTAGGTTACGATAATTATTTTAAGCCAGATTTAGGTGATGATGACCATTCTAATATTTTACCTCCTTCTGGAAATGGAATAGTTATAACAGAACCTTTACACAATAGTGATTATAATTCCTTTGAAACTGATAAAGGTTATCCAGTTACTTTCAAGGTTCGTGGTAGGTACAAAATGGATTATGATTTGTGGGCTGGAGATGAAGCAGATAAAATGCAGATTGTTAATAATACTACTTCTATTAATCCTATAGAAATTTTGAATTTTAAATGGATTAAGTCTCCTACTCAAAACGCTTTCGGAAATCGTATTGTCGAGTATGAAATGACTATAAAAACTTACTTTAAAGAGCTTGGAAAAAATAAAATTGATATTCGGTTAATGATGGACGTTGATAAAGATTCTGATGATTTTGCTAGAGAGCATCGCTATTATGAAGATGAAATTACTATTAATTTGATTAGTGATGAAAATTTGCCCGATTCTAGCATTCCAGGTTCGGGAGATGATTGGGATTCCTTCCCTACTCCACCTGAAGGTGGTTCTATTTTAGAATGGATTAAATATTTTGGAGATGTTATTATTTGGCTTGTTACTTATCCTTTTAGGCTTTTATCTTATGTTTTTTCTGTTTTAATTGGATATATAACCCAAATGGTCTCTACTCTTAAAGAAACTAGCCAAGCTATTTCTAATTTATTTAGTTTTATTCCTAAAGATATACTTAACGTTACTTATGGAGTTATATCCTTTACAGTTCTTTATTCTGTAGTTAGAGGAGTTTTAAAGCTTATTCGAGGATAAAAAATATGTTTAAACTTATTTGGGATTTTCTAGGTACTCCTATTCCTATAGGAGATGGTATTTATTTTAAATTTCAATATCTTTTTTATATTGGAATAATAATGTTATTATTTAAATTTTATATGAATTTTGTTAAGAAGGTGTAAAAAAATGGTAGAAAATATTATTAATTTGATAGGGAAACACGAATGGCAAATTATAGAATTAGGGAATGGTTATATTTCTATAGTTCCCGATTTGGATTTTATAGTACGAGCTATATTATTTTTAATATGTTCAATTTATGTTTTAAAAGGCATTTTTAGTTTAATTAGGAGTATATAGCATATAATGTTAGATTTAATTTTTTCTATTATAGTTAATTTATTTTCTATTTCTATTTTTTATGATACATTAGTTTTTTTGGTTGCTCTTGTTTCCCTTAATTATGTTCTTAGAGCATTAAAGGAATTTTGCTTGGGCAGATATGATAAAGGAGGTGAATTTTGATGGCAGAAGTTTTGACTGATGGTCTTGGATTAGTTTCTAAGGTAATAACTTTCGTTACAGAAAATCCAATTTTGCTTACTGGTTGTGTAATTGGTATCGCTAGCTATGGAATAGCAGTTGTAAAAAATGCTATTAGATAGTTTAAGAAAAAATTTATGCTCGTAAAATAGGCTTTATGCCTTTTACGAGCATAAATTTTATTTTAAGTTATCTATAGTTTTTATAAGCTTTCATACTAGCAAATTTACATAAAGGAGTTCAAAAAATGGGAATTAGTTTAATTATTGGCGATTGTGGTGCAGGAAAATCTGTTCAAGGTGCTAAAATGTGCATTAAATATTTAAATAAAGGTTATAACGTTTATTCAAATTTGTATTTACAAGGTGCAAAAAAATTAGAATTAACGGATTTAATGCAATACGAATTTGGAGAAAATGCAGTAATTTTTATTGATGAAGCTGCGAGTCATGGTCTTGGATCACGTGGAAGTATGTACAAAAATTCTATTACTTCCAATATTGTAGAATTTATGACTATGTATAGGCATTATAAAGTTAAGGAAATTATTATAGTTTCTCCTTCTTTTAATGACGTTATTCCAGTTGTTCGTGATAATGCTACTAATATAATAGTTGTAAAAAAATCTATTTTTAATATTCTAGGATTTAATAAAACTAAAAATATTTTAAAATACGTTTCTATTAAAGAAGGAGAGCCAAAAATGGTTTTTGATTTTGTTCCCTTCTCTACTAGATTACATTATAGAAGAAATGTTTTCAAATATTATGATTCCTACACTAGAAAAGATTTACAGGAAAAGGTATTTGAATATTGGAATTAATTTAAAAAAATAATTATTTTTTATTTTTGTATATACAAAACGTATATACAATGTTATAATATATTTAAGTTAAGTAATTAATTTAATTATTTTAAGGAGATATATTATGTGTAAAAATTCTAATATTATTATTCGTGTTAGTGAAGAAGAAAAGAAAAAAGCATCATATTTAGTTGAAACATTACATGAGAAGAATATTTCTAGTATGTTTAGAAATTATATTAATGATTTTTATAATCTTTGTGTTAATACTACTGATAAAACTTCTTTAGAGTTTTATATTGCTAAACTTCAGGACGAGAAAAGGAATTGTAAAGATCCTTATAAAATTTATTCTATTAATCAACAGATTTTAATTTTGCAAAAACTTCAAATTAAGTTTGAAAAAAATAATAATTAATTAAAAAAAAGGGGTATTGATATGAATAATTATGAAACAGAATATAGTAGTATCCAGTTAGAGGAAGATGATTTAAATTCAAATAGATTTTCTATTGATACTGGCAAATTAATGAGTTATGTTCAAAATGAAATGGGTATTAATCTTTTATTTGATAAAGATGTAACTTATCTTAAAAGGTATGTAGATAACAACTTAATAGATATTGTATTTACTTATAAAAATAATATGTATATTGCAACATACTTGCAAGGAACTAAAGACTGTTATATATCTAATTTAATTTTATAATTGCAGATGCGAGAGGAACGGGTCGCATAGGAGCAACGCGTGTCTTTTTTCTCTAAACTTTAATAACTTATACATTTTAAAAAAAAATATAAATTTTAATTACGGAGTTTGTCCCCTACTCTCTCTATAAGCCTTAACAGTTTGCCCCTTTATGGGGCTTGGTGCCATTATTAAGTAGGGTAGGGTACTTTAAGGGAGTTAAAAAAATATAGAAAAAAACTTAAAAATAGGTTCTTTCTCGATACCTATACAAACATCTTTATACTCTTAGTAAAATAGCGACTTTAAGGGGGGTCTTTATTGGAATTTACAAATGAAATTTTAGAAAAAATGGATTCAAAGAAAAAAAAATATAATAACCAATATTCTAAATGGTATTATGGTATGTCTGAAGAGTTTAAGGAAAATTTTAGTATTTATAAAAAAAGGTCTGAACGTATTAATGATTGTCTTAATCTTTGGCATTGGGATAAGTATGAGAAAAATAAAATATTGGATTTACAATCTGTTAATAGATGTAATAATAATAGATTCTGTCCTAACTGTAAGCTTTTAGATATATCTAAATTTATACATAAGTTTAGAGATGTTTATAAGCAGTATAGTGATTTAGGTTATCATGCTTATATGTTAACTTTAACTATTCCTTCAGTTTCTGCTTCACAATTGAGAAATACTATAGATAAATTAAATAAATCTTTTCTTAAATTAATGCAGAAATATACTTATGATTTAGATAATAAACTTTCTTATTCTAATAGATTAATTAAATTAGAGGGTGGGATTAAAGTATTAGAAATTACTTATAATCAAGAACAGGGTTTTAAGCCTCATTTGCATTGTGTTGTTTTTAGTAATTATAATATTTGTGAAAAATTAATTAATAAACATATAGAAGGCAAGTGGTCTAATAAAAGAAATTCTTATAATATGAAATCTTTTGTTGATTTGCAAATTGGGCAGTTGTGGAGTATGATTTGGTACAATGAACGATTAACTTCTAAAAATATTACCGATATAGTTTATGATCCTAAACAAGAATATTTTAAAAAAGGTAAAAAAAATTTAGAAGTAGATTTTAAAGAACTTGATGAATCAGGTATTTATGAAGTTTTTAAGTATACTTTTAAAGATACTGATATAGAAAATTATTATGTTTTTAAAACTTTAGTACAAGCATTAGAAAATAAAAGAATAAGGCAAGGTTTTGGTATTCTGTTTAATATGCAATGTGAAGAAATCGAAATCGGAGAAGTACAAGAATTAGAATTAATCGAAAAAGAAAATCCCGTAAGCCTGCTAACTTACGAGATTAATGAGTTAATAACTACTTATCGTAATTATAAAAAAGTATCGCGTTTTAATCGTCCTATAGATAATAACATAAAATAATAATTTTTAAAAGGGGTTTTTACTCCTTTTTTTCTTTTGCAAATATTATTTCAATTGGTGTTTCTAATTCTTTTGCTATTTTAATTGCTGTTCTAACATCTGTATTATTTCTTTTTTCTATATTGTACATTGTTTTGTATGACACTTCTATTTTTTCTGCCAGTTCTTGTTGTGTTAATCCTTTTCTTTCTCTATAGTATTTTATCATTTTTTCACCTTTTTCTTTTTTTTATATTTTTTATTTTATTTTTAAATTGTTAAAAATTATATAGACATTTATTACTAGTAAAATATTACTAGCAAAATATTACTAGTAAAATATTACTAGTAAAATATTGCAAGTTTGTTCAAAAAGTGATATTATATTTTTGTAATTAAAAAATATGTAAATCGAGGTGTTTTTATGGAAATTATCGTTAAAGGAAAATTATTAGAATGTATTACTACAATGTCGAAAGAAGGTACAAGAGAATATTATAGTCTTAATATTTATTCTGGTGGAAAAATGTATCGTGTTGGTGTTCCTAGAAGTAAGTTTTTAGAATTTAAATCTTTAGAGGGTAAGGACGTTACTGTTTCTGGTGTTTCTCTTTGGTGCAATGGCAATTATTCTCTTTATATTAGAGAATAATTATAATTTAAGTTTTAATTATGTTTAAAAAAATTTTATTTCCTTTTTTAATTTTAATTTTAATTTTAATTTCTTCTTCTTTAAAAGTATTTGCAGAAGAGCTTAAACCTTATTGGCATCCTTCTTTTATGGATAGTATAGAAGATGCTGCTAATTATATTTTAGAATCTTATTC
>CAQPBJ010000034.1 GCA_948852945.1 uncultured Clostridia bacterium | reverse complement strand
CAATCGAAGCAGAATTAGCTAAATTAGTAAAAGATGATTACACAGCTGATAGTTATAAAGCTATCGAAGATGCAATCGCTAATGCTAAATTAATCAAATTACAAAGTGAATTTGATAAAGCTGTAGCTGAGATATCATTAGATAACTTAGTACCAGCAACAATCGACACAACTGCACTAGATACAATCGAAGCAGAATTAGCTAAATTAGTAAAAGATGATTACACAGCTGATAGTTACAAAGCTATCGAAGATGCAATCACTAATGCTAAATTAATCAAATTACAAAGTATATTTGATGTAGAAGTAGCTAAGATAAACTTAAATACATTAATACCAGAAAAATTAGATACATCAGTAGTTGATAACTATGTAGCATCAAAAGATCCAGCAAACTATACAAACTGGGATGCATTTATGGCAATAGTAGCTTCAGTTAAATCTGAAACTCTACAAAGTAAATTCAACGCTAGAGTAAATGAAGTATTAACATTTACATTAATTGAAAAAGAACCAGATAAGGAAAATGTAGACATGACAGGATATACATTTGAAAATAAAACAACAACATATAATGGATCAGCTCAAGGTATCGTATTAACAAAAGACGGAGTAGAAGCAATGCCTACAGGTATTACAAATGTAAGATATGAATATACTGACTCTAAGAATAATACAACAACTACAGTTCCAACAAATGCTGGAACATACACAGTAAAAGCAATCTTTACAGTAGCTACAAACTACAATCCTGTAGCAGATATGACAGCAACATTAACAATTAATAAAGCAACACCAGACATGTCAAACATTCAATTTAATGATGTTGAATATATCTATGATGGAGAAACAGTAAGAAATATAGCAATAACAGGTAACCTACCAACTGGTGTAACAGTAACTTATACTGGAAACGGTAAAGTAGAAGTTGGATCATATACAGTAACAGCCGTATTTGATGTAACAGACAAAGAAAACTATAACGTACCTGCAAATATGACTGCAACATTAAATATCGTAGCAGACTATATGAAAGAATTAACTGTAACAACAACTAACACAAAAACATACAAATCAGGTGAAGCAATTGCAAGAGACGATATAATGTCAATCATACAACTAACAAAAACAATGGCATCAGGAAAAACAATAGCATTAACAGATGCTGAACTTAACCAAGTTCAATTAACAGTTAACGGTAATGCATTACCTGTAGACACAACACCTTATGTAGGAACAAACGTTGTTATAACAATAACATTTAATGGTAAATCAGGTACTACATCAGTATATGTAGAAGGTACTATAATTAAAGCTACATCTAATGGAAACAATAGTTCATTTGAAAATGGAAAAGTCTTTATAAATCAAACTGCACTTACATGGTCTACAAACGAAATTGGTACTTTAACATATCCAGATGGACATACAGAAACTTATACTCAAGGAACTACATTAACATTAGCTGGACAATATACAATAACAGTAGGAAATGTATCTAAAACTTTTGAAATTGAAATATACACAATAGATAACTACATTTCTATAGATACAGCTACAAAAACTCTTACAATCACAGATTTAAGTAATGTTACAAGTATAACAATTGCAGGAAAAACATATACAGGAAGCGATCTTGTAGATACTTACAGCTTATCAAGAGGAAGAATTATAGTATCTATAGTTACAACAACTGGAACATACGAATCAACTTATACTATAAGATAGTTGCCGATACAAAATAAAAACTTCAACATTTAATGTTGAAGTTTTTATTTATATATAATATAATAATTATTATTGTAAAAATATTTAAATTAAGAGGATACCATGAAAAAGAAAAAAATAATATTAATACTATGTTTTATTTTATTTATTGCAGTCATTTTAATCTATGTAAAAACAAATAATAAAAATTCGAATATTAATTTTCAATACATTAAAGAAAGTAAAACTTATACTTTAAATAATAATGAAAAAATTGATATTGATACTACTCCTATATCCATTACATGGAACAATGACTCTCAAGCTACCATTACATATCCTAATAATGAAAAGTCATCAATAGACAAAGATGTAAGTTTAAGTCTTCCTGGCAAATATTCTATTACTTTAAATAAAACAACTATTAACTTTGAACTTGTTCAAGATACTATAGACAGCTACACATCTTTTGATTCAAACAATAATACTATAACTTTTAAAAATTTAGAAAATATTGAATCTATATCAATAGATCAAGAAAACTTTTCTAAAGAATCAAACAATCTTCCAACAAGCTATACTTTTAGCAAAAGGGGAAGATATACACTAACGATTATAACATCAAAAAACAAGACATTTAAAAATCAATACACAATAAGATAATTAACTTTATTATAATTAATTTTTAAAAAATATTTGCTAAAAAATTTTTATATGATATAATATTTAAGAGAAAAATTATTACACTTTTATAAAAGAAGAGGAGAAGACCATTGAAAGCTAAACATTCAAATAACTTAAGTATTTTTAAAAAAATCATTATAGTTTTCTTTATTATATTATTAATATGTTCTATTTACTTTTTTATGCAAAATAAAAAGGAAAGAACTGAAAGCAACATTTCAAATAATTCTGATGAACAAACAAATTCATCAGTTGAAGTAGTTGAAAATATAAATATGCCAGACAAAATTGAAAACTACAATGTTCTTGGAAAAATTGTTATAGACAAAGTAGGAATAGAACAATATATTTTAGAAGTACCTAATAAAGAACAAACTATGGAAGCACTTGAACTTGGAGTAATTAAATTTTATGCCCCAGATTTTAATCTAAATGAACCAGGAAACTTCTGTATAGAAGGTCATAATTATCAAGAAATTTTTGGACACTTAATGAATATTGAAAAAGATGATACATTTTATATTATAGATAAAACAAATTCAAAAAAAGTTACTTATAAAATTTATGATAAGTATACAGTATATCCAGATAATCTGGATTCTTTAAATCAAGAAACAAATGATAAAAGGGAGGTGACGCTCATCACTTGTACACCAGGAAATTTAACTAGACTAATTATTAAAGCAAGAGAAATTTAAATTTTTTTAATTTATTTAAGGAGGAAAATAAATAATATGAAAAAAAGAATTTTAACTATAGCTGCTTTACTTTTTTTAGCAATAATGATTCCTTTAACAGTAAATGCAGCAACAATATCAGCCGAACCACAAAATATGGAAGTAGGTGAAGAAGTTACAGTTACAGTTGAAATTGATACAGCTAATGTTGAATCTGTACAATTTGATTTAAAATTTGATAATGCTAAATATGAATACGTAATTGATTCTGCAACAAGTGATTTGGATTCTACAAGATCAAATTTAATGGCAGTTGACACAGTTAGAGTTTCTGCTTATAACATAGATGGAACTGATTCAACAGAAAAAGTAACATTAAAATTTAAAGCAATAAACTCAGGTACTAGTGTACCATTTACTGTTCTTGGTGGTTCTCTAGAAGTTGTAGATACAAATGCTACAGTTTCTACAGAAACTTTCACAACACCATCTGTAACAGTAGCAAAAATAACAGGAAAACCTGTAAATTCAGATTCTCCTTACACAAGACCAGATGGTTCAAAAATTCCTACATTTGATAATACAGGAGATAGCAATTCTCGTTCAGTAAAAAAATCAATCGCTGGAATCTATACAACATATACAAACTTAACAGGTAAAATAGTACCATATGCATTACCAACAAGTGATTCTGTAATAACAATAGATGATTTAAAAGCAGAATTTGGTAATACAATAGATGTAACTGCTATTACAGGCACTATAGTAAAAACAGGTGATACATTCACTTTACCAAATGGTGATAAATGTACAGTTTTAATCTATGGTGATGTTAACAAAGATGGTAAAGTTACAACAGCAGATGCATTTTTAGCAAGAAAAGATGAATTAGGAACTATATCATCATTAACAGATATCCAAAAAGAAGCATATAAAGTATCAACTAAAACAGAACAATCAATATTAATACAAGATTTTGTTTTAAATTTAAGATATACAAAAACAGGAACTATTCTTGAAGCATACCCAGTTGAATTTTTAGCAAGTGATATTACTGTCACTCCAAACAAAACAGCAATACTTCGTGGAGAAAAAACATTAGTTGCTACTATATCTGCAAATAATAATAGAGCAATTTCAACTGAATTAGTTTCTATTACTCAACCAGCAAATGTAACATTAGAATTAATTGACAACAACAATACAGTTGAAGTTTATACAACATCAAATAATACTAATGCTTTTGATTTAACTCCTGTTTTAAAAGGAAATAACATTGAAAACGGAACAATAACAAAAGATGTTCAATCTATCACTGTTGAAGAAGTAAAAACAGCAACTGAAATAGCTCTATTTGATGCTGAAACAAACGAGCAAATCACAGATACAGTATATATTCGTCCAAATGATTTTGTTGACTTAAAAGTAAAATATTATCACACATATCCTGATGGAACTAAAGTAGAATTATCATCAGAAAACACAGAATCTTATTATTTCTGTTCTACTTCAGTTAAATTAAACTTAGATAATGCAACTTCAATTCTAAGTATTGAAAATGTAAATGTAGATCCTAACAATAGATATAGTAGCTTAAAATCTGGAGATAATAATGGATCTCTTGGAACTCAAGATTTTATCGATGGTATTAGACTAGTTTCTTTAGCAGATAACAATCTTCAAGGAACAGGAAACGTAACACTTGATATTTCAAATAACGCTTCACTATCTAATACTTCTGGATATAAAGCACATCTAATTAAAAATTTAAATGTAGAAATTTTACCTAAAGCAGCTACTGACATAAAAATAGACGGTACTGTTGGAAAAACTTCTCATAGCATTAATTTATATACTACAAAACAAAATAATAACATACAAGCTCAATCACCTAACCAAGGTTATAGTGAATATTATACATTAATAGATGTTAGTCTACTTTTAGGAAGTAAAGAAAGAAAAATTTCTAAAGGTCTATGCACAGTAGGTACAACAACTAACGAAAGCTTAACTAATAGTGCAGACTCTATAATTCTTTATCAAAACTCTGACCCTGAAGCTTCATTAGATATAGATGTACAATATTTCATCAAAGATGCTAATGGAAATTATAATAATGTTTCTTCTTGGAATAGTGCAACATTAATTGATGCAATTGGAATATCATACTACATTGATGATGAAAGTGTAATAGCTCCTTTGGAACAACAAGGATTAACACTTCTATATGGTGGAACTACAGATTCATCTGGAAACGTAACTAAAAAATCAGTTTCTATAAATGTTAAATGCGTTAAAGAAGCAACAAACTCAAGTTCTTCTGCACCATCAGCTCCATCTAATGATGGAACAAATGATAGTAATGACAATAGCTTAAACAATGGCTTCAATCCACCTGATAAAGACTATATAGAAAACTTATCAACTAAAGCAGCTACAGTTCAACAAGATGAACAAGATGGAGAAACAGAAGTAGATGTAACACCATCTACAGAACCAAGTGAATCTCCAGAAGCAACAGAATCTACAACACCTGATACTACATCAACACCATCAGTACCAACAACACCAGAAACAGTAGTTACTCCAGAAGTAACAGACAAACCTGTAGTACCAGAATTAGACAACACATCAGAAATAGATGAATAATTTATATATAAAGCCAACAGAAATGTTGGCTTTTATTATTAATTTAATCTAGACTTTATAAAATTTATATGATATATTTATACAGTAATTTTTAATAATATTTAGGAGGTTTTAAAATGGAATTAAAAGGAACAAAAACAGAAAAAAATTTAATGGAAGCATTCGCAGGGGAATCACAAGCAAGAAATAAATATACATACTTTGCAAGCAAAGCAAAAAAAGAAGGTTATGAACAAATAGCTGCTATATTCCAAGAAACAGCTGATAATGAAAAAGAACATGCAAAAATGTGGTTCAAATTATTAGAAGGTGGAGAAGTAAAATCTACAGCTGAAAACTTAAAAGCTGCAGCAGCTGGAGAAAACTTTGAATGGACAGATATGTACGACAGAATGGCTAAAGAAGCTAAAGAAGAAGGATTTGATCATATAGCTTATCTTTTTGAAGCAGTTGCAAAAATAGAAAAAGAACACGAAGAAAGATATAAGAAATTATTAGAAAATGTTGAAGACGGATTAGTATTTTCTAAGGATGGAGATAAAATTTGGAAATGTAGAAATTGCGGACATATTGTTATTGGAAAGCAAGCTCCAGAAGTATGCCCAGTTTGTAGTCATCCAAAAGCTTACTTTGAAATTAAGGCTGAAAATTATTAATATTATACACAATATACTTAAAAGATTAGAATTATTCATTCTAATCTTTTTATATTTTATAAAAGTTCTTAATCCTTTTATTATATAAACACATAGATATAAAATTGCCTTACTTTTTTTGCAAATAAATAAAATATAAATTACTACTTCTTCATGAAACAATAATTTACATAATGTCATATAATATATAAAGATTAAAAGGAGGTATTTTTTTGAAACTAGCAGGAAAAAATATAGGATATGTTTTTACAGGATCATTTTGTACCTTCAATAAAAGTATAGAAGAAGTAAAAAAAATAGTAAAAGAAAATGCAAATGTCATACCAATAATGTCATACCATTCATATACACTAGATACTAAATTTGGAGAAGCACAAAAATTTATAGATGAAATTGAAGAGATTACAGGAAATAAAATAATTCATAGTATTCAAGGAGCAGAACCAATAGGACCTAAAAAAATGACTGATATCATGATAATAGCTCCCGCTTCTGGAAATACTATAGCAAAACTTGCTAATGACATAATAGATACACCAGCAACTATGGCAGCAAAATCACACTTAAGAAACGAAAATCCCTTAGTAATAGCAATTTCAACTAATAATGGTCTAAGCGGAAACGCCATCAATATAGGAAAATTACTAAATATGCGAAATTATTATTTTGTACCATTCAAACAAGATAATCCAATAACAAAACCTCGTTCAATAGTATTTGATTCTCAATATATAATAAAAACCTTAGAACAAGCATTAGAAGGAAAACAAATTCAACCTATATTATTACAATTATAAGAATAACAGAGAAAACAAGAGTAACAAAGAGAAAATTAAAGATAAATTAAGATTCATAATTGATAAATCTTTTATAAAAAAGATATTGACGAAATATAAAGAATTATGGTATAATACATTTAAGTTAGATACAATATTTAAATCTTCGAAAGAAATTTCAAGTATTGTATCATTTTTATGCGTAAAAAAGGGGGAGTTTTTCAAAAAAACTGTACACTTTTAAAAGATAGGAGGTAATCTATATGATTAAAATAGTTGAATACAGAGATGAATTCAAAAAAGAAGTTAGCGATTTAATTGTATCTATTTTTGTAGAAGAATATGGCTTCGAACATTACAGAGAAAGTTGTCAAAATGCTGACTATAATATGTACAAAAAAACAAACGGAAATTGTTGGATTGCCCTATCGTCCGAAGGAAAAGTTATAGGATGTATCGCTTTAGAAGGAAAAAATCCTGATGAAGCATATTTAAAAATTATGTATGTAAATAGTAACTACAGAGGAGAAGGTATAGCACAAAAACTATATAATGAGCTATACGAATTTGCCAGAAAAAAAGGATATAAAAGAATTATATTAGGAACATATGAAAGATTAGGACGAGCTATAGGATTTTATTTAAAAAATGGATTCACAGAATATCCTCATGAAACATATACTTACGATGACGTATATTATTCTGTAGAAATTGAACCAATAATAGAAAAAATATATGTTCCTACAACACATCTAAATAAATATTCTTTAGTAAAAGCTGTATAAATCATAACCACGTGTAAAACGCGTGGTTTGAACTTGCCCTAAAAGGGCTT
>CAQPBJ010000033.1 GCA_948852945.1 uncultured Clostridia bacterium | reverse complement strand
AAATAAACAATGTATTCTGTTCAGCAAATAAAGCATAGAACAATAATATAAAAAAGATAGAAAATTCATTTTCTATCTTTTTTATATATCTAAATGACGCTTAATATACATCTCAGCATCCTTTTTCTTTAAATCCTCACGCTTATCATAAAGCTTTTTACCAGTACCAATACCAAGTTCAAGCTTTACTCTAGACCCTTTAAAATAAGCAGAAACAGGAATAAGAGAAACACCCTGTTGTTGAACTTGACCAAAAAGTTTATTAATCTCATGTTTATGAAGTAAAAGTTTTCTAGTACGTAAAGGATCTTTATTATATATATTTCCAAATTCATATGGACTAATATGAATTCCATAAACTAAAACTTCACCATTTTTAATTATTGCATAAGAATCTTTTAGATTAATTTTACCATTTCTAATAGATTTTATTTCAGTACCAGTAAGCTCAATACCAACTTCTATAGTATTTTTTATATTGTAGTTATGATGAGCATTTGGATTTTTCGCAATCAATTTAGTTTCCATATAAATACCTCTTCTTAAAATATATACTATTATAACATAAATAATAATATAAATCATACTAGCTTAATTGATAATAATTATTCTAACAAATTTTGCTCTTCGCAATCTCCGAATAAAAAACTCTGTTTTTATATTGTAGATTGCTCAAATTCGCACTTCACTTACTTCGTTCGTTTCGTTTGGTCGCTAGCGCAATTTATTAAAATAATTATTATCAATTAAGCTTTTAATATAAGCTTATTAAAAAAAGAAGATATCTTATAATAAGATACCTCCTTTTTTAAAAATAGTACTTAAAGCCTTCCGAAAAAAGAAAATTAGAGAAAGATTAAAATACTATTTATATAAATTCTAACGTCTATTACTGTTATTTGTACTAGCAGCATAATACCAAACTAAACCAATTATTAAAACAGCAACAACAGCAAGCATAATCCACATCCACATAGTAGCATTATTAGAAGCAGTTGCAGTACCAATATCAGCATCAGTTTTAGTCGTATTATAAGAACCAGTTAAATTTTCAGTAGTAGTTTCATTTCTACCTGAATCAATTTGATTTTCAGAACCATCTACCATGTTTTCAGTACTTTCCATTGTACGATTAGCAGTATTCATTACTGATTCACCAGCATCCTTAATACCTTCGCCAGCATCTTCAGCCATATCACGAGCTTTATCTCCAGTATCTTCAGCAGCTGCTTTAATATCAATAACACCATTTTCTATACTGTTAGTAACATTAGCTGCATAAGTTAAACTAAAAATAGAAACAATAAGTAAGAAAACAGTAGAAATAACAAGTATCTTATTTTTCATAATTAACCTCCATATTTTCAAAGTCTATAATTAGTTTTAACAAAAAATAAAAAAATATACATAAATGCCAAGACATGAATTTTTGCAAAACAAAAAATGCACTATAAAAAGTGCATTTTAAAATTAATATGTAATCAAAATTATTTTTTCATTCTAATTAAAATTGCAATAGATAAGAAAATTAATAAAACACCAACTGCAATAAGAACAATAGATAATGAATTAGAAATACCTAAAGCACCGTTATCCACACCAGAAGTAGTTGTATTCGAAAGAGAAGTAGACTGTGCATTTGAAGAAGCTTGAGAAGTAACACGATTTCCAGAGCTACTTGAAGTATTAGAAGTATTTCTAGTACGATTAGAAGAAGAATCTTCATCATCGTCTTCGTCTGAAGTGTTATTAGAAGTTGAATTTTCATCATCGTCTTCATCATCACTTCTTGAACTGTTAGTAGTAGATGATTCATCATCAGTAGTAACAGTAGTAGTTGCAGCATAGACTATATTAGAAAAAATTAAAGCAATAGCAATAATTAAAACAAAAAATCTTTTTAAATTAAACATATGTAATCAATCCTTTCAAATCAATATACACTATCATACACAATAAATAAAAAAAAGTCTATATAAAAATAATTATTTCTAATCACCAAATATTAAACTAACAATATAATTACATAAATCTTTTTCAGAAATATTACTATTAGTTTTAAGCCACCATAGAATAGTAGAAGTGACAGCTCCAGCATAAAATTCAGAAACAACAACAGGAGGAACCCTATTTTTCCTATTATTAGAACCTTCTTTTTCTATTAATTCAAGTATATGCTTAATAGCTGAGTCGTGAAAAACAGTTATAATACCTGAATTATAATTATTATTAAGAATGTTTTTAAAAAATACTTTGTTAGCTCCAAGAAATTCTAATAAATTATCAATCAAACCTTTATAAAAATCCCTAGAAGAAGAATATTGAGTTACATCAAATCCTGAAAGCAAATCTTCTTCAAGACTTTTTATCACATAATCTAATAACTCATATTTATCAGAAAAATGAGTATAAAAAGTAGTTCTATGAATCATAGCTACATTACAAATATCATTAACTTTAATACTATCAAAAGACTGCTTACTTAAAAGTTCTAAAAGAGCCTTTTTCAAAAGAGTATATGTTCTAAGTGTACGTAAATCTCCCATATTTAATACCTCCTTATATATGTATAAATATGATATAACGTTTTTCGACAAAAGTAAAGAAAAACTACAAGTGTATATACAAAACAAATAAAAAAGTAGATTATCTTTCTAAAACAAAAAAAGTGTCGTTGTAAAATTTGTTAAAAAATCTATAATAGAAAATCAGAAGAAAGGAAAGGAGCAAAAAAGTATGTCAAAATTTGGAGAGATAATATGCAAATATAGAAAAATAATCATAATAATAACATTAATATTATTGATTCCAGCAATAATAGGAATGAAATCAACAAGAATTAATTACGACATATTAGTATATCTTCCAGAAGATATAGAAACAATTGAAGGAGAAAATATCCTATCAAATGAATTCAATATGGGAGGTTTTTCAATAGTAATTTTAGACAACATGAAAAATAAAGAAATTGAAAACCTATCAAAAGAATTTAAAAATTTAGAAAATGTCGAACAAGTAATTTCCAGTTCCGACATAATAGGCAGCAATGTACCAATAGAATCAATACCAGATGATATAAAAGATAAAATATATAAAGATGGAAGCACAATAATGTTAGTAACTTTTAAAGAAGCAATATCATCAGACAAAACAATGAACACAGTAGAAACATTAAGAGAAATCACAGATGAAAGATGTAAAATAAGTGGAATGACATCAACATTAATAGATACTAGAGACTTAGCAAATTCAGAAATAGCAATATACGTAATAATAGCTGTTACATTATGTCTATTAGTTCTAGAACTGGCATTAGATTCTTATTTAACACCAATACTTCTTTTAGTAAATATAGGAATAGCAATTTTATTTAATATGGGAACAAACATACTCCTAGGAGAAATATCATACATAACAAAAGCAATAAGCGCAGTACTTCAACTAGGGGTAACAATGGATTTTGCTATATTCTTATATCACAGCTATAAAGCAGAAAAAGAACATGAAAAAAATAAAGAAAAAGCAATGGCAAATGCAATCAAAAAAACATTCTCAGCAGTATTAGGAAGTTCATTAACTACAATAGCAGGATTCTTGGCATTATGTAGCATGAGCTTAACACTAGGAAAAGATATTGGATTAGTAATGGCAAAAGGTGTTTTATTTGGAATAATAAGTGTAGTAACAATATTACCAGCATTATTACTAGAATTTGATAAATTAATAGAAAAAACAAGCCATAAAGAAATACTACCTAAATTCACACATATAAAAGAATTTATAATAAAACACTATAAAATAATAATCATAATTTTCGTAATTTTATTGCCAATTGCAACATATTGTAACAACAATACAAAAGTTTACCATAAACTAGACTCATCATTACCAGAAAGCTTAGAAAGTATTTCAGCAAACAATGAGTTAAAAAACAAATTTGGATTAACGTCAGAAGCGATGATATTAATAAACAAGGATATAGAAGATTATAAAGTAAACGAAATGTTAGAAAAAATAGAAAAAATAGACGGAGTAGACTTCACTTTAGGATATTCAAAAATAGGAACAACACTACCTAAAGAAGTATTATCAGATGATATTAAAAACATTTTCATGAGCGAACATTATCAAATGATATTAGTAAGCTCAAAATATGAAATAGCATCAAACGAATTAAACACTCAAATAAACGAAATAAACAAAATAGTAAAAGAATATGATGAAAATGGAATGTTTGTTGGAGAAGGACCACTAATGAAAGACTTAGTAGAAATTAGTGATCATGACTTTAGAAATGTAAACACAGTATCAATTGCAGTAATATTTATAATAATGATATTTGTCCTATCATCAATATCATTGCCTATATTATTAATATTTGTTATAGAATTTGCGATATTCATAAATATGGGATGTTCATTCTTAACAAATACAACAATACCATTTATAGCCTCAATAGTAATAGGAACAATTCAGCTAGGAGCTACAATAGATTATGCAATACTAATGACAACAAAATATATAGAAAATAGAAAGTCAGGACTAAAGAAGAAAGAAGCTATATCAGAAGCATTAGGTTCATCAATTAGTTCAATTATAGTAAGTGGATTATGTTTCTTTGGGGCAACATTTGGAGTAGGAGCATATTCAAAAATAGAAATGATAGGCTCACTATGTACATTAATGGCAAGAGGAGCAATAGTTAGTGTTATTGTAGTAATAACCGTAATTCCATCATTATTAATGATATTTGATAAATTAATATGTAAAACAACAAGAAAAATGCAAGAGGTCAAACAATAGAAAGGAGAATAAAAAATGAATAACAAATTATCTAAAATAACAGCAAGCATAATATTAGGAACAACTTTAATGTATACATTACCAGTTTCAGCTTTTACGAAAGACGAAACAGTATACTCTAATTTAAAACCAGATGGAGAAAGATATCAGACAATAGTAACAACCCATCTTATAAATGAAAATGATGAAAAAATATTAAAGGATATGACTAATCTTCTAAATATTGAAAACACATCAGGAGATGAAACATTTAAAAAAGAAGGAGAAAGTCTTATATGGGAAGCAAATTCAAACGACATATACTATAAAGGTCAAACAGATAAAGAAATACCAATAAGAGTAAAAATAAAATATGAATTAAATGAGAAAGAATTAGCACCAGCAGAAATAGCAAGAAAAAGCGGCAAAATAAAAATTACAATAAAAGTAGAAAACAAAGAAACAAAAGAAGTTGAAATAAACGGTGAAAAAGAAAAAATGTATACACCTTTTATAGTGGCATGTGGAACGAGTATTTCAAATGAAAAAAATAAAAATATAGAAGCAAAAAATAGCAAAGTAATAGACGATGGTTCAAAAACAATGATAGCAGGAATGACATTTCCAGGATTAAAAGAAAGTTTAAAAGCAGAGGAACTAGACATACCAGACACAATCGAAATAGAAATGGATTCAAAAGAATTTGAAATGAATAATATAATTATGTATGCAATGCCAATAAACGCAAAAGAATTAAATTTAGATATTTTTTCAAAAATAGATGAATTATATTCAAAAGTAGAAAGTTTGAAAACAGCAAGCAACCAAATTGAAGAAGGAGCAAAAAGCCTATCAGAAGGAATACATATAGCAAACAATGGAGCAAATCAAATACAAACAGAAGTACAAAAAGCAATAAATACTTTAAAGTATGATAATCAAGATGCATTAGATGAAAAGACATTAACAATGATAGAACAGCAAGTAGTAGGAGAAATAACACTATCACAAGAGCAAATAAATATGATTATACAAAATGCAGACAATGGAATAGATGCTCAAGCAGGAATAATAAAAGAACAATATATACAAAATGCAAAAGAAATTGCAAGAGCTACAGCAATTCAATCAGCAATCGAAGCAAAATTACAAACAAAAGAAGCGGTAAAACAAGGTGCGATAGTTGCAGCTAAAACAAGTAACCCAAGCATAGACGATGCTACAGCAACAGCAATCGGAGAACAAATAGCAAACAATATAGATACTACTTTAACAGAAACAGAAAAAGCAAATATTATAGCAAAAGCTGATAGTGGAGTAGAAGCACAAAGAAACCAAATAGAGACAAAAGGAATAGCAAGTGCAAAACAAATAGCTGAGCAAACAGCATTAAAAACAGCAGAAGAAACAGCCAAAACAGCAGCTAAAAGCATATCAAGACAAGTTGCAGTTCAAGTAGGAAACAGCGTAAAAAAAGAAGCAACTAAAAAAGTAATAAATCAAATGACAACATTAAATGAAGGACTAAATCAATTATCAAATGGATTAGAACAACTTGATAACGGATCAATAACGCTAGTAGAAGGAACACACAAATTTAATGAATCAGGAATAAATGTAATATACAATTATGCAAACAATAATATAAAAAATATATCAACAAGAGCACAAAAATTACAAGAACTAGCAGAAGAATACGATACTTTTACTCAAATTTCAGAAGAAAGTACAGGAAAAGTAAAATTCATAACAATAGTTGATGGAATAAAGAAGGAAAAAGATATAACAAGTCAAGAAAAGACAGAAGAAAAGACATCAAAATAAGAAAAAACAAATCCAAAATAATATACCATATTGCATAAAAATGTCGATTTAAAAAGATGAAAAACACTTGTAATAATTTTTACTATAATATATAATTCAAACATAATAAGGGAGTAATTAGCACGAAAAAGACGTGTAACATAGGCAACATACCCGATTTTCATAATCTGTCTATGTTTTAAATAATGAGACTTGTTTGTATCTTTATTCTAGATGCAAACAAGTCTTTTTATATTATAGAAAGCATATAATAAACAAGGAGGACAAAAGATTGAAGCCATATTTAAAAAATGCAGAAGAAGTTTTAAAAGCCGCACATTCAAGTATGAATGGAATTAGCGAAAAGCAAGCCAAAGCAACACTTGAAAAAGAGGGGCCAAACAAATTAAAAGAACCACCAAAAGATGGAATAGTGAAAAAGTTTGTTAAATCGCTAATGGACCCAATGATTATAATGCTATTAGTAGCCGCGATTATTTCAGCAGTAACAGCTGTAATTAGCGGAGAATCATTTACAGATGTATTTATCATTCTATTTGTAGTAATAGTAAACACTATATTAGGATTAGTGCAAGAAAACAAGGCTGAAAACGCTATTGAATCACTTATGGAAATGACAAAAGCTACATCAAAAGTAATAAGAGATGGAACAATTAAAAATGTAAAAAGCGAAGAATTAGTCGTAGGAGATGTAATAGTATTAGAAGCAGGAGATGCAATACCAGCTGACTGTAGAATACTAGAATCATTTAGTATGAAAGTCGAAGAAGCAGCTTTAACAGGAGAATCAGTACCAGTAACCAAAATAGTAGACTTAATAAATTTAAAAGAAAATACAGTAGATATCCCACTAGGAGATAGAACAAATATGCTATACAGTGGAAGCACAGTAGTATATGGAAGAGGAAAAGCCGTTGTTGTATCAACTGGAATGGATACAGAAATGGGAAAAATCGCACAAGCACTACAAACTTCAGATGAAGAAAAAACACCACTTCAAAAGAAAATGGCAGAAATTTCACAAGTATTAACTAAACTAGTAATAGGAATAAGTGTATTTGTTTTTATATTCGGAATTATAAAAACAGGAGATTTTACAGGAGCACATATATTAGATACATTTCTAATAGCAGTAGCACTTGCAGTTGCAGCAATACCAGAAGGATTACCAGCAGTAGTAACTATAATACTTTCAATAGGTGTAACATCCATGTCAAAAAAACAAGCACTTATTAGAAAATTAAATGCTGTAGAAACTTTAGGATGTACTCAAGTAATATGTACAGATAAAACTGGAACATTAACCCAAAACAAAATGACAGTTGTAGAAAATAAAACAGCAAATGAACAATTATTAGCAGAAGCAATGGCTTTATGTTCTGACGCAGAAATACTTGAAGGAAAAGAAGACGCAACAGGAGAACCAACTGAAGCAGCATTAGTAAACTTTGCAAATAAACTAGGCTTACCAAAATATAAATTAGAAAAAGAAGCACCTAGAATAGGAGAAGCGCCATTTGACTCAATGAGAAAAATGATGTCAACAGTCCATAAAAAAGATGGAAAAATTATTCAATATACTAAAGGTGCATGTGAAATATTATTAGACAGATGCACAAACATAATAAACGAAAAAGGCGAAATAGTTCCAATCACAGAAGAACTTAAAAAAGAAATAAAAAAAGAGAACAAAAAATATGCAGATAAAGCCCTAAGAGTACTAGGAGCATGTTATAAAGAATATAATAATGTTCCAGAAAACTTTGATCCAGATACATTAGAAAAAGATTTAACTTTTATAGGATTTGTTGGAATGATAGACCCATGCAGACCAGAAGTATATGATGCAATTGAAAACTGCAGAAAAGCTGGAATAAGACCTATTATGATAACAGGTGATCACATAGATACAGCAACAGCAATTGGAAAAGACTTAAAAATAATAACAACATCAGAAGAAGCAATAACAGGTGCAGAATTAAACGACATATCAGATGAAGAATTAATAAAAATAGTAAATACACATTCAGTATTTGCAAGAGTTCAGCCAGAACACAAAACAAAAATAGTAAAAGCCCTAAAATCCCAAGAATTAGTAGTAGCAATGACAGGAGATGGAGTAAACGATGCACCATCAATCAAAGCAGCAGACATTGGTGTAAGTATGGGAATAACAGGAACAGATGTTACAAAAGGCGCATCTGACATGATTTTAGCAGATGATAATTTTGCAACAATAGTAAATGCAGTAGAAGAAGGAAGAAAAATCTATGACAACATTAGAAAAGTATTACAATTTCAATTATCTACAAACGCAGCAGAAGTAATGTATGTATTCTTAGCATCAGCATTTGGAATAACAATAGTAACACCAGCACAACTATTATGGATTAACATGGTAACAGATAGCACACCAGGATTAGCCTTAGGAATGGAAAAAGCTGAAGGAGATTTAATGGGAAGAAAACCACGCAAATCAAATGAAAGCGTATTTTCTAATGGCGCAGGAGTATCAATATTTATACAAGGATTCATAATGGCTACTATAATAATAGCATCTTTCTTCATAGGACAACACATAGAACTTGGTAAATATGGAATCTTTGAATCAAAAGATGGAATGACAATGGCATTTTTAACAGCAAACTTAGTACAATTATTTCATGCAATATCAATGAGAAGTCAAAGAGGTTCTATATTTAAAATAAAAAATAAAAACAAATGGATGGTAGGATCATTTATATTATCTCTAATTTTTACATTAGGAGTAATATATATACCAGCATTATCAAACTTATTTGGTTTAGCACAAATTAATTTAGAAGAATTTGCTGTAGCGTTTGGATTAGCATTTTTAATAATACCAATAACAGAAATAATTAAATTTATTAGAAGAAAAATAGCATAATTCATAAAACAACCTATTAGGAGAAAAAAATGATAATAAATATATTAATAATAGCACTTGGCTTCGTTCTACTAATAAAAGGAGCAGACTTTTTAGTAGAAGGAGCAAGTGGAATAGCAAAAAAATTTCATATACCAGAAATAATAATTGGATTAACAATAGTATCAATAGGAACATCAATGCCAGAATTATTTGTAAGTATAACTTCAGCCTTAGATGGTTATGAAGACATGGCAATGGGAAATGTAATAGGAAGTAACCTATGCAACCTATTACTAATATTAGGACTATCAGCAACAATAACACCAATAATATTTAAAAAAGAAACAAAATTTATCGAAATTCCAATGTGCTTAGGCTTAACAATAATATTTACAGTTTTATGTAATATAGGAAACGGAATATCAAGAATAGACGCAATAATTTTATTAGCACTATTTGCAATGTTTATAATCTATACAATTATTATGGCAAAAAAAGGTGAAGCATTTGACGGAATTGAAGAAGTAAAAGAAGCAGAAGAAAAGAAAAAAAGAAGCACAATAGTAAATATAATCTATGTTATTTTAGGAATAATAGCCTTAAAGTTTGGAGGCGATTTTGTAGTAGAACATTCAGAAAAAATAGCTAGAATGTTCAATATAAGCGAAAAAATTATAAGTCTAACAATAATCGCAATAGGAACCAGCCTACCAGAATTAGTAACAAGCGTAACAGCAGCAGTTAAACACGATTCAGATATAGCAATAGGAAACATTATAGGATCAAACATATTTAACATATTATTAATAATTGGAGCATCAGCTGTAATATCTCCAATAAAATATAATCCAACATATAACCTACAAATGGGAATATTAATAGTATCAACTATCGTTTTGTGTATCTTCCCATACACAGACAAAAAAGACGAAATGACAAGATCAAACGGCATTACCTATCTAATGTTATATGCATTATACATGGCAATGTTGTTTGCAATATAAAGTTCTTTAAAAGTACTAATTTATGTTAGTACTTTTTTTATCCAAAATAAAATCTACAAAAACAAATTTGTGTAGTTGTA
>CAQPBJ010000032.1 GCA_948852945.1 uncultured Clostridia bacterium | reverse complement strand
CTCCTATCGCTATCGAAAAAGGATTAAGATTCGCTATTCGTGAAGGTGGTAGAACTGTAGGTTCTGGTATCGTTTCTGATATTATTGAATAATATTTAAATGAAACATATAAATAGCAAGGATTACATTTATTTGTAAATTCCTTGCTATTTTTGTTTTCCAACTTTTTTTCTACTTAAGTTTTTAATCAGTAAATTTTATATTATATGAAGATTTATTGAGCTTCTTATAATATAAATTTTCTTTTTACATAAAATTTATTAAATATTGTAAATACAACTTGATTTTTTTATACTATCATAATAAAATAATTAACGTATACAATTAGCCAAGAGGGGGACTAATATGAAAATATTATTGGACGCAATGGGTGGAGATAATGCACCAGATGCTACAATTAAAGGAGCATATAAAGCGGTAAATCAGGTTAAATCAGAAATTGTTTTAATAGGTAAAGAAGAAATTATTAGAAGCAAATTTAAAGAATTTTATGGTAAAGAGCCTGAAGAAATTTCTAATAGATTAATTATAAAAAATGCTACTGAAACTATAGAAATGGAAGATATACCTACAGTGGCTATTAAACATAAAAAAGATTCTTCGATGGTAGTAGGATTTAAAATGCTTAAAGAAGATGAGGGAGATGTATTTATTTCGGCTGGTAATTCAGGAGCATTACTTACAGGGGCTACTTTATTAGTTGGAAGAATAAAAGGGATAGATAGACCTGCTTTAGGTGGAATTTTACCTGCTTACCATAGTCAATTATTACTTATGGATTGTGGAGCTAATACTAATTGCAAGCCAATTAATTTACTTCAGTTTGCATTAATGTCTACAATATATTTGCGAAATACTTTTGGAATTGAAAAACCTACAATTGGATTATTAAATATAGGAACAGAAGAAACTAAAGGTAATGATTTGACCAAAGAGTCATATTTGTTATTAAAAGAAAAATCAGAAGAATTAGGGATAAATTTTGTTGGTAATGTAGAGGGCAGAGATGCCTTTTCTGGTGAAATTGATGCTATTGTTACTGATGGATTTACAGGTAATATTTTCTTAAAATCTGTAGAAGGCCTTGGAAAATTTGTAAAGAAATCGTTAACAGAAAATTTAAAGAAAAATCTTTTTACTACAATATGTGCGGCACCTTCATTGCCTGCCATTAAAGGTTTTGCTAAATCTGTTGATTATAAATCATATGGAGGAGCTCTATTTTTAGGGGTGAAAAAACCAGTTGTAAAAGCTCATGGAAGTAGTGATGAAATTTTATTTGAATTTACTATTAAGCAAGCAGAAAAATTTGTTGAGAACAAAGCTGTTCCAAAGATGATTGAAGAATTTGAAAAAGGAAATAAAGAAGAAAAATAAAAAAACATCTTGACATTTTATATTGCATAGAATAATAATAGTAAAAAGTACATTTTAGAAAAAGAGGAGGTGTTCTTATAAATGAATACAGAGGAAGTTTTCGAAAAAGTTAAAGGAATTATTGTTGAACAATTAGGAGTAGCTGAAGCTTCAGTAACAATGGAAGCATCATTTATAGATGATTTAGGAGCTGATTCTTTAGATATAGTTGAATTAGTTATGGCATTAGAAGAAGAATTTGATATAGAAATACCAGATGCTGACGCTGAAAAAGTTACTACTGTGGGTGACGTAGTTGATTATATAAAAGAAAATGTTTAATAATAAACTATTAATTGAGTAAGAAACAATTTATGATTTATCATAGATTGTTTTTTTATATTATAGGAAAGTTCTCCGAACTTCCTATAATATAAATACATTCCACAGAAAATTCTTTCAGAATTTTCGCGGACGAACAATTAAACGTGGGCTGAACGTTGCTTATTAAAGTTTAGCAAATTTTTATCAGCCCACTATTGTTCTGCTTATAAATGAGGAGGGAATATTTAGTTGTAGATTTATGAATAATGCAAAGTTTACATAACTAAAGAAAAGTGGTATAATTGAAAGGTAACTTGATAATACTCCTAGTTTCTTTTAAGGAGAGGATGATAATTTAGAGTAGGAGGAAAGAATGATTCAGTACACAAATCAGAAACTCTGCACGAGTTGCGGAGGAAGATGCTGCCGGAATGGAGGAGGAATATATGCGCCAGAAGATTTTGAAGAGCTGACGTTTAATTCCATTCTGAAATTGTATTACGAAAATCAGATAATGTTTTATCCCGTATTAGATTCCGAAAATGCTAGAGCAGGTTATATTCTTAGGGTACCTCAGAAAGGGTGCGAGAAGATTCAAAGAACTGCTAATCCTGAAAAGGGAATATGTGCTTTTTGGAAAGAGAACGAGGGATGTACATGTAAAGATTATCGTAGTAGACCAAAAGGTTGCAAGCTGATGATTCCGCGAGAAATAAATGGGAAATTGTCATGTATACCACTGTACGGAGAAAATGAAGCCATTAAGGAATGGTTGTATTATGAAGCCATCGTAAACAACGTCTGTTACTATTTGTTATCTTTATCACGCCCAGAAGAGAGTTTTGACAAATTACAATGTGCAATATGTGGAGGCAAGTGTTGTAAGAATTCTGGGTGTTATTTTTCACCTAAGGATTTTAGGAATATATCATTGGAAAAAATGAGAGCTATTATTTCTAAAGGCTATATTTCAATGACTTTTGTTCCGAAGGTTCAAACCGGGTTAGAAGATGATGTAATAATAGTTAAGGTAAGGAATAAATATGCGGATGTTTGTGATATGAATCCTAACGAAAGTAACGGAGGCTGCATTTTATTGGAAAAAACAGGTTGTTCCTTTGATGATGATGACAGACCATATGGAGGTAGGGTATTAGTACCTGAAAAATTGGAAGGAAAGACTTGTACTAGAGGGTATAGTTTCAGGCAGTGTGCAGAAGACTGGTTGTCGTATCAGGATATCTTGAAGGTTTTATACGGCGAGTTTCTCAAGAAAAAAGTTGAATTTGAAGGGATTTGTTAGTGAATTGTGTAAGGGGCTGGCTTTTGCTGGCCCTGGATTCATTTTATAAAAGTTTTTTGAAAATTATTTTGGTAAAACTAATATTTTACAATTTATTATTTTGATGTTATAATGTGTAAATGTATAATAGAATAAAAAGAAAGGAGGATTAGGTGTTGGATTGGTCAAAGTGTGAAGAAAATATTGGATATACTTTTAATAATAAAAATTTATTAAAAGAAGCTCTTACACATACTTCTTATGCATATGAAAATAAAGTAAGAAGTAATGAAAGACTAGAATATTTGGGTGATAGTATTTTAGAGTTTATTATTAGTGAATATTTATTTTCTGAGTATACTAAATTATCAGAAGGAGAAATGACTAAAGTTAGGGCTAATGTTGTTTGTGAAGATAGCTTATACCAAATAGCAGTGAGACATAATTTTAGTGATTTCTTATATTTAGGAAAAAGTGAAAAACATTCTCAAAATAGTAAAAAAGCAATTATGGCAGATAGCGTAGAAGCTGTAATTGCAGCAATATATTTAGATAGTAATTTAGAAAATAGTAAAAAATTTATTTTTGATAATTTGGAAGATACGATAGAAATAGCAAGTAGAAATGTTGGAATGAAGGATTATAAAACTGTTTTACAAGAGAAACTTCAAATTCATGGTGAAGTTAAAATACAATATAATGTTTTAAAAGAAGAAGGACCAGATCATGATAAAACTTTTGTTGTAGAAGTTTCTTGTGATGATAAAGTATTAGCAAAGGGCAAAGGAAAAAATAAAAAGAATGCTGAAATGGAAGCAGCAAGAAATGCGCTTCAAAATATATAAAAGGAGCATGATATGAAGAAACAATATATTATTCCAATTTTTGTTCCGCATCTTGGTTGTCCTAATAATTGTACTTTTTGCAATCAAAAAACTATTAGTGGACAAACTAAAGATATTACTCCTGAAGATGTAAAAAAGACAGTGGAGTACTATTTAAAAAGTTTTAAAGAAAAGGAAAAGTATACTGAGATTGCCTTTTTTGGTGGAAGTTTTACTGGAATTGACATTGAGAAACAAGAAGCTTTATTAAAAGTAGCAGATGAATTTATTAAAGCAAAAAAAGTAAATAGTATACGAGTTTCTACTAGACCAGATTATATTGATACTGATAAATTAAAACTATTAAAAAAATATGGAGTTAAAACTATTGAATTGGGTGTACAATCTACTAATGATTATATTTTGCGCAGATGTAAAAGAAATCACACATTTGCAGATGTGAAAAAGGCTTCTAAATTAATTAGAAGATATAGATTTACTTTAGGACATCAAATGATGGTAGGACTTCCAGAAAGTACAGCTTTAGATGAATTTAAAACAGCTAAGGATTTGGCTAAACTTAAACCAAAAATTATGAGAGTGTATCCAGTTTTAATTTTAAAAGGAACAGAATTAGAAAAAGAATATGAAGAAGGTACATATTCTCCACTAAGTGTTGAACAAGCTGTGGAAAGATCTAAGGAATTATGCTATTTTTTTGCAAAGAAAAGAATTAATGTTATAAGAGTTGGACTTCAATCTACTGATACAATTTCTGATTTAAGTAAAAATGAAAATAGTGAGGTTGTAGCAGGTCCATATCATGAAAATTTTAGACAATTAGTTGAGGCATCTATTAATTATGATACTATTGTAAAAAAAATAAAGAGCTATAATGTAAAAGTAAAAGAAGTTGAAATATTAACTAGTGCAGAAAATATAAATAATGTTGTGGGATATAAAAGAGAGAATATTGATAAACTTAAAGAGTTTTATGATGTTGATGCTAAAGTTAAGCAGAGTCGAAAAATGAAAAATGGAAAAATTGAAATTAAGGTTACTAAAGTATTTACAGACTTTTTAGATGAAAATGAAAATGTATAAATTTATATTAAACACTTATACTAATTGTAGTATAGGTGTTTTTTATGGAAAAAAAGAAATTTATTAAAGAAATATTTTTTACGATTGTTGGAACCTTATTTGCTGGATTGGGGATGGCAAGCTTTTTATTGCCAAACAAGCTATCATCAGGAGGTTTTGCTGGTATTGCGACAATTTTTTATTATTTTTTAAAGTTTGATGTGGGTAAAACTGTAATTATTTTAAATATACCTTTTTTTATTTGGGCTTTTATGAAGCTAGGAAAAAAGTTTTTTGCAAAGTGTTTAGTGGGAACTTTTTTTCTTTCGATTTTTATTGATTTTTTTGAAAAAATGCCTACTATTACAGATGATATGTTGTTAGCTTCAATTTATGGTGGTATTTTAATTGGAATTGGAACAGGAATAATTTTTAAAGTTCATGCTTCTACTGGTGGAACAGATTTGATTGTATCTTTATTTAGATTTTATAATTCGAAAATTCCTACTGCTAAGTTGCTAAATGGAATTGATACTATTGTTGTGTTTTTAAATGTATTTTTTTTCGGAAATATTGAAATTGGGTTATACTCTGCTATTGCTATTTTTATTGTTGGCAAAATGATAGATATTGTTTTTGAAGGTATTAACTTTTCTAAGCTAGTTTTCATTATAACAGATATGGATAAACAGATATTAAATGCCTTAAACAAGGAATTAAATGTTGGAGCAACTGAAATTTACGGAAAAGGAGCATATTCAGAAAAAGAGAAAAAAGTAATTATGACAGCTATTAATAGAAGGGAGATTCAAAATTTAAGAGAAAAAATATATAGCTTAGACAAACATGCTTTTTTAGTTGTAACAGATGCAAGAGAGGTATATGGATTAGGATTTAAATCATTAGATTAGTATTTACGCAATTTAAAATTTGTGATATGATTTTCATATTATAGGAAGCTTAGATAAAATCCTATAAAAAGAAGGTGACTTAGATGAAAGAACAAAAATTAGTTTTAAATAATTTAGATAGTTTTGAACTTGAACATATTTTTGATTGCGGACAATGCTTCAGATGGAATAAACAAGAGGATGGTTCTTATGTAGGTGTTATAAAATCAGGTGTTCTTAGAGTGTCTAAAAATAAAAATATGGTGGTTTTTGATGGGATACTAGAAGGAGATATAAACTCAATTGTATATGATTATTTTGATTTAGGAACTAATTATGATGAAATAAAAAGAGAATTTTCAAAAATTGATGACAGTATGAAAAAAAGTGTTGATTTCGGATATGGAATTAGGATTTTGAATCAAGATTTATGGGAAATGATTATTTCATTTATTATTTCAGCTAATAATAATATTCCAAGAATTAAAGGTATAATTGAACGTATTTCTGAAAAATGTGGGGAGAAAGTTACATGGAAGGATAAGGATTATTACTTATTTCCAACAGTTGAAGAACTTTCAAAATTATCTGTTAGTGATTTAAGAGCCTTAGGAACAGGCTTTAGAGATAAAAGAATTTATAAAACTACTCAAATGATTTTGAATAATGAAGTTAGTATTGATAAAATAACTAAAATGAAGAATACTTTAGAAATAAGAGAAGAACTTTTAAAACTAGATGGAGTAGGAGAAAAGGTTGCTGACTGTATAATGCTTTTTGCACTTAAGAGATATGATTCTTTTCCTATAGATGTATGGGTTAGAAGAGTTATGAATACACTTTATATTCATAATGAAGATGAAACTAAAGTTACTAAAAAAGCTATACAAGAATGTGCTTATAATTTGTTTGAAGAAAAGCAGGGACTAGCACAACAATATTTATTTTATTGGGCTAGAGAAAATATAAAATAGTTTTAAAATTTTAAATTATAGATTAAATAAAACTAAGGAGGAAATATGGAAGAAAATTTAAAAGATAGACTTTTTAATAAAAAAGAGTCTGGTTGGAAAAGTGTAGATGATACAGAAAAAAAGAATATATTTGATTTTTCAAAAAGATATATTGATTTTTTAAATGTGTCTAAAACTGAAAGAGAGTTTGTTAAAGCTGCTAAAAAATTGGCAGATGAAAATGGATTTAAAGATATAATGGAATTTGAGTCTTTAAAAGCAGGAGATAAAATTTATTTTATAAACAGAGATAAAAGTATGTATTTAGCTATAATAGGTGAAGAATCTATAGAAAATGGACTTCATATTATAGGGTCACATATAGATTCTCCTAGACTAGATTTAAAGCCAAATCCACTTGTAGAAGAAGGAAAACTTGCATATTTTAAAACACATTATTATGGTGGAATTAAGAAATATCAATGGACTACTATTCCACTTAGTATTCATGGTGTAATAGTTAAAGCAAATGGAGAAAAAATTGAAGTAAATATTGGAGAAGATGAAAACGATCCGATATTTACAATTACAGATCTTTTACCTCATTTAGCTCAAGCTCAAATGGAGAAAAAATTAAAAGATGGAGTAGAAGGAGAAAATTTAAATTTACTTGTAGGAAGTATTCCTTATGATGAAAAAGAATGCGGTGAGCAAGTAAAATTAAATATTTTGAATATACTAAATAAAAAATATGGAATTACAGAAGTAGATTTAACGAGTTCAGAACTTGAGTTAGTACCTCAATTTAAGGCTAGAAGTTTAGGACTAGATGAGAGTATGGTTGCAGCATATGGGCAAGATGATAAAGTATGTGCTTTTACTTCACTTGCTGCAATGATGGAATTAAATAATGTAAAAAATACTGCTGTATGTATATTATCAGATAAAGAAGAAGTTGGAAGTATGGGAAATACAGGTATGGAATCTCATATGTTTGATTTCTTTATATCAGAAATGCTTAATAAATTAGGTATAAATAGACCTAATTTATTGGATAAGGTATTTTGTTTTTCTAAAATGCTTTCTTCTGATGTT
Organism: uncultured Clostridia bacterium; assembly: GCA_948852945.1. GTDB lineage: Bacteria > Bacillota > Clostridia > TANB77 > CAG-508 > UMGS1994. Next base: position 3,113 of record CAQPBJ010000032.1, on the reverse strand, counting down.
GATGCTGGATTTGATCCATTATATGCATCTGTTTCAGACAAAAATAATGCAGGATTTCTTGGAGAGGGAATTAGTTTAAATAAATATACAGGAGCTAGAGGAAAATCAGGAGCTTCTGATGCTAATGCTGAGTTTGTAGCTTGGGTTAGAAATGTATTAGAGAAAAATAATATATTATATCAGATTGCTGAACTTGGAAAAGTTGATATTGGTGGAGGAGGCACTATAGCTTATATTTTAGCTAATAAAGGTGCTGATGTTATTGATTGCGGTGTACCAGTACTTTCAATGCATGCTCCATATGAAGTTACAAGTAAGTATGACGTATATTCAGCATATAAAACTTACAAAGCTTTTTGGAATGAATAAGAGAAAGAGAGGCAATAAAAATATTGCTTCTCAATTTTTATAAAAGGAGAAGAATAGTGGAATATAATATAGTACCTACAGATGCCAATATTGATATACATAATCATACACGTGGTTCTGATGGAGCACAACGTTCGCTTAGAATGTTATTAAGAGCTGCTAGGACTAGAAAAAATATTGTATCTATAACAGATCATAATAGTGTAGGTGGATATAAGAATTTAGAGGATGATTTGTATTCTGTATTAAAATCAGTAGAAGAAGATAAATCTTATGATCCAAGTCGTATGATAGATGTTTTAGAAACAGTCAAGTTATTAACTGGTACAGAATTAATAACATCTTATCAAGGAGTTATTGTAGAAGTACTTGGTTATGGTATTGATATAGATGTGATGAAAGCAGAAATAGAAAGATTGCAAACTACAGTTACTAAAAAACCTTATGAAGTTTTATATTCTGAATTTAAAAAATTAATAAAAGAAAAGGGTTTAGTATTTGATGAAAGGATTTTAGATACAGCTTATCAAAAAATTAAAACAGAAGGAAAGGGTGGAGTAGTTGGACCTTTTTATCAAGAATTAGCTAGTCATCCAGAAAATGATAGATTTTTAGAATACGAAGAAAATGGAGAGGTAAAAAGAGCAGATAGTTTAAAATTATTTATAAATAAGCATTTATATAATAAGGTTTCTGAACTATTTGTTGATATGGCTAATTCTAGACCAAGTTTTAAAGATACTATAGAGGCAATACATATGGCAGGCGGAAAAGCTATTTTAGCTCATCCAGGAAGATATATGGATAAATTTAATGTTGTAAATTATTTAGATGAAATGATTGCTTGTGGGCTTGATGGTATAGAAGTTTTTTATCCTGATCATAGTTATGAGTTTGCTAAAACTTTATTTGGAAAGGTAAGAGAGCATAATATTTTAGCTTCTGGTGGAAGTGATGATCATTATACTATAAAAGAAGGAATTCAATATAATACGGGTAGAGTTAGTGTACCTCAAGTGGCTGAAACTGATTGGATAAAAGATATGGTAGAAAACGGCGGGTATTTAAAACAAAATGAAACCTTGAAAAAATATATTGATGAATTAAAACAAATAAGAGAGCAAAGAAGACCTAAAAAAGAAGAGGAAGAAAGATAAGAAAATTATTAAACAAAAAAGGTATCTAATTTTAGATACCTTTTTTATGTTATTGTATTGGTTTTTTCTTACCTTCAGTAATTAGTTCTTCTACTAATTGAGCTATTACTTTTCTTTCATCATATGGATATTTTACATGATTTCTTTCTAAATATAAGTCATGTCCAAGTCCAGGAATTACAATTATATCTTCGGGAGTAGCAACTTCTAAAGCGTGTTTTATTCCAGCAGTTCTATCTACAATTATTGTATAATTTCCACCAGATTTTTTTACTCCAACTTCAATGTCTTGTAAGATTTTTAATGGATCTTCAGTACGTACTTGATCAGACATAAGTATTGTATAATCAGCAAGTCTTCCAGAAATTTCACCCATTATTGGACGTTTTTTACTGTCTCTATCACCACCAACGCCCCAAGCACATATAATTCTTCCTTTGGCATATGCTTTAACTGATTCTAATATGCTTTCTAAGCTAGATGGAGTGTGGGCATAGTCTATTAATATTGTTAGTCCTAATTTATTAGGTACTAGTTCGTTTCTTCCTAATACTTTTAAATCTTTTAAAGCTTGTCTCATTTCATCAGGTGTTACACCAAATTCATTTGCAACACTGATAGCACCTAATGAGTTATATACACTGAATCTTCCAGGAATAGATACTTCAAATTGTTCATCTTTACCATTAATTTTTGCTGTAAAATCAATAAAAGATGGGTCTGTTTTTAATGTTTTTTCATCAGCTTTTATATCTGCTGAATTTTCCATTCCGAAGGTTTTAAATGTGCAAGTTTTGTTTTTATCTTTTATAGTCATAACGGTTTTATCATCACTATTAATAAAACCAGTAGAGCATAGGTCAAATAACATACATTTGCAATTAAAATATTCTTCCATATCGGCATGTTCATTTTTGCTTATATGGTCTTCTGTTAAATTTGTAAATACTCCAATATCAAAATCACAGCCATCGACTCTGTGTAATTTCATAGCTTGTGAGGATACCTCAATAATGGCTACATCAACATTTTCTTTTGCCATTTGTGCGAAGTGTTTTTGAATTTCTATACTTTCAGGAGTAGTTCTATCTGTATCTTCGATTTTTTCTTTACCAATATATACAGCAATACTTCCAATTAATCCAACTTTTAATCCATGTGATTCTAATAAGGATTTAATCATAAAAGTTGTTGTTGTTTTACCTTTTGTTCCTGTAACTCCTATAAGTTTAAATTTTTTTGATGGGTTGTCATATAAATTACAACTTGTTACTGCTAATGCTTTTCTAGTATTGCCAGCTTTTATATAAGTAAGATTATTTGGAAGTTTTGAGATATCAACACTATCTTCGACAATAGCTGCAATAGCACCATTTGTTATGGCAGCATCTAAATAGTCGATACCATTTTGTGAGTAACCATCAATTGCAATAAATAGTCCATTTTGTTTAATTTTTCTTGAGTCTGAATGTATATTTGTTATATCTAAATTTAGATCGTTAACGCTTTCTTTTATTTCAAGACCCTCTAAAAGTTTGTTTAGTTTCATAGATAATCCCTCCTTTACTAAAAGATTACTATGTGGTT
>CAQPBJ010000031.1 GCA_948852945.1 uncultured Clostridia bacterium | reverse complement strand
AAATTAAATTAGGCGGTGGAAGAACTGCAGAAGTTGAAGAAGCAATGTATTGGCACACAACTTCACACATTATGGCACAAGCTGTAAAGAGATTATATCCAGCAGCAAAAGTAACAATAGGACCATCAATTGAAAAAGGATTTTATTATGATTTTGATGTAGAAAAACCATTCACAGAAGATGACTTAGCAAAAATTGAAGAAGAGATGAAAAACATAATAAAAGAAGATTTAGCAATTGAAAGATTCGAACTTCCAAGAGAAGAAGCAATTAAATTAATGGAAGAAAAAGCAGAACCTTACAAAGTAGAACTAATTACAGAATTACCAGAAGGTGAAGTAATATCTTTTTATAAACAAGGTGAGTTTGTAGATCTTTGTAGAGGACCACATTTACCAACTACAGGATGTGTAAAAGCAATAAAATTATTATCATCATCAGGAGCATATTGGAGAGGTGATGAAAAAAATAAAATGCTACAAAGAATATATGGAATATCTTTCCCAAAAGCTTCTGAATTAGAAGAATACATGCAAAAACTTGAAGAAGCAAAACAAAGAGATCATAGAAAATTAGGAAAAGAATTAGCATTATTTATGACACACCCATTAGTAGGTTCAGGGCTACCAATGTATCTACCAAATGGAGCAACAGTAAGAAGATTACTAGAAAGATATATACAAGACAAAGAAATTGAAATGGGATATAACCATGTATATACACCATCACTTGCAAATGTAAGTTTATACAAAACAAGTGGACACTGGGATCACTACAAAGAAGACATGTTTCCAGTTATGAAACTAGATGCTGAAGAAATAGTATTAAGACCTATGAACTGCCCACATCACATGTTAATATACAAAAACAAATTACATTCATATAGAGATTTACCAATAAGAATAGGAGAACTTGCACATGACTTCAGATTTGAAGATAGTGGAAGCGTATGTGGACTAGAAAGAGTTCGTGAAATGTGCCAAAATGACGCACACCTTTTTGTAAGACCAGACCAAATCAAAGAAGAATTCGGAAAAGTTGTAAAATTAATACTTGAAGTATATAAAGATTTTGGATTCGAAGATTATGAATTCAGACTATCTTTAAGAGATAAAAACAACAAAGAAAAATATTTCGATGATGACCAAATGTGGGAAAAAGCAGAAAGTCAATTAAGAGAAATACTAGTAGAATTAGGAGTTAAATTCTATGAAGCAGAAGGAGAAGCAGCATTTTATGGACCAAAACTAGATGTACAATTAAAATCTGCAGTAGGACATGATGTAACAGTTTCAACTTGCCAATTAGACTTCTTATTACCAGAAAGATTTGAACTAGAATATATAGGAGAAGATAACGAAAAACATAGACCTGTAGTAATTCACAGAGCTATACTTGGAACTTTTGATAGATTCTTATGTTTCTTAATAGAAGAAACAAAAGGAGCATTTCCATTATGGCTATCTCCAGTTCAAGTAGCTATTTTACCAATTTCTGATAATCAAAAAGACTATGCAGAAAAAGTAAGAGATGAGTTACAATCAAAAGGAATAAGAGTAGATTTAGATTCAAGACAAGAAAAAATTGGTTACAAAATAAGAGAAGCTCAACTACAAAAAGTTCCTTATATGTTAATATTAGGAGATAAAGAAGTAGAAGCAAATGCTGTAGGAGTACGTAAAAGAAAAGAAGGCGATTTAGGACAAATGCCACTAGCAGATTTTGTTTCAAAGATTACAGAAGAAATTAACAGTAAAATAAGAGAATAATTTTTATATATACAAAATAAATATTGAACATAAAAAATATAAGAGTAATTAATAGCTTTTTAAATTGCGCTAGCGACCAAACGAAAGCAAACGAAGTTTGCTGAAGTGCGAATTTGAGCAATTGACCTTATAAAAACGGAGTTTTTTATTAAGGTAATTGCGAAGAGCAAAATTTTAAAAATATAAATTACTCTTATATTTTATTATTTAAATTAAGAAAATTATTATAAAAAAAACGACTATAATCTATTGGAAAAAAAAATCGTATATGATATACTCAACCTGAAAAATACTGTGAGGAGGAAAATAAAATTGTCAACAAAAGAAGATATAATAGAAAAATTAAATATTATAGGGTTAGACCTAGATAATTTACCAAGCTTTTTTGAAGATAACAAACCAATAGTATTTAATCCCTCAAGATTAAACAATGATAAAGAATTAAAAGTATATAAATACGTATCAATAAAAGACATCGAAATATACTGTACAACAGCATACAGAGATGACCAAATAAAAGAAAAATATGACAAATGCATAGCTTTTGGAACATACATAAAACAAGCTCAAGACGACGAAGAAAAAGCCATAGAATTAATGAAAGTATTTGATAAGATTTCAGAAGCAGGAATAAGAAGAATTTCATTAGAACAAAGTAAGATGGAAAAGAAAATACCATTCACAGTAAGCTTTAATAGAAATCAATTATGGCAAATATATTATTCTGAGTATTCAGGCAAATATTTTATGCTATTTTCATTAAAAGAAGACACATTTGACGAACTATTCTACCTAATAAAAAAGAAAATCGAGTTAGAAAACCTTAAAAGAGATGAAAAAGTTTATGTACCAATATCATATGTAAATTACAGTGAAAAATATCTAACCAATAAACAAATAAATGATATTGAGAACTATTTATGGGTATTCACTAAAAACTGGCCATTATCATACGAAGTACATGATATGGATGGAAATCTAACAACACAAATAGTAGGTGAGACACCAATCTATGAAACACTTAAAACAATGTATAAAATAGTATTAAGAACTAAAGAAGAAGCAGAAGAATTCTACAAACTAGTAAAAGCATTATTCATGATACAAACAGAACTAGGAAATAGATACAGTTTCTCTACAAGAATAAATAATGAAAACGGAATAGAATTTTGCTACAACGGCAAAGAAATAAAATACAATGATTTACCAGAGTTTATAAAAGATAAATATATATCTACAGAAACTACTATAAAAGAATTTAATCAAGAAGCATTTGAACTAGAGAAAAAATTAAAAGAATTAAAAGAAGTATCAAAGAAAAAAGATGCAGAATATTTTATGAAACAAAAAGAAATTTCAACATACTTAGAATGCAAAAAAACTTTCTTTGGTAAAGTAAAATACTTCTTCTCTAAGAAAAAAACAAAAGTAACTGAAGAAGAAAATCAAAATACAGAACTAGAAAACAAAAAAGATGAAAAAAGAGAACAAAAACCAATTCAAGCTTTCAGCAGTGACAATAAAAAATATCACACAATCGACGATTTAGTAACAGTACAAGCATTATATGAAAAAAGTGAAAGATATGTAAAAGACTTAAGACAAGACATAAAAGCCTTAGAATTAAAAATTGTAAACACAGAAAGAAAAATAGAAAATGCAACAATCTATATAAACGAAATAGATCAACACAAAAAAAGTTTATTTGAATTTTGGAAATTTGCAAATAAAGATGAGTTACTAGAATTAGAAACAGGAGAAGAAACATATCAAACAGATAGTATAAAACTAAAAAAGAAATTCGATTATGACTATGATTTTGAAGATTTTGGAATAAATTATGATAAATTACAAAGAACAAAATTCTCAAAACAAGAATTAGACAGTATATTCATTTCAAGCACAAACGTATTACCAATAATAAATATGCTTAAAAGCGGAGAGATGAATAGAGAAGTAATAGAAGAAGAGTTAAGAAATCTAAAAAGTGAGTATTTTACTACTCAAAATTCAATGTTCAACAAAAACGATTTTGATATATTCGGAGCAATGAAAGATGATTCAACTCAAGTTAGATACTTAAATAATAAATCACATAGAGAACATGAAAAAGATAAGTTCCAAGTATTAAACGTAAATAAAAAAATAGATATATTTGATTTTACAGAAAAGTTACAAATAATAGTAGGATCTCTAAACGAAGCTATGCACAAAGTAAAATTTGATTATGATATGTCAATATATCAAGTAGCATCAATTAACGAAAAAATACATAAAACAGAATATTCTATATTCAACATAAATGCAGAAAGAGAATTGCAATCATATCCAAATAAATTTGAAACAGCAGTAAAATTATTTAAATTAAATTTCAAAGAAGGATTTCCAGCAGTATTCTTCACAAATTCTGTATATTATGACAATATAAACAATACACTACCTAATGGAATGGATGTAACATCTAAATTATTAATTGACACAGAATTATTTGAATATGATTTAGTGTCTAAAGAAAAAATCATAACAAATAGATACTTTAATATGCCTGATGATATATATCCGAAAATACTAAATGTATATATAGAAGAATATGATGTGAAATTAAAAACTACAGATGTAAAAAAGGAAATTAATAAAATAACTGCAAAAGCAGATATTAAAAAGAAACTACAAAAACAAGAAGAAAAAGTTAAAGAAGCAGAAAACATTAAAGATGACGAAAAACAGGAAGTTGAAAAAGAAGAAATTCAAGAAGAAAAAACAGAAAATACAGAAACAGAAAAAAAGACAAAAAAATCAACCAAAACAACTAAAACAAAAACAACTGCAAAAAGAGCTCAAACAACCACAACAAGAAAAAGAAAACCAAAAATATTAGATGATTAAAATAAAACCACGTTATTGTAAAAAAAGTAACGTGGTTTTATTCTATATGTAAAAAAGATTTTGGATATTACAAATAAATAACAAGATATTACAAAAAGTAACAAAAGTTTTATAAAAACGTAATTGAGTTTAGAATTCCTTAAAACTATAATTAATATATAAAATTATAAAAAGGAAGAAAAGTTATGAAAATTGATTCAAAAAGAATAATAAGTTTACTTATGCTTATGGTAATACTAATATCAAATATTGCTCCTAATATAGCATTAGCAATAGACGGAACCCCAAACATAAGTGTAACAGTATCAAGTGCAACATTACAAAGAGGCGAAACATTTACAGCAACAGTTGAATTTGACAATAATGGATCAAATGATTGTATAGGAATTAGCTATGCACTACAATTTGATTCAAATGTATTAGAAGTAATAAACGTACCAAATGATCAAATTATGACAACAGGAGCACCAACAGTTTCAGATGCGAATACGGCCAACAATTTAGGAGAAGTCAGATTCTTATGGTATTCACCAAGCGTAATTCCACTTCAATATGCAGGAAAAATGTTTGAAGTACAATTTAAAGTTAAAGAAAATGCTGTAGGAGGAAGAGTAAACTTAAATTTAATTCCTACAATGGGAAATGCATATATAACAGACTATGACGATAATGATGTTGCAGCAAACATAACTAATTCAAAAATAGATGTAGTAGTTCCACTAGAAGCAATAGATATGAGTAAAGATAGTTTACAAATCAAAGAAGGCGAAAGTGCTAAGCTAGATGTAATATATACTCCGGCAGATACAACACAAAAGAAAATAAACTGGACTTCATCAGATAATTCAGTAGCTACAGTTTCAGCAGACGGAACAGTAACAGGAGTTAAAAGAGGCGAAGCAGTAATAACATCAACAACAGTTGAAGGAAACAAAACAGCAACTTGTAATGTAAAAATAACAAGAGAAATTGGATCAATAGTATTAGATAAATCAAATTTATCATTAGATAAAGGAGAAACAGCAAAATTAACTGCAACACTACCAACAGATGCAGATGGTGACAGAAATATAACATGGACATCATCAAACACAGCAGTAGCAACAGTAGATAGTGAAGGAAACGTAACAGCCGTAGAAAAAGGAAATGCAGTAATAACAGCAACAACAGCAAATGGAAAATCAGCAACATGTAATGTAGAGGTAAGAATAAAACTACAATCTATTTCATTTGACGGAAACATTACAGAAAAAACATTTCAATTAGGAAAAGAAGCAGAAACAGAAATAAATTTAAATGTAGTATATAACCCAAGCAACACAGATGCAGATAAAACTCAATTGACATGGACATCTACAGACACATCAGTAGCAACTGTAGAAAACGGAAAAGTAACAGCAAAAGGACAAGGAGATGCAGTAATAACAGCATCTTTAGAAGGAAAAACAGCAACATGCAACATTCATGTTAGAGTACCAATACTTTCAATTTCAACAAAAGATAAAACAACACTAACTTATGGAGAAGAAGAAAAGTTAGATATTACATATGAAACATATAACAAAATGGATACAACAGAAGACAAAACAATAAAATGGGAATCAAGTGATACAAATATAGTACAAGTATCTACAGACGGAACAATAACTACAAAAGGACCAGGAAAAGCAACTATAACAGCAACCTCATTAGCAAATCCTAATTTAACAACAACATGTGAAGTTACAGTATTACCAATACCACTACAATCACTAATTATAGAACAACAATCAGTTGTAATAGAAAAAGGAGAAACAAAAAAATTAACAGTAAAATTTAATCCAGAAAATACAACAGATTCTAAAAACATAACCTGGGAATCAAGTGATACAAACATAGCAGTTATAGATACTACTGGAGTAGTTACAGCTATGAAAAATGGAAAAGTAACAATTACAGCAAAAACTAATAATGGTATGAAAGCAACAACAGAAGTAACAGTAGTAACACTATTAAAAGATATAAAATTAAATGAAACAGACGTAACAATAAATAAAGATGTACCACTAACATTAAAAGTTACATTAGACCCAGTAGATGCAACATTAGACGATGCTACAGTAAGATGGTCATCATCAAACACAGAAGTTGCAACAGTAAATTCAAATGGAGAAGTAACAACACATAAGGCAGGAACAGCATTTATATATGCAACAGTTGGAGGAATAACTAAAGAATGTAAACTAACAGTAAATGTTCCACTAACAGGATTAAAAATTGATGAAAAAATCACATTATTAAAAGGTCAAGAAAAAATATTAAATGTAATAAAAGAACCAGAAGGAACAAACTTCAATGGAAAAATTACATTTACTTCTTCAGATACAAGTCACGCAACAGTAGATAAAGAAGGAAAAATAGAAGCACTTTCAGCAACAGAAGAAGGAATACCAGTAATAATAACAGTAAATGCAATTGAAAAAGATGTAATGATAGCTTCAACTACCTGTGAAGTAACAGTAATTGAAATACCATTAGATTCTATAGCAATAAGTCAATCAGACTTTTCACTAGGATTAGGCAGATCTCAAAAACTTAAAGTATTATACAACCCAGATATAACCACAGATGATAGAACAGTAATATGGACATCATCAAATTCAGACATTGTTTCAGTAACTTCAGATGGAACAGTAACAGCAAAATCATTAGGAGAAGCACTTATAACTGCAAACGTAAATGGAAAATATGCAGAAGTTCTAATAACAACACACGAAATACCAATCACAGCACTTAAAGTATATACAAACTTATCTAATAATAAACTAGCTTTAGGAAAAGCGATTACTTTAACTGTAAAAGCTGTACCAGAAGATGCAACAAGACAAGGAAATTACAAATTCACTTCATCAGACGAAAGAATATTAACAGTAGATGAAAAAGGAAACGTAATTGCACATTCAGTAGGAAAGACGCTAATTACAGTAGAAGCAGAGAATGGTGTAAAAGAGCAAGTAGAAATAGAAGTTGTAAAAGACAATATAGCTGCTGCAGAAGAATATAAAAGATTATCGCCTAAAACAGGTGACATCAAAATTGAACTATATGCAAGCATCATGATAATTTCTGCATTAGGTATAGTTATAATACTAGCAACAAGCAAGCATCATAAAAAATAAAACATAGCAACTAAAAATATGCTCTTATACAAGAAAATATAGGAGCATATTTTATAAATAAAGGAAGATATAAATGAATTTTAATACTAAAAAAACAGAATCAAATAATAAATTTAATAATATCGATGACAACAAAAAAAGAAGAGGAAGACCTAAAAACGATATAGGAATAGCCAGACCATCTACTAAAAAAAGAGGAAGACCAAGAAAAAATCCAGAAAAACCTCCAAAGCCAGTAGGAAGAAATGGAAGACCTAAAACAACAAAAGAAATACTAGAAGAAGAGGCTATTGCTAAAAAACAAGCTAAAGAGCAAGAAAAATTAGTAAGACAAGAAGCATTAACTGCTAAGCAAATTGAAGACAAACTAAAAAGAGAAAGAAAAATCAAAAGCAGAATCGAAAGAAAAAGAATGCAATCAGACGAATATTCAGAATACTATTTTGGTGCACCAAGAGAAGGTCACAATTTCTTTACAGTAAAAAGGCTATTACTATTCTTACTAATAGTTGCATTTGCAAGCTCATCTTTTATAGTAGTTGGATGGTATAAAAGAACAACACTAACAGAACGAAAAATGAAAGAACTAGCATCAAAAGTAGTTCTAATAGATACAAAAGAAGGATCTTCAGAAAGTAGTTTTCGTTATACAATAAATTTTCAAGAACTAAAATCAATGAACGCAGATGCAGTTGCATACATAATAATTGAAGGAACAGATATAAAATATCCTGTTATGCAAACTACAAACAATGAATACTACTTAAGTCATGACATAGATAAAAAAAGCAACGAATGCGGAGCTATCTACATGGACTATCAAAACGATAAGAGAGTAACAGATAAAAACACTGTAATATACGGACATAATTTAAAAAATGGTAAAATGTTTGCTGATATAGAAAAAATAGCATCAGGAGAATTAGGAAATGATGTAAACATAGAAATTTATACACCAGAAAAATCTATGAGATTTAAAGTATTTTCGGCATATACAACTATACCAGAAGAATTTTCAGTAAACACAGAAATAACAGAAAAAGACTATGATCAATATGTTGAAAGACTAAAAAGCAAAAGTGAAAAGGAATTTGTAGGAAAACCAGAAAAAAGTAATCAAATAATATCTCTTTCTACATGTGACAAAACAGGAAATCAAAGAGTACTAGTACATGCAGAACTAGAAGATATAGAATAAAAGTATTATTAAAGGTGGAAAGTATGTTAAGAAAAAAAATAACCCTTATAGCAATATCAGCAGTATTAGTTTCAATAATATGCTCTACATATGCCATATTACCAGTACTAGCAGTTGAAAAAACAGAAGGAATATGGAACAGTGTAAACTTTGTAGATGCAACAAACAATGTAGACACAACAAAAGAAGCAATAACAAACAAATTAATAGACACAACAGTATATGATGAAAAACTATATATAGCAACTTCAGTATCAACCAAAAACAAATCTGACACATCAGATAGAAAAAATAAGATATATGTTCAAGCATATGATGGACAAAACTGGTCTAATATTGGTGAAGAAATTACAGTTTCAAAAACAATTAAAGAAATGAGTCAATTATCTTTCTGTAATAGACCAGAAGGGCTATACTTATTCTATTCAACACAAGGATTATTAGAGATATGTAAATTAGATACAATTAATAACCAATGGGTAACAGTAACATCAATATCTGATATATACGGATCTTTTGGAATAGCAACAGAAAGAAACACAACTTATATAACAGCAATAAGCTCAGACCAAAGCATAGCAAAAATATATAATTTCGATGGAAATAATTTAACTGAAGATGGAATATATTTCGAACATAATGGAATCATAGATGAACCAAAAGCTGCAATTTTGAATGGAACATTATATATATCATTACGTGAACTTGGAAGTCCACAAATATCACTATATAGTTATGTTAATGGACAAGCAAAAAAAATAGAATGTTCACTTAATGCATATTCATATACAATGTCAATTGTTAACGAAGACACAGGTAGCAAACTTTATATAGCTGCAACAACAACAGACGACAAACAGATGATTATACATTCATATGACGGTACAAAATGGACATTACATGAAACAGGATTAGAATATGAAACACACTATCCAGAAATGGTAGCAAAATCAGGGGAAATATACATACTAGCACTATTTGTAGATAATAAGCTACAAACATATACCTATAGTAAATCAACAGGACAATTCGTTAAACAAGGAGAAGATGTAGACGATTCAGCCATTAGAGCACAAGCAATAGCATTTAAAGATTATATATATACAGCATATCAAGACGAAAATACTTTAGAAATAAGAGTAAAAAGAAAAGAATATTTACCAGACTACTATAGAGGAGATATAAATCAAGACGGCAGTGTAAATATAAGAGATGTAATACTAGGAGCCAAAGCACTAGTAGGAATTGAAACATTAACTCCAGAACAAGAAAAAATAGGTCATGTTACTACAAAACTTAACTATTTTAACTTACAAGATATAATAAGAATATGTAAATATCTAGTAGGAAACATCGAAACATTATAAAATAATTAACAGGAGAAATAAATGAAATTAAACTTTAAAAACATAATATACATAGTAATATTAGCTATATTATTAGGATTATTTCCCACAAATAAAGCACTAGCAACAAGCGAAAAACCAATACTAAGTATAGAATCAACAAAAGAAAAAGTAGTACCAGGAGAAGAAGTTACAGTTGAAGTAAAGTTTAACAACAACAACGTATCAGACTGCTGTGGTTTTGATTTTAAATTACAATATGATACAAACATCTTAGAAGTTATAGATTCAGAAATAGTAATAAAAACAGGAGCTTCAGCAATCAATGATAAAGCTCCAGACTCAGTCAATCTAGTACTAGTATCTATATCACCAATAGAATATAACGGAACATTAATTAAAGTTACATTTAAAGTAAAAGAAAATGCTAATAATGGTGAAACCATATTAAATATTTTACCAAACAATAGTAAAGCACCAATATCAAATGAAGAAGAAGATATAGAAACAACTGTATATCCAAAAAAATTTACAATAGAATCTAAAAATAAAGAGCCTATAAAAAACACAAACAACGATAATAAAAACCAAGATGAAAACCAAATACAATATAAAGAAACAAATAATAGTAACACAAACGAAGATGATGGCATACAAATAAAATATAATTCAAATATAACAAACCAAAACATTGAAGAAAATATACAAGAAACAGAAGAACCTTCAGAAGTTAACAAAGAACAAAAAGAAAAAGTATCAACAGGATTACCAACAATAGCAATAGTAGTATTAATAATTATTTCTATTGGAGGAATAATACTAATATTAACAATATTAAAGAAAAAGAAAAAATAAGCAGAAAAGAAAAATAAAGAAAAACGAAGAAAAAAAGAGATAAAGTATTAAAATATAAAAAATAGTAACAGTAATTATTATAAACTTTTAAAAACAAACGTAAAAGTTAAATTTATAAATTTGAGCAAAAAGTATATATCTGCTATAATTAAAAATGGTGGTGCATTATTCTAGTTATGCAACCTATTATGAAGGTGGGCCTAAAAATCCA
>CAQPBJ010000030.1 GCA_948852945.1 uncultured Clostridia bacterium | reverse complement strand
GGAATGTATTTATATTATAGGAAGTTCGGAGAACTTTCCTATAATATAAAAAAGACTATCTTAATAGATAGTCTTTAAATCTTTATTATTTTTAAAAATCGTTTTCTCCTCTACCTTCTGGTAAAGCTGGTAAATCAAGAACAACTCTAATCTTCATTATATAACGAATAGTTCTTACAAATTTAGAATTTTTAACACGTTGCCATAATGAAGGTTTAACATCAAATCTAGTTTCTTGCATATATAAATCATTTAATACTTTATTATCTGATTTTGTTTGTGGTGCTTGAGCTAGTATTGAATTAGATGGTTGTTTTGAAACTTGTTTCTTTGGTTGTTCTACTCTTGTAGCAGCTGCAATATTTGTAGCCCCAACTTGTGCTTTAGGTGCAACTTTAGCTGGTTGTTGATTTAATAAAGTATTTTGAACTGGAGCTTGCATTGTTGTTCCTCCAGCCATCATTGCTGGTTCACTAGCAACTTCTTCAACAGGTGCTGGTATATATTTTAATGCTTCTGCAATTTCTATTCCGATATAGCTTAACGCTTTAGATTTATCTTCAATTCTTTCCATATCAATTTCTATATGGAAATTAGATTCCAAATTATTTATTCTAGCATCTATTAATTTTCTAGCAGCTTGTTTTTCTTCTGTAGTAGTTTTTCCAGCGATAATTTTTAAAGCTTCATTTATATCTTCTGAAAATTTAGCACTTGCTAGTTCTAAATCTTTTTCGAATCCTTCTTCTTTCTTTATTACCTTAGATAATGTAGTTTTTAATTCAAAAGCTAAACCAATATTTTTTTCTCTTTGAATTATTAATTCCTCAATCTTTTTTGTATTTTCTTCAAATTGATTTGTTGCAAATTCAACTAAATCATATGCTGCATTATACACACTTCTTGGGAAATTCTTTTTCTTTGGATATTCTTCAAGATAAGTTTTTATTGATTCAACTAAATCTTTAAAGTAAGTGTCTTCTTCTAATTGTACAATTTGTTTCTTACTGTTAGGATTTATCATTTTTTGAACTTTTTCTATATTAGATAATATTTTTTCTTCCGTGATTACCATCCTCACGTTTACTATACCTTGTTTATTATTTAAAAATCTATCAAACAAAAATGGCATGTAAACTGACCTCCTTTAAAATTCTGTGAATTCAAATTTAACTAAATTAATTATACCTATAATATAAAAAAGATACAATATCTTTTGCATCTTTTTCATATTACATTTTTGTTACAATGCTTATTTCCCTAAGACTTTTTTTATCTCTTCATGTCTTTTTACCTTTTCAGTTGTTGTTTTTATTAATTCTTGGTCAGTAACCATAATTTCTCTTACATATTTATATGATGGCATTGTTTTATTAATTTCTTTTACATGTTCCCACATATAATCTTTTATTTTTTCTTCATCAGTTGTTCCTAAAATCTCTTCTATTCTTTCTTTTTCGTAAACAATTTCTGCATTAATTTTTGATTCTTTTTCATCTGCATTTGTAGAAGGAACACCATAAACAAAAGATTCTTTAACGCCGTCTATTCTACCAATTAATCCTTCTATTTCTTCTGGATAAATGTTTTTACCATTTTTTAATACTATAACGCTCTTTTTTCTACCTGCAATATATAAATAACCATCTTTATCAAAATACCCTAAATCACCTGTATGAAACCATCCATCTACTAAAACTTCTTTTGTAGCTTCTTCATTGCCATAATATTCAAGCATTACTGAATCAGCTTTAGCAACAATTTCTCCAACACCATTTTCATCTGAATCTTCTATCTTAATTTCGACACTTGGAAAAGCTCTTCCAACTGAACCAATTCTAGAATATTTACGTTCTCCATTTCCAGCAGCAAGTACTGGTGAAGTCTCAGTTAAACCATATCCTTGAGCCATATTTATTCCTAAGCTATTAAAACCTTTTTCAATTTCAGGATCTAAGGCAGCAGCCCCATTGATAAATAATCTAACTTTTCCACCTAACAAATCGTGAATTTCTTTAAATATTTTTCTTCTAATATCTATATGAAATTTCATTAAGAAATCACTAATTTTCATACCTTTTTTTACTGTCTCTAATTTTCCTTTTTTATCAATTCCTCTCATAACTTTTTTATACATATTTTCAAATAAAATAGGAACAGAAATCATTACAGTAATTCTATATTCTTTTATATTTTCAGCTAAATGCTTAACTCCATCGCAATAAGCAATTGCAGCTCCAGCATAAATTGGATATAAAAATCCTACTGTTGATTCAAAAGTATGATGAAGTGGTAAAAATGATAAAAATACATCTTTTTCATTAATATCAAACATTGATGCAATATCTTGAATATTAGTACATAAATTTTTATGTGATAAAGCTACAGCTTTTGATTTAGAAGTAGTACCTGAAGTAAATAACATTATAGACATTTTTTCATTATCTATTTTTGCCTCAACAAATCTTTTATCACCATTTTCTATATATTTTTTTCCTTTTTCTACTAGTTCTTTTTGAGAATAAATTTTATCTTTCTCTTTTTCTAAATCCATAGAAATATAAATTTTTAATTTTGCAAAATTTTCTTTTTTCATTTTAGCCATTATCTCATCATATTTATTACTATATATAATGGCATCAACTTCTGAACGTTCTATTAAACTTCTTGTTTCATTTTCAGGTAAAGATTTATCTAAAGGAACAACTAACGCTGTACCACAAACAGTTGCTAAATAAGCCACACACCATTCATATCTATTTTCTGAAATTATAGCTATACGCTTATCTTTAAGTCCTAAATTAATAAGTGCTGTTCCTAATGCATTAACTTCATTAAAAAACTCTTTATAACTTTTTTCTCTAAATTCTCCTGGTACATCTGTTTTAAATTTAAATGCTGCTTTATCTCCGTATTTTTTAGCAGACTTATTTAATAAATCTTTTAAATCAGTTATTTTAGTATATTCATGTATTCCTTTACCCATTTTCCATTCCCCTTTTTAGTCCATATATCATTTTATCAAATTCGATACACATTTCTTTTATATCTATTGGTAAACCTGATTTTATTTTAAACATAAATCCAGCACATGTAAAAGCAAAAATTTCAGAAGCAATAATTCCACTATTTCCTTCTTTTATTTCTCCTTTTTCTATACCTTCTTTTACAACTTCTTCTATCTTTCCTATATAATCATTAATATATTTTTGGCATTTTTGATTTCTTTCATCACTGCCCCACACTTGAGACAAATAAATCGTTATCAAATTTTGATATTTTGTAATTACTCTAAGCTGTAATAAAACAATAGATCTTAATTTATCTATTGAATTTTCAAGTTTTGCTACTTTAACATCAATATTATTTATCAAAAGCTTTGTTCCTTCTTCTAATAAAAAGTTATATATTTCTTCTTTACTACTAAAATGATAATAAAGAGTTCCTTTAGCAACTCCTACTGTAGCTGTAATTTCTTCAACACTAGTTGCATCATAACCTTTCTCAGCAAATAACTTCATTGATGTTTCAAATATTTTTCTTTTGGTCTTATTCATATATAAACCACACCCTTATAAAATATACACAATTATATATTTTTTTAAGCTTTTTTGCAATAAAAAAATTCGTATCTGCTACCTTAAACACTACTTAGGCATATTTTCTTACTCTTAGAACACATCTATCTCCTCTAGTATTTCTGACCAAAGCGTCAATAATAAATTTTCCTTTTCCTCTAATAGTGATAACATCTCCAAAATTAATCATTTTTGAATTTTTATAAATAGTATCATAATTAACTAATACTCTTTCGTTTTCAATAAATTCTATAGCTTTATTTCTTGATGAAGATATTAATTCTGCAACAATATTATCTATTCTCATACTAGCAACTATTATAGACATCTCTTCAAAATTTTCTATTTTTTCTTTAGCTTCACTAATTTTTATTTCTTCTATCTTAGATTTTCTAAAACGAGTTAATTCAAGCAGACCTTGCATTATGTAAGAAGAATTTAATTTAAATACAAATATATCTGCCCCATCTTTATCTACTAAAATATCTCCAATTTTAGCTCTATCAATTCCTAATTTTATTATACCTGACAAGTAATTTCTATGCTCATATTCACCGTTTCATATCAGCTGGCAATATAATTCTAATCACAGATATTATATCTTCTAAGTTTCTTTTTACAATTTCTTCATCTAATTTTTCAGGATAAAAAATTAATACTTTTCTATCTAAATTTTCTTTTTCTCCAAACCAAAAATAGTTTTTTAAATTCATATTCTTCTTTATAATTAATTGTTCTTTCTCGTTTAAAAAATCTGAATATGTAATCTTATTTTTAGTGTTAGCCAGTCTTTTTTTATCTTCTACTTTAGCTAATAATACCTCTTCGCTATTTTCAATTTTATTTTTCATTTTCCACCTACTTTTATATAAAAAGGTATGTAAGTACAGTTACCATTACAGGAACGCTTATATTATCTAACCCTTTAACAGAAATAGCTTCTAATAATGTAGCAATAATAGATGTTATAAACGCTTTTATAATAAAATATTTCATACCTATAATATAAAATACTATACATGAAATAATTAAACTAATCACAAACATTGTAGTTGAACCAGCAATTGTTTTTTTGGCTCCGAAAATATTATATTCTTTACTTTTAAATCTCTTACCAACAACAGCAGCAAAGCCATCTCCATATCCCATAATAAACATCCCTGTTGCACCTATAATTGGGCTTGCTTGTAAATATGAAAAAATAGTTACGAGTAAAATAGATATAGCATAGTAAATAGTTCCAAAACCATCATTTTGCTCTCTTTCCATTGTTTTAAAAATCTTAAATTTGTATGATAATGAATTTATAACTATAAACACAGCAGGTAATATAGATGCAACCCACAATTTATCTATAAATAAACAATATATAAACCATATATTTGAAAGTGCAATATGAATAAACTTTCTGCTCATTTCTTCGCCTTTTTTAGTCATAAATTTTGATAAAACAAAAACTAAAACTATATATATAATAGATACGACTATTCCAACTAAATTTTTCATATATTTCTCCAATCATTTATGTTACTTGCATTATAACAAATAGATTCTTATATATCAAGGAAATAAAAAGACCTCTAGTAAAATTACTAGAAGCCTTAAAACTAACTTTTAGTTTTATAGTTTGGTAAAATTAAAGTATTATAAAATTAGAAATACTAATTATAATTTAATTATAAAATCAAACTACTCTAATGTAAAATACATATTTGTTATCAAAGTATAATCACAAGTTATAGTTTGGAATTATCTTTAAAAATTTCTATTAACTTATGTAATTCATTAAAATTATTATTAATATTATAATATACACCAAATTCTGCATTTGGAAGTGAAAAACCAACATCTAAAATACTTAATTCTTTATTATCTAATTTTTCTTCTAAATATTCTTGAGTAATAACAGTTATTATATCTCTAACTTTCAACAATTCAATCATAGCAGTATAATTTACATTTTCGATATTAATATTATCATTAGTATCATATTCAAGCATTTTTAATAAATTCTGATATGCACTTGAAAACTTTTTCAATGTATAAATTGTTGTATTCCTTAAATCTTGTTTAGAAAACTTTTTATTTAAGTATTTTGAATTAGCATTTACAATAAATACATCGTGTAATTCTCCAATTTTTACAAACTTAATTTCTTTTGAATTATATATTTCATCACTATACTTTTTAGAAAAAACAATATCTATCTTTTGTTTTTCTAGCTTTGAAAACATCTCTACTGCTGATAATTTATGTATATTAATAATACTATTTTTATTACTTTCATAAAACTGCAAAATGGCTTTATCGTAAAATCTATCAGGCATATTTACATGTATTCCTAACTCTATACTCCTATTACTATTAAATATTTCTTCTGCCTTTTGAAGAGTCTTTATAGGCTCTCGTATTTGTTCATATAACTTTTTTCCATTTTCATTTAATATCATTCCATATTTACTTCTTTTAAATAATTGCACATTTAATTCATTTTCTAAATTTCTAATATGTTTAGTTACTGCTGGTTGCGAAATTTTTAAAATTTCACTAGCTTTAGTTAAATTTTCTTCGTCTGCTACAATTTTAAATATTCTATATAATTCTAAATCTATCATTATAACTCTCCTATAAGAATTATCTATATATAAAAATAAATCTGCAAATGTACTTACTGTTCACTTACATTTACAGATTTACTTTGGCTGGGGTACTGTGATTCGAACACAGGAATGTCGGAGTCAGAGTCCGATGCCTTACCGCTTGGCGATACCCCAATATAAGGCAGGTATCAACCGTCCGCTATGTAACTTAATGTAGCACTCCTTCGTCGTTAACATTAAGTAAAGCTTGGCGATACCCCAATATAAGGGGTTGCCCCCTTTTTTAATCTTTTCTTGTCATAAATTCTGAACTTAAAATCATGTCATCATCAAAATCATCATCTGTTTGATGCGACATACTTTTCATTTTTTCTACTCTATCAAATAATATTTGATTTTCTCCATCATCTATATTACCACTAGGTAATTGCTTTATTTCATTATTTTTCTTCTTTGCTTTCTTTTCTTTTTTAGTTTTTTCTTCTACTTCTTCCTCTTGCCTTGATGCTATTGCTGCTTCTACAGTCAACGTCTTTTCATAATCAATAATATTATGTACAGGATTTTTATATATTCCTTCTAAATAGCTTTCGTTATTTTCCCTTTCGAATTGAATTAGCTCACTGTTAAGGTATCTATCTATAATGCTTTGTTCTTCTTTAGTAAGCAATTCTAAGTTTTCGTTTAAATGCTTATATCTCCATATAATATGTCTTTCATACGGAGAAAATTCAGCATTAATGCCTAAATCATCATAAGCATATTCTATTTTAAATTTCGAATCTCTTATAGATATAGTTAAATTTGTCCATAATTGTTCTCTTAGCTCTTTATGAACCTCTCTCAATTCTTTTATATTGGTATATAACTTTTGAATAAGATCATTATATCCTTCTTCATCAATATTAAACATTCCTGGTATTTCATAAACATTTACTGGTTTTCGTTTTAAAATACCTTTCGGAACATAATAAAAATACATTTCTCCAACAGGTCTTTTTAAATCTTCTTCAACTATTGAAGCATATAAATATATTGCTTCCCATTTCTCAGGAATCATATAAAATAACTTTTTTTGTATTTCGTCAAAAATTACAATTTCTCGATTAGAAGTAGCCATCTTCCCCCCTAAAAATTAAGCTTCTATTAGGCTTTCTCCAGTCATATCTTCAGGTTTTTCTAAGCCCATTAAATCAAGCATTGTTGGTGCTATATCTGCAAGTCTTCCCTCTTTCAATTTAACATCTTTTCCAACTAAAACACATGGAACAGGATTTGTTGTATGTGCTGTATGTGGTTCTCCTGTCTTATAATCTACCATTTGTTCACAATTTCCGTGATCTGCAATAATTAAAAGATTTCCATTTGCTCTTTCTATTGCTTCAACTACTCTTTCTACACAACTATCTAAAGCTTCTAAAGCTTTAACAACTGCTTCTACATTTCCAGTATGTCCTACCATGTCTGGATTTGCAAAATTTAAAATTATACTATCATATTTTTTAGAAAGAATTGCTTCAACCACTTTATCAGTAACTTCAAAAGCACTCATTTCTGGTTTCATATCATATGTTTCAACTTTAGGTGAAGGAATTAATATTCTGTCTTCTCCTTCATATTGTTTTTCTTCTCCACCATTAAAGAAAAATGTAACATGCGCATATTTTTCAGTCTCAGCTATACGAAGTTGTGTCATTCCTTTTCTACTAATAATTTCTCCAAAAGTATTTTTTATTTCAGCTTTCTTAAATGCTATAGAAACATTTTTTATAGTTTCGTCATAATTAGTAAATGTTACAAAGTTTGTTTTAACTTGTTTTCCTCTTTCGAAACCATCAAATACATCATCTGTAATTGCATGAGTAATTTCTCTAGCTCTATCAGGTCTAAAGTTAAAGAATATTACAGAATCCTTATCATCTATTGTAGCAACTGGTTTATCATTACTACATATTACTGTAGGAACAACAAATTCATCAAATATTTCTTTTTGATAAGAATTTTCAATAGCTACAGAAGCTGAAGAAAATTTTTCTCCTTCTCCCTTTACCATAGCATCATAAGCTTTTTGAATTCTTTCCCATCTCTTATCTCTATCCATTGCATAAAATCTACCCATAATAGTAGCAATTTTACCAACACCTTTTTCTTTCATTTTGTTTTCTAATTCTGTAATATATCCTTCAGCAGAAGCTGGTGGAGTATCTCTTCCATCTAAGAAACAATGAACATATACATTTTCAAAATCTTTTCTTTTAGCAAGTTCTAATAAACCATATAAATGACGTTGATGACTATGAACACCACCATCAGATAAAAGTCCCATTATATGTAATTTAGTATTATTCTTTTTACAATTTTCAATAGCTGTTATGAATTCTGATATACTAAAGAAATCACCATCTTCTATTGATTTTGTAATTCTAGTTAACTCTTGATATATAATTCTTCCTGCACCTATATTTGTATGACCAACTTCTGAATTTCCCATTTGACCATCAGGAAGTCCAACATCTAAACCACTTGTATGTATAATTGTATTAGGATATTGTTTTAAAATTCTTTCAATATTAGGAATATTAGCAGCTTTAATTGCATTTCCTTCTTCTTTTTCATTAATTCCAAAACCATCCAATATCATAAGCATTGTAGTTTTTTTATCCATTTTATTATCCCCTTTTGCTTTTATTTTTATAAAAGACTTAATCATTTTTTACTAAATATCTCTTATATACTTTTTTAATAAGTTTAAAAAGATTTAGTATATGACTAGGCAAAGACTATTTAAAAGGCAAGGGCGCATATGTGTATATGTAACCGCGTTTTAAATAGTCTTTAACGACGTCAAATGCTGAATATTTTTAAACGTTAACTATTTTTGCGAATTCGTCAGACTTAAGACTAGCTCCCCCAACCAATCC
Source organism: uncultured Clostridia bacterium (assembly GCA_948852945.1). Classification (GTDB taxonomy): domain Bacteria; phylum Bacillota; class Clostridia; order TANB77; family CAG-508; genus UMGS1994. The sequence goes on along the minus strand of CAQPBJ010000030.1, from coordinate 3,127 downwards.
ACCATCAATATCAGAAGTTTCAAATAATTCTTTAGCATTTGATGATTTTACACTTCCTCCATATTGAATAATAACATTTTCAGAAACATCTTCACCATAAATATTTTTAATTTCATTTCTTATTGCTTTAATTGAATTATTTGCATCTTCTGAAGTAGCAGTTTTTCCTGTTCCTATAGCCCAAATAGGCTCATATGCTATAATAACATTTTTTACTTGCTCATTTGTTAATCCTTCTAATGCTAACTTAGTTTGAGTAGTAATTATTTTTTCAGTTTCACCAGCTTCTCTTTGTTCTAAAGTTTCACCAACACAAACTATTGGCTTTAATTCATTTTCAAAAGCTGCTTTTACTTTTTTATTTACAGTTTCATCTGTTTCATTAAAATATTGTCTTCTTTCTGAGTGACCTATAATTACATATTCAACTCCAATTGCTTTTAGCATTTGAGCTGAAACTTCACCAGTATATGCACCTTTTTCTTCAAAATGCATATTTTGTGCTCCTATTTTAACATTTGTATCTTGCGCACTCATTAATGCATAAAATAAATCTGTATATGGAACACATAATATAACTTCATTTTTAGTATCTTTAACTAATTTTGAAAAGTTCTCAATATATTCTATTGTTTCATTTGGAAGCATATTCATCTTCCAATTTCCTGCAATTACTTTTTTTCTCATACCATTTTCCTCCTATCTATTGATATTGATATGATATAAGTTTTCCTTCATTATTAAAAATAAACTTAATTGTATTGTCTACACTATCTTTCTTATATTTACCTTCATATTTAGCACTTTCAATTACATTTTTATCTTGATCATCTGTAATAAAAATTGCGTCTGCTGTAATTTCAGTATTACCTGATTCTTCATTTTTTTCCATGGAAATCGGATAATAATAAAGTGTTTTTTGAATCTCTTCATCAAATAAAAATCCTTTTAATGATCGTGAATAATACTCATTTTGTTGCTTATCAAAATCTACTTCTTGTATTCCAAAAAACTCATTAGTTATTTTATTAACAACAGATACATCAATCAAAAGTCCTTTTGTTCCACTAACAGTTTTTTCTTGAAACATTTCTGAATATCTTTCTACTGCAACATTTAAAGCAAATCTAATCATATCATCATTTGTAAAAGCTGTAACTTCTTTTACAACAGGTAATCCCATCATTCCAACTAAATATTCATCATTTTGTGATAAAAATTTAACTTTCTCTACTTGAGATATATTCCCTCTATTTCCATAATATTCTTCTGAGTTTGTTTGATTAGTAGACTCTACATTATTCTTCTTACTTCCCCTAAAAAATAATGTTCCAACAATAATTCCTATAATTAATATTGCAACTATTAATATGATAACTACTTTTTTCATATCTAATCTAACTCTCTCTTTTTTATTTATCTTGTAGTGCTTCTATTCCTGGTAATTTTTTTCCTTCTAAGAATTCTAAAGAAGCTCCACCACCAGTAGAAATATGTGTGAATTTTTCTGCTAATCCTGCTTTTTCAACAGCTGCTGCTGAATCTCCACCACCAATTATTTTAACTGCATCAACATCAGCTAATGCTCTAGCTATTGAGTTTGTTCCAACTGCAAATTGATCAAATTCAAATAATCCAACTGGTCCATTCCAAATAACAGTTTTAGCTTTTTTCAATTCTTCTGAATATAATGCAATTGTTTCTGTTCCAATGTCAAAACCTTCCCAACCATCAGGAATTTCTGTATATTTTACTACTTTACTTTCTGTATCAGGTTTAAATTCTTTACCAACTTTTGTATCAACTGGTAACATAAACTTAACACCTTTTTCTTTAGCTTTTTCCATTAAACTTCTAGCTAAATCTACTTTATCATCTTCACAAATTGAATTACCTACAGTATATCCCATTGATTTAAAGAATGTATATGCCATAGCTCCACCAATCATTAAAACATCAACTTTTTCAAGTAAAGATTCTATAACACCTATTTTATCAGAAACTTTTCTACCACCTAAAATAGCCATAAATGGTCTTTCTGGATTTTCTAAGCTTTCACCTAAGAATTTTAATTCTTTTTCAATTAAGAATCCTGATACTGCTGGTAGAAAATCAGCAACACCTGTTGTTGAACTATGAGCTCTGTGAGCTGTTCCGAAAGCATCATTTACATATAACTCTGCTAAACTCGCAAATTTCTTAGATAATTCAGGATCATTTTTTTCTTCTCCTGGTTCATATCTAACATTTTCAAGTAATATTACTTCACCATTTTTCATTTCTGATGCTAATTTTTGAGCAGATTCTCCAACAACATCTCCTGCTAATTTAACTTCTTGTCCTAATAATCTAGATAATTCATCAGCAACGATGTTAAGAGAAAATTCTGGTTTAACTTCTCCTTTTGGTCTTCCTAAATGAGAACATAAAATAACACTTGCATTATTTTCTAATAAATATTTAATTGTAGGTAATGCAGCTACAATTCTTCTATTATCTGTAATAACTCTATTTTCATCATATGGAACATTGAAGTCACATCTTACTAATACTTTTTTATTTTTTACATCAATGTCACGAACTGTCTTTTTATTCATAATTTTGTACAATCCTTTCTAATTTATATATAGGGGTCACTTAATAGTAACCCCTATTATTATTCTATTATTATTCTATTATTTTTTGTTTTAGTTTAATTCTGCAAAATATTTAATTGTTCTTACCATTTGACTAGTATAAGAATTTTCATTATCATACCAGCTAACAACTTGAACTTGATATAATCCTTCTTCTACTTCTGCTACCATTGTTTGAGTTGCATCAAATAATGATCCATATGTGATTCCGATTACATCAGAAGAAACTAGTGGTTCTTCTGTATATCCATAAGAAGCATTTGAAGCTGCTTTCATAGCTGCATTTATACCTTCAACAGTTATATCTTTTCCTTTTACAGTTGCAATTAATATTGTTGTAGATCCTGTAGGTACTGGAACTCTTTGTGCAGATCCGATTAATTTTCCATTTAATTCTGGTATAACTAATCCTATAGCTTTAGCTGCTCCAGTTGAATTTGGAACAATATTTACAGCTGCTGCTCTAGCTCTTCTTAAATCTCCTTTTCTAT
>CAQPBJ010000029.1 GCA_948852945.1 uncultured Clostridia bacterium | reverse complement strand
TTATCTATTCCTGTTCCTGAAGCTTGATCATAATTTGATTCATTTTCTTTATCTGGGTCTGCATCAAATGCTTTTAGTAATGTATTTTGTAAATATTTTGTTCTTACTTCATTCTCATTTTTTTCCCAACCGTATTTTTTATTTATTATGCTATCTGGTAAGAAGGTTAATTCTTCTGGGATATTATCCACAATTCCCCCAACTTTTCCATCTATTAATCCCTCATTATATACCCTTATTGTGTATGTAACATAATCACCTTTTTCTACTTTTACTGGTGTCATTTCTTTATCTAAACCAAAAGAATATGTAGCATCTGCTATTTGCGTTCCTGTTTTTCTTTCTTTTAGTTTAGTTACATCTGTTATTTGTAGATTTCTCTTTTGAGTGTTTGGAATTGTTTTTGGTGTATTAGTTCCATCAAATACTGATGATACAAATTTTTTTAATGCTAAATCATATATTTCTATTTCTTTATCTTTACTATTTGGTATTATTATTTCTATTGTATTGTCTTTTAAGCTTGCAGTTATTGATGCTTCATCACTGTCATTTATTATTCTTGCATGACTTGCATAATATATCTTTTTATTATCTTCTTCTTTTTCTTCTTTTGTTATTTCTATAGTTAATTTTCCTATTAGTTTAGTATATCCTGTTGGTGCTTTTGTTTCTTCTATTGTTATACTATCTATTCCTTTTTCTTTTATTATTATTTCGTCTAAAACTATATCACCATTTTCATTTGTTATTTTTTCTTGAGTAGTTCCATCTGGTAATGTTATTTTAAATTCAGAATCTTTTAATTTTATTTCTTTATTTAATGAATCTACTTTTACTAAGTGGATATTATATTTTCCTTCTGCTTTTTTATTTGGTATTACTATATTTATTGTATTTTCACTAGTATTTACTGTTATATTTTTAGTAGCATCTTCATTTAGTACTTTTACTTGGCTAACTTCATATGTAGTTTTACTTTCTTCATTTTTTTCTGTTTTTGTTATTTCTAATGTTATTTTTTCTGTTAATTTGTTGTACTCTGATGGTGCTTTTATTTCTTCTACTATTATTTGCTCTGTTCCTGCTTCTGTTATTTTTATTCCGCTTATTTCTAAATTTCCATTTTCATCTGTTGTTTTTTCTTGAGTAGTTCCATCTGGTAATGTTATTTTAAATATGGCATCTTTTAATTTTATTGTGCTATTTTCAGAATCTACTTTTGATAAATTTATTTTGTAGGTACTTTCTGCCTTTTTATTTGGAATTACTATATTTATTGTATTTTCTTCTTTATTTATTGTTGTTATATTTTCATTGTTACCTTCTGTTATTTGTACATCTCCTATATGATAAATAGTTTTTGAGTTTTCTATTTTTTCTTCTTTATTAATTTGTACTGTTAGTTTTTCTATTAATTTATCATATCCATTTGGTGCTTTTGTTTCTTCTATTGTTATATGGTCTATTCCTGTTTCTGTTATTTTTATGCCATCTAATAGTATGTTTCCGTTTTCATCAGTTGTTTTTTGAGTAATTGTGCCGTCTGGTAATGTTATTTTAAATATGGCATCTTTTAGTTTGATTTCTTTATTTACTGAGTCTACTTTTAGTAAATTTATTTTATATGTTCCTTCTGCTTTTTTATTTGGTACTAGTACATTTATTGTGTTTTCTTCTTTATTAGTTGCTACTAAATTTTGGTCATTTCCACTTGTTATTTGTATGTTGTCTATTTGGTATATTTTTTTTGAACCTTCTGATTTTTCTTTTTTAGTAACTTCAAGTATTATTTTTTCTATTAGTCTATCATATCCATTTGGTGCTTTTGTTTCTTCTATTGTTATAGTATCTTTTTCTAAATTTTTTATTTTTATATCATTTATTGATAATATTCCATTATCGTCTGTTCTTTTGATTTGAACACTTCCGTCTGGTAGTGTTATTTTGAATTCTGCGTCTTTTAATTTTGTTTCTGCATTTACTGAATCTACTTTTGCTAGATTAATATTATACTTTCCTTCTATGCTATCATTTGGTATTGTAATTTCCGCAGTAGTTCCATTTACTCTTGTTGTAAAGCTTTTACCTGTGTCATCCCTTGCTGTAATACTAGTTACTTTGTATACTGTTTTATTATTTTCTTTTGTTTGTGTTTTATTTACTGTTAGGGTTATTTTACTTGATAACTTATTGTATCCTGGTGTTTCTTTGGTTTCTTCAACTATTATAGTATCATTTTCTAATGAATCTATCTTTACTTCATCTAATGTTAATATACCATTTAAATCTGTTTTTCCATATTGTATAGTTCCATCTGGAAATGTTATTTTAAATTCTGTGTCTTTTATTCTTGTGCCTGTATTATTATCAATTTTTATTAATTGTAAATTATATTTTCCTTCTGGTGCTGGAATAATTATTTTTTCGAAATCATCATCATCTTCTTGCCCTTTGTAATAATAGTCTGAATCTGTAAGATCTTCTTTATTGTCTTTATTCCCAATGTAATCATCCCATGGACCATCTGGTAATTCTACATTAAATACTTCTGAATCACAGTCTTTTTGTGGAATGAAGTCTCCATCTCCATTACCATCACCGTCAGTATCATTTTGTCCTGTAAATCCTGCTACTTCTGCTATATTAGTAACAATTCTTCCTCTTGCTGCTTCTGTTACTTTAAACTGTAATGTTAATTCTACAAATTCTAATTTTTCTTCTGTTCTTGTTGAAGTTCCATGTAATGTTTTATTTTGGATACATTCTTGGTTTTGCAAAGGTGTCATTATAATTTTATTGCTAGATTGAGTTATTGTACACTTGTTACTACTGTAGTTTACTGTATGTTTTCCATCTTTCCATCCATTTGGTAAAAATTCTATTCCACTTGGAATATAGTCTATTACATTAGTTATTTGGGCATTATATTTTCCTTCATTATAGACTCTTATTTTATATTCAACAATATCTCCTACCTCTACTTCTACTGGAACTTTCCTATGTTTGTATTCATATTGATTAAAAGAATTTGCTGGTGCCTTAAGCTGATTTGGTACTCTTGTAGTTGTTAATATATTAGTATAATTATCTAAAAAATCTTTTCTACGTACTGCTGTTATAAATTTTCTTAATGCCACATCATGTTCTCTCTCAAATTTTACATTAAATTCGAAATTGTCAGTTATTGGAGAAGGTGTTGTTTCTGTTCTTTCTGTTGATATTAGTGGTTGCATATTTTCATTTCCAATTACTGACCATGCTGTAGGTGTTGAATCAGATGTAATTGATGCTGTATTTAGTTTTATATCTACTTTTCTTATTAATGTACCTTTTTTTAGTGCTATATAAAATTCTTTTCCTTCTAGTCCTGCTTTGGTTTGTGCTAGTTTAGCTGAAGCTGTCGTTTTTCCTGATTTTAAATAATATTGAACTTTTTCTCCTGAATATTTTCTTCCTGCTAAATCTGTAAATGATATTTCTACACTATAATCTATTGTTGGCCTAGAAGCTACTGAACTTTCTATCTTAAATGGACCTACAAATATATAGTCATTATCTATTGTTCCTTGTTGATATCCACTAGTTACTGTTCCGTTTGTAAATTCTAGTTTTTGGCTCGGTTTTGTTAATTTTGGATTAACATATCCATCTTTGCTTGATAAAACTATGTTTCCATTTCTACCATCATAATTATTTTTGTAATAGTTAATTATTAAATTTATGTATGTTCCTTGTTTTCCTCTGTTATTAATTACATCGTTTCCTACAAGTGCATTGTATGTAGTTCCATTTGCTGTTCCTTGATATACTGGAGTTTGTCCTGGGTTTGTAATTGACCATATTGTTGCTTGCAGCGCAAATACTAAATCATCGTCTGTTAATATACTTTTTACATAATCTACTGTTAATGGATTCTGTGTAGTGCTTGTACTAGCTATTACTTCTGATAAAATTTTAGAAAGTTTTACATCTTTTAATTGACTACTATCTTCTGGTAATATAGCATTATTCATTAACCAAATTATTTTTTGTGCATCACTTGCTGTTAAATTTGTTTTACTTCCATTTTTAGTAGTTTTGATTGTTGTTAATACATTTTGAGTTGCTTGTCCTAAACTTGTATATCTATCTGTACTTGAATCTTCTGCTGGGAATTTTCCATATTTATCTAAACATAATACTGTATTTATATATCCATCACTGTTATTGCTTCCAGCGTATATTCTATATACATTTCTATCATCTACTTTGTATCCAAATGTTTTGTTTCCACTTCCATTTAAATAACTGCTTGTATGTAAGTGTACAATGCCGAAGTTTTGAGTACTTCCAGCTGCTGTTGATGTAATTCTAGCCACTACATTTGAACATACTGATAAAATTAAAATTATAATACATATTATTGCTACTATTACTCTAATTTTTTTGGACTTCATCTCTATTTTCTCCTGATAGATTTTGTTAATGTTTCTAATTATCTAATTTTATTTTATCTCTACTATTTATTTTGTCAATTGGTAGTTTTTAACTTTTTCCTCGCATCTACCTATTTTACTACAATTTGCTTATTATTACATTTTTATGATATTTTATTTTTCTATGTTTTGTGTAATATAGTTGATTATCCATTGCTCTTTTTCTATATATACTTCTATTGCATCAAATTCCACACCTATTTCTTCTAGTCTATTTATGTATAAAAAATATTCTGCCGTTTTCCATATGTGTTTTTCTTTTTCTCTTCCTATTGATTCTCGTGCTTCTACTATATTTTTAGTTCTTGTTTTGACTTCAACGAAATGTATATAATTATTTTTTTGAGCTATAATATCTATTTCTCCAAATCTACATCTAAAGTTACATTTTATTATTTGGTATCCATTCATTTGTAAATAAATTTTAGCTATTCTTTCTCCTAAAGTCCCTAATGCTTTGTTATTCAATAATTTCATATCCTTTCTGAATATTTTCTTTTATATAACCTTCTAATTCTAGTATTGTTAATTCTTGATTTATCTGTGCTATATTTTTGTTTAACTTATTTGCTATTTCTTCTTTAGTTAAAGTTTCTTCAGATATTAGCTTTAATATCTCATTACTGTATTGTTTGTTTTTTTCTGGCTTTTTTAATTCTATATTTTGCTTTTTATAAAATTCTATAATATCGTTACTGTTTGTTACTAATTTAGCTCCGTTTTTTATTAGCTCATTTGGTATGGTTCCATATGGATTATATACACTGTGTGGTACGCAAAATAATGGCTTGTTATGTTTTATTCCTATTCTTGATGTTATAGATGTTCCGCTTCCATATTTTCCTTCTATTACTAGTATTCCATCTGAAATAGCACTTACTATTCTGTTTCGTTTTGGGAAATTTTTAGATGATACTTCTTGATCTGGTGGATACTCACTAATAATAGCACCTCCATTTTCTATAATTTCTTTAAATAATCGTTCATTTTCTTTTGGATATATGTTGTTAAATCCGCTTCCGAATAACAGCTATAGTTTTTCCTTGTGACTTTAAACAGCTTTTATGAGCTTGCGTGTCTATTCCTAATGCTAATCCACTTATTATATTAATATTATACTTTGATAATTCTTCTACTATTTCTCTTGTTATTTTCTCTCCATCTCTTGATGAATTTCTAGATCCTATTACTGCTATTCCAAAATCATTTAATATTTTATAGTTTCCTTCTACATAAATTTCTTGTATTTTTGGCTCTAATATCTTTAATTTTTCGGGAAATATTTTCTCTGAAATTTTTATCGTTTTTATTGATTTTCTCCTCTTTTTTAGAAATATTTTTTGTCTAAACTTCTATACTGAATTGCCTCTGCAATTTCATTTATTGTTATATTTTCATTTCCATTTAGATCTGAAATTGTTCTTGCTACTTTTAATATTCTCGAATATGCTCTTGAACTTAAATGTAATTTTTCAAATGCTTTTTCTAGCATATCTTTACTTTTCTCATCTAAATAACAATATTTTTCTATTAGGCTTGGTGTTAATTCTGAATTTGAATATATGTTATATTTTTTATATCTTTCTTCTTGAACTTTTCTAGCTTTATCTACTCTTAATTTTATTTCTTCTGATGTTTCTTCTTTAGATGTATTAGTTATTTTATTATAATCAATACTTGATACTTCTACTTGAATATCTATTCTGTCTAGCAATGGTCCACTTATTTTTCTAAGATATTTATTAATTTCATTTGAAGAACATGTACATTCTTTTTCACTTGAACCATAATATCCACATGGACATGGATTCATACTTGCTATTAGCATAAAATTAGCTGGATACTCATAATTTTTGTTTGCTCTTGATATTAGTACTTTTCTATCTTCTAATGGTACTCTTAATACTTCTAATGTATTTTTATTAAATTCTGGTAATTCATCTAAAAATAATATTCCTCTATGTGCTAAACTAATCTCTCCTGGCTTTGCTTCTTTTCCTCCACCGACTAGTGCTACTTTGCTTGCTGTATGATGTGGGCTTCTAAATGGTCTTTTATTAATTATTTGGCTATTTTTTGTCATTCCTGCAATGCTATGTATTTTTGTTACTTCTAGGCTTTCTTCAAAATTCATATCTGGCAATATACTTGATATTCTTTGGGCTAACATTGTTTTTCCTGATCCTGGGCTTCCTATCATTAAGCAGTTATGTCCTCCAGCTGCTGCAATTTCTAGTGCTCTTTTTACATTTTCTTGACCTTTTACTTCACTAAAATCTATTTGGCTTATTTCTTTTTTCTGTTTTTCTATTTCAATGTTATTTTCTATTTTTATTTGTCCATTTAAAAATTCTACAGCTTCTTTTAGGTTTTCAACTCCATAAGTTTGTAGTTCTTTTAGTATTGTTGCTTCTTTTATATTTCCTTTTGGTAATATTACTTTGTTTATTCCTAGTCTTTTTAATTCTATACACATTGGTAATATTCCGCTTATTTCATTTACTTTTCCATTTAATGATAATTCTCCTAATATTGCATATTCATCGATTTGGTCATTTTGTATATATCCTATGTTATTTAATATTCCTATGGCTATAGCTAAATCAAAGGCTGAGCCTTCTTTTTTTATTTCTGCTGGTGCTAAATTTACTAATATCTTTTTACTTCGCAGTTCATATCCACTATTTTTTATCGCTGCTTTTACTCTTTCTTTTGATTCTCTTATGCTGTTGTCTGGCAAGCCTATTATTTCCCATTTGGGCATATTATTACTTACATCTACTTGAACATCTACCTTATATCCATTTAATCCTATTAGTGTAATACTTTTGATTATAGTTAATATTTTGATACCTCCTTGCAAACAAAAAAGAGCTAAATATTTCTATTTAGCCCTTTTTATTTATTTTGTTCTTATAATACATATTTTTTAATTGAATAGAATCCTGTTGCTAATATTGTCATAACTGTTATTGTTAATATTATATATGTTGGTGCAGAACCTGTGATGATTGATAAAATAACTGGTGCTGTATCTTGATCATCTTCACCGTCAACGTTGTTATCTGGTGTTGAGTCAATATCAGGTGTTCCATATTCATTTTCATCTTTACTAATTTCTGCTGTGTTTACTTTTAATCCTAGATTATTTTGATCTCTTTTCCATCTTAATTTTATCTCTACTGTAGCACTTTCTCCTGGTTTTAAAAGAGTATTTGCTAAAAGATCTGTAGTTACTATTCCGTTTTCTGATATTTTCCATCCTGGATTATCTTCTGAATAGAATTCTAATCCTGCTGGTATTCTATCTTTTATTTCTTTAGCGTATCCTTCTATTTCCCCTTCATTTGTTACTTTAATTGTGTATACAAATGTTACTGTAGTTTTGTTTAATTTGTTTTTGTTTAATTCAACTTTTACTGCTGGCTCTGGATTTTCTAATCCTGTATGACCTGTATTAGTTTCTTTTACTACACCGTCTTCATTTACTATTACTTTAGTTACGAATTTTAGTAATGATAAGTCAAAATATTTTAATTCAACTACTTCATCATCAATATCATCTTCATCTGGATCATCATTATCTGGAGTTGAATCTATATCATCTCCGTCATCTTCTGTTATTTCTGCGATGTTTTTAATTTGTTTTGATAATGAGCTCATTTTTGATTGATCTATTTGGAATGCTACTTGAACATCTCTATAATCTGGATTTTTGTCGCTTATTCCTAATGCTTTGTCATATGGTTTTAGTTGATTATTTTCTTTTCTTTCTTCTGATTTTGCTTTTGATAAATAATCTGTTCTTACATGTGTTGCATCTTCAACTTTTTGTACATCTTTTCCTTCTGCATCACATAATCTCCAACCATATTTTTTATTTATTTCATGTTCTGGTAAATATACTAGTCCTTCTGGTATATCATCTTTTACTTCTTCTACAAATGCTTCTACTGTACCTTCATTATATACTCTTATTGTATATACTACTACACTTTTATTTACTACTGTTAGTGGATCTTTAGAATGTACGTATATTATTTTTCCATTATCATCTGTTGATACTTGTGGTATTCTAGATGTTATATCTTTATCTCCTAGTTTTGTTATGAATTTTTGTAATGCTAAGTCATATATTGCAGGTATGATATTGTCGTAATCTTGATCATCTTCTTCTGGTTTATTATTATCTGGAGTTGAATCTATATCATCTCCATTATCACTTGTTATTTCTGCAATGTTAGTTATTATTTTAGTTTCTTTACTTACTACTTTAAATTCAACTTTTACTTCTTGAGAACTAATTTCTCCAGTTGTTTTATTGAACGCTGCTAATTTCTTGTCTGGATTTACTTTTTCTGATAGATAATCTGTTACGATTTTTCCATCTTTTTCTTCCCATCTATATGTTTTATTTATTTCGCTATCTTTAACAAATTCTAATCCTTCTGGAATATTATCTTTTACTTCATTTACATATGTATCTACTTCACCTTCGTTGAATACTTTAATTGTATATACAACATTTTTACCTGTTTGTACTTTTACAACTGATTTATCCATTGTATATTCAGCATCATTTTCTCCGTTTTGTAATGGTACTGTATTTACTTTTTGTAGTCTTGATGGTGTTATTTCTTCTCCACCTACTGATGATAGGAATTTCTTTAATGCTAAGTCATATCTGCTTAATACTAATCTTTCATAATCATCATCATCTTGTATGTTTTTATTGTCTGGGTATGTATTTACATCTATTTCTTCTGGTTGAGAGTCTCTGTCAGTAGCTTTATCTCCGTTTTCGTCTCTTGCATCTGTTATTGCCGCTATATTTCTTAAACTATTTCCTACTGCTTTTTCATCTAATACAACACATGCTACTTGTACAACTTTGCTTGATGGTTCTGATTTAGAATCATTAAATGCTTCTATTAGATTTTCTTTATTTCCATATTGTAATTTATTTGTTTTAACACTTACTTTTCCTTTAACAACATCTACATCATTTAATGATGTTACATTGTTAAAGTCAGATGTTGATAAGTTTTTAACTGCATTTGGTATTGTATTTAATTTAACTATTTGTGGTGTAGCTTGATTTGCTACTTTCCAATTATTACTATAATTTATATTGTGATTTACTAAAAATCCTAATCCTTCTGGTATATAGTCTGTAATTTCATTTGCATATGCATTTACTGCACCTTCGTTATATACTCTGATAGAATATATTACTATATCACCTTGTTTTACTGCTACTGGTTCTTTTGAATGTGTATATGTAGCTGTTGTTGATGTTCCATCTTTTAATTTTGAAACATCTACTACTGGTTTTCTATTTTGTTCTGTTCCATTTACTGTTGTTATATATTTTCTTAATGCTAAGTCTAATTGTTCTACTGTTACTTTTTCAAAGTCGTCGTCATCTTCTTGTCCTCTATAGAAATAATTGCTATCATCTAATTCATCTTTGTTTGATTCTTTACCTTTATAGTCTGGTAATTGTGCTTGTGGTATATTTATTGTACTTGGTTCTGAATCAATATCATCAATGTTGTCTTCTGCTATTTCTGCTACGTTTGTTAATACTCCTGATTTTACATTTTCTTTTACTTTACATTCTATTTGTACTGTTACACTTGATAATTTTCCATCTTTAAATGCTTCTAATTCATATGATCTTGTATATGCTGTTGCAGCATATGTTCCATCTTGTGATGCTATCCAACCATATTTTTTATTTATTTCACTGTCTTTTACGAATTCTAATCCTTCTGGTAAATAATCTTTTACTCTTGTTGCTGTAGCTTTTTGGTTTCCTTCATTATATACTGTTATGTCATATACTACATGGTCACCAGCTTTTAATACTACTGGATCTTTTTTATGTTTATATGTTATTTCTTTATTTGATTCATTGTATACGATTTTTGGTGTTCTATCTGTTATTTCTCTGTCTCCAACTTTTACTATATATTTTCTTAATGCTAAATCGTATATTTTTTCTGGTTTTTCTATAATTACTTCGTCGTTTTCAGCTCCTGGTATTCTTTCTTTTATAACTTCCATTAATGGTTGTGTACCATTTGCTGGGTTTTTCCATAATTTTGTTGTTGTTTTAGTTGTGTTATATGTTAAATTTAATACTACTTTTGTAGCTGGTGTTTTTAGAGGTAATTTTATATAAAAATCTTTATCTATTGCTGTTGCTAGACTAGCTTCTATTTTATTTCCATCTTTATCAACTATTGTATAATTAGTTAATTTTGCTCCTGATTGATCAGTTAATGATAATTGATAGCTTGGATTTGTTCCTGTTTTTACATGGAATGGTCCAACTATATATCCACTTTCAGTTTCTACTGATGTTTTTTCTTTCTTTTCTAGTGTTGGATTAGTTAGACTTGTTTGACTTTTTAATTTATCACTTGTTAAATAGTCATATATAACTTGCATAAAATCATATCTAGCTTCTCCTATGTTTGATATTTGATACCAATCATTGTCCCCTGGATTTTCTTTAGCTGTCATCCATATACTAGCTCCTGCCCAATCTAGGTTATTTGTATATTTCCAAATAGCATATTGTTGTGCAAAGAAAATATCATCTTCATTTAATGTCTTTTTAATGAAATCTAATGTTACTGGATTAGCCATATCTTCACCAGAATTTTCTTTAATAAATTCTTCAAATATTTTAGCTAATATCTCATCTTTTTCTTCATCAGACATGCTTGCCATATACATATTTTCAGCAATTAATCTAATTTTGTCTTTATTTTTTATAGAACTGTCTAAATCTCCTGTTGATTCAAAATTAGTATTATTTCCTTCTGTTCCTGGAAAGCTTTTTGTATAATCTAAACAATATACGTCTCTGCCATATTTATTAGATGAATTATTTGCATCATAGACTCTATATGTTAGTCTATCTCTTACTTTATATCCCCATCCATTTTTATTTAGCAAGCTAACTCCAAATTTAGCTGTTTCTTTACTTTGTTTTGCTAAATCTCCTGTAGCTGCTATTACTTCTGAAAAGCTTGGTAACATTATTGTGATTAAGCATACTATCGTTAAAATCTTGTTTAATATTCCTTTTCTTTCCACAATATTCCTCCTTAAACATCCTTTTTATATATTTAAAATTCCGTGTATCCTTACGGAAGTTTGTGTCACTCATATTTCAATTATATTACATTTTCGTTACATTTTCAAGTATAAAATCAACTTTTTTATCTATTTTTAAAGGTTTTTTGCCAAAAAATAAGAGACTATATTAAAATTTATAGTCTCTTACTTTTTTATCTTTATTTTTATTATCTTTTTACTACATATTTGTAGATTAGATAGAATCCCGTACCTAATATTGCTGTTACTATTGTTATTAAAACTATATATACTGGTGCAGAACCTGTTTTTATTGATAATACTACGATTGCTTCATCTTGATCATCTTCTCCGTCTTTATTATTTCCTGGAGTTGAATCAATATCTGGAATATCATATTCGTTCTTGTCTAAGCTTATTTCTGCTACATTTACTTTTTGTCCAAGATTTGATTCTGAATTTTCCCATCTTAATACAACTTGTACTGTTGCACTTTCTCCTGGTTTTAATAATGTATCTTTTAAATGATCAGTTGTTATTACTCCTGTTTCTTTTATTCCCCATCCTGTTGCTTTATTGTCTTCTGCATGGAAAGATAATCCTGCTGGTATTCTGTCTGTTATTTCTTTAGCATATCCTTCTATTTGCCCTTCATTTGTTACTTTTATTGTATATACATATTTCACTTGTGTTTGTGCTAGTTTGTTTTTGTTTAATTCTACTTTTACTACGGGTTCTGGGTTTTCGGTTCCATCATAACCTGTTTCAGTTTCTTTTGTTACTCCATCTTCAGTTACTATTACTTTTGATACATATTTTAATAATGATAAATCAAAATATTTTAATTGAAGATATTCTTTGTCTATATCATCTTCATCTGGATTATTATTGTCTGGTGTTGAATCTGTATCAACTACTTCGTCTCCATTTTTGTCTGTTTCTTTTGTTATTTCCGCTGTATTTATTATTACTGTGTTTCCATCTGTTACATTTGTTTTTATTACTTTAAATGCAACTTTTACTTCTACATAATCAGGTCCATCTTTCATTGTGTCAGGATTATACGCTTT
>CAQPBJ010000028.1 GCA_948852945.1 uncultured Clostridia bacterium | reverse complement strand
ATCAAGAATTTTCTAAACAAGATATGATGTATTTAGATCAAGAAACAGGTGAAAAATATATTCCTTATTGTATAGAACCATCACTTGGTGCTGATAGAGTTGCTCTTGCATTTTTATGTAATAGCTATGAACAAGAAGAAGTAGCAGAAGGTGATATTCGTACAGTATTAAAATTACATCCAGCATTAGCACCATATAAAGTAGCTGTACTTCCTTTATCTAAAAAGTTAAGTGATAAGGCAACAGAGGTATATGAAAGACTTTCTAAATCTTTTATGTGTGATTATGATGAGGCTGGAAGTATTGGTAAAAGATATAGAAGAGAAGATGAAATAGGTACACCTTATGCAATAACTGTTGATTTTGATACATTAGAAGATGAATCAGTTACAATTAGAGATAGAGATACAATGGAACAAGTAAGAGTTAAAATTGACGAACTTGAAGCTTGGATAAGTGAAAAAATTAAATTTTAATTAGTTTGTAACCAAAAGGCTCTCCGGTTTTATTCGGAGAGCCTTTTGTCGCTCAAGAGAGCATTGTTTTACTGGAAAATAGCTTATAGGTGTAACCTATGCTTCCAAAAACTTGGACCAGCCAATTGATTCAGGGGATATTACGGGTTCATCGAGTTCCATTTCGCAATTTCCGCACCCATGTGGGCAGCAATTCTGATACGAGATGGTTCCCTTTTTGTGTTTACTATCATCTGCCAGATATGTGGTCTGTATTTGCGGATATTGATATATAATGTACTGGTATGGAGAAAAATCGGCGGTTTTAAAAACAATCGCCTCAGTATATTCCACGTCAATTCCGCTATCCAGCGTTTTTGTTCCGTCAATTAGGTAGATGGTAAACACATCGTTGTAGAGCGTGGGGTAAAGACCCTTCAGATTGTGAGACTCAGTAGAGATAGTGAATCTGTCGCTTTCATGATCTTCTTTAATCTCTACGAATCCTTTGCTGAGACCATAGGATTTTAAAAAATCTTCAATCCGTTTTTGTAGGTCTTTCAGCTCCATTCTTGGCACTATTTCTTTCATTGAAGAAACCTCCTTTTAAATTCTTTTGGTGCTAATTAATAAGCCTTGAAATCGGAGTTTACGAGTTGCATGTGCTAATTGCTTTTACCATAAAAGTCCCCTTTTAGATTGTATAAAGCAATTGTACTAATATAATATATCACATTATGTAAACAAAGTAAATGAAATATGATTAATTTACATAAAATAAGAGATAAATATTGTAAAATTACTTTAAATACAGTATAATAGAAGAGATTTTAAACGAAGGAATAAATTGATATGTTAAGATTTAAAGAAAAACGATGGCACTTTTTATTTGATTTTTAGAATTTAAAAATTAATTGATAGTAAAATTAAATAAAAGGAGAAAAATAGAATGAGTAAAAAAATAATGTTAACAGGTGATAGACCAACAGGAAGACTTCATATAGGTCATTACTTTGGTTCACTTAAAAATAGAGTTAAAATGCAACATGAAGTAGATGAGTGCTATATTTTAGTAGCAGATGTTCAAGCTTTAACAGATAATTTTAATAATCCAGAAAAGGTTAGAAATAATGTAAGGGAAGTTGTTATGGATTATTTATCAGTTGGTATTGATCCTAATAAGGCTACTATATATTTACAATCTGAAATTTCTGAGGTTGCAGAGCTTACAGTTTTTTATTCTAATTTAGTAACTGTAGCTAGACTTGAAAGAAATCCAACAGTAAAAACTGAAATTGCTCAAAAAAGAGAATTGTTTTCTGAAAGTGTTACATATGGTTTTTTAGGTTATCCAGTAAGTCAAGCGGCAGATATAACTGCATTTGACGCAACTATTGTTCCAGTAGGTGAAGACCAATTACCTTTAATAGAGCAATGCAGAGAAATTGTTAGAAAATTTAATAGTATTTATGGAGAAGTTTTAAGAGAGCCAGAAGCGGTACTTTCTTCAACTAAAAGAATTAAAGGATTAGATGGAAATGAAAAAATGGGTAAATCTTTAGGTAATGCAATTTATCTTTCAGATTCAGAAGAGGAAATAACTAAAAAAGTTATGGGAGCCGTTACTGATCCTAATAGAATAAGAAAAGATGATAAAGGGAATCCTGATGTATGTATGGTTGCTTATTATCATAATTTATTTAGCAATGAAGAAGAATGTAGTAAAGTTTGTGAAGAGTGTAAGCTTGGTGAAAGAGGATGTGTTGCTTGTAAAAAACAACTTGCTAATAATATTATAGAATTTTTAAGACCTATGAGAGAAAAAAGAGCTTATTATGAAGAGCATCTAGAAGAGGTTGATAAGATTTTGTATGAGGGAACTTTGAAGGCTAAGGCTAAGGCTGAAGTTACAATGAGAAAGGTTAAAGAGGCTATGCGTCTTGATTATTTCAATGAGTTGAAAAAAATAGATGATTCTTTTTCAAGGCAGTAAATTTTAAGAAGGTGTAAAGATGGAAAACAATAAATATATTTATAAATTGCCAGATAAAGCATCATTTGAGCAAGAAGGATTAAAGGGATATAACTATTCGTTAGGATTAGAAGAAATTAGTGTTTCTGTTGAAGATTGTTTTAAAGGCCATGATAAATACCATACTAATAGTTATAGTAAGAAAATTTATTATGTTATTGATGGTAATGGCAAATTTTCTATTAATGGAGAAATTTTCGAGGTTACTAAAGAGGATTTAATAGTAATACCACCAAATACAGAATTTGTTTTTGCAGGTGAGATGAGGTTATTATTAATTATGAATCCTGCATTTAGACCACAAGATGGCAAAGACGGTAGAGATAATGATTTATATTAGAGGAGAGAAAAATGTTTGTAGATTATACAAAAATAGTAATTAAATCAGGTGATGGTGGAAATGGTGCAGTATCATTTCGTCGTGAAAAATATGTTGCTGCTGGTGGACCTGATGGAGGTGACGGCGGAAAAGGTGGAGACATTTATTTTGTAGTTGATCCAGATAGTAATACATTAATTGATTTTAGATATAATAAAAAGTTTAAAGCTGAAAATGGAGATAATGGTAGTGGTGCTCATAAATATGGTAAAAGTGGTGAAGACTTAATTATTAAAGTGCCTAAAGGAACTGTTGTTAGAGATGCTAAAACTGGCGAAGTTATAGCTGATTTATCTGAAGATGGAGAGAAAGAGCTTATTCTTCCAGGAGGAAGAGGTGGAAAAGGAAATTCACATTTTGCAACTTCTACAAGACAAGTTCCTAGATTTGCTCAAGATGGGGAAAAAGGCTTAGAAAAAGAGCTTATATTAGAACTTAAATTATTAGCAGATGTTGGGTTGATAGGTTTCCCTAATGTTGGAAAATCAACACTTCTTTCTAGAGTTACTGCTGCTACACCTAAAATTGCAAATTATCATTTTACTACTATTTATCCTAACTTAGGTGTTGTCAAAACTGAATATGGTGATAGCTTTGTAATGGCTGATATACCAGGAGTTATAGAGGGAGCAAGTGAAGGAGTAGGATTAGGTATTCAATTTTTGAGACATATTGAAAGAACTAGATTATTGCTTCATGTTATAGATTGTTCTGGTAGTGAAGGTAGGGATCCAATTAGTGATTATCAGATTATAAATAAAGAACTAAAAAATTATAGTGAAAAATTAAGTAAAAGAAAACAAATAATTGTGGCTAATAAAACAGATATTATGCAAGATGATACTGGTTACAAAAAATTAGAAAAGATGGCTAAAGAAAATAAAATGGAAATTTTTAAAATTTCTGCAGTAACAGGCGAAGGTTTAAAAGAATTATTTGTACATGTTTCAAATATTTTAAAAACATTACCAAAAGAAGATTTAGTAGAGATATCAGAAAGAAAAGTATATACACTTAAAGAAGATGAAAAAGCATTTGATATTGAAATTGTTGATGGAGAATTTATTGTTACAGGACCTGCAATTGAAAAACTTATGGGTAGAATTAATATAGGTGATAATGAGTCAATGGCTTATTTTGAAAGAAATTTAAATGATTTGGGAATTAATGATGCTTTAAGAGAAAAAGGAGTTAAAGAAGGGGATACTGTTAAATTCTTAGAATGGGAATTTGAATGGTTTGATTATTAAAAATAAAACCTCAATATTGTAATTGAGGTTTTATTTTTTTACGTTTAATTTATTTAAATTGATTGAAAATTATGAATCTAATTTTTGTCTTCATCAAAGCTTAAGCTTGTTTTAACAAGTTTTACTAATTTAGAAAATGCAGTTTTAGCTCCTTTAAATAGGGCATCGAAGAAAGATGAAACCCTTTCCATAGGAGTAATATTAGTAGCTTCAATAAGTGATTTTTCTTCATTATTTTCTTCTATTTCATCAGAAATGTCTTTTACAAGTGAATTTACATATAATGAGCCAGTAGTTACTTTATCATCATCAAAAGCTTTTACTGATTCTGCTTTTGCTTTTTCTGTTATTTTAGAAAAAGCTTCAATAGGAGATTCTTTTGGTTCTTCAGATTTTATTACAGCATTTTGTACGACAGGATTATTTTCAGCAGTTAAATTAATTTGTGTTACGATAGTGTCATCAGGAATAGCTTGTTTACTGATATTTTCTAAGTCAACAGTTTTATAAAATTCAACAGAATCTGAAGATACAACTGATGCTTCTAAAAGGTCTTCAGTTTCTGGTTCTTTTTCTTCATTATAGAATAAATCAAAAGTTACTTCTTTTGTAGTATCGGCTAGGGTTTTAAAAGAAAGAACTTCTTCATTTTCTTTAATTGGTAATACATAATTTGCTGAATTATTATTGTCCCAATTGCCATTATCATCTCTAAAACAAAATTGAAGATTTGTATTAGAGCTAATTTTTATAGTAGCTAAATAACCAAAAGTAGAAGGTTTCATTTTAATTTCAGATTGTTGTTCCCAGTTATCACCATATCCATAAGATATGTAGACATTATTTGTTAAAGTATCTGAAAAAAGCATTCCCTTATATAATAAAACAATTTCTGAATCCTCATAAATTGTGTCTTTATTAATGTATATATCTTTTGTAAAATCCATTTTTTTCTCCTAAATATATTAATTTGTGATAATTATATTATTTAATTCTAATTTTTTCAACAAAATATTATGTCAATAAAATTATATTTTAGTTACAAAATGTCAAAAAAGAGACAAATAAATAACAAAAAAGTAACAAAAATAAAAAAAGAAAATTTTTGTTTGACAAACAAAAGTTTATATGGTATTATCGTTTTGAAAATAATATTAGGAGTGATGAAAGTGAAGAAAAAAGATCCAAATGCCTTAAATAAAAGAGAAAAAGCTATACTTAGATTTATAGAGAAACAAATAAAATTAAAAGGATATCCACCATCAGTTAGAGAAATTGGTAAAGCAGTTGATTTAAAATCTACAGCTACAGTACACGGATATTTAAATCAACTAGAAGAAAAAGGATATATTAAAAAAGAGCAACAAAAAGGTAGAACTTTAAAACTACTAAAAGGAGGAGCTTTGGAGGACCAAGAGACATTTGTTCCAGAAAACAAATCAATGTATTCTGAAAAAGAATTGGTCGAAGTTCCTGTAATAGGTAAGATTACTGCTGGAGCACCTATATTAGCTGTTGAAAATGTTACAGATACTTTTCCTATACCAATTGATTTTGTTGGTAATTCAGAAAGTTTTATGCTTACAGTTAGAGGAGAAAGTATGATTGAAGCTGGTATATTAGATGGTGACTATATATTAGTAAAAAAACAAAATGTAGCTAACAATGGAGATATAGTAGTTGCTTTAATAGAAGATGAAGCAACAGTTAAGACTTTTTATAAAGAAAAAGGTTTTATAAGATTACAACCAGAAAATTCTACAATGGATCCAATAATTGTTCCAGATTGCAAAATACTTGGAAAAGTAGCTGGAGTTTTTAGAAAAATGTAAAAAATCGTAATTTAAATAAAAAAGAAAAGATTTGAAAATTGCGTTAGCGATCAAACGAAGAAAAACAAAGTTTTTCGAAGCGCGAAATTGAGCAATCTACCATATAAAAACGAAGTTTTTTATTTGGGGATTGCGAAGAGCAAAATTTACTAAATCTTTTCTTTTTTATTTAAATATTAATTTTTACGTTGGTTATTTTAATTCAACTACTGTTACACCCATTTCACCTTCACCAAAAGAACCATATCTAAAAGATTTTACATGCGGATGAGATTTTAAATAATTTTGAATACCTTTTCCTAATATACCAGTACCTTTACCATGAACTATTCGAACACTTTCTAATTTGCAAAGTACACTATTATCTAAAAATTTGTCTACTAAAAATATAGATTCTTCAATATTCATACCAATTATATTTAACTCTGTGTCGATTTTTTTAGGAGTAAAGTTAGAGTCTTTTTTGACTTTTATGTTATTAGAAGGTTTATCAATATTTTTAGCTTTTGAAAGTTCCGAAATATGCAAGTTAGTTTTTATATTATCAATTTGCACATTTACTTTTTTAGCTTGATTTGGATAACTTAATATAGTTCCATTTTTTGATAAAGAGGGAATATATACTATGGTATTTGGTACTATTTCACTTTCATCTATTGGATTATTATTTGAAATTTCCTTTTCAATATTAGTAGTTTCAGAAAGTTTATCATTTAGTTGATTTCTTAATGAGTTTAGTTTTTTATTATCACTTTTAGAATGTTCTATTTCTTTAATTATTTCATTAGCATCTTGCTTTGCTTGTAATAAAATTTCTTTGGCATCTTGTTTAGCTTTTTTGATATATTCTTTTTTGTGTTCTGAAATATCTTTTTGTTCATTTTCTAATTTTTCTTTTAGTAAAGATACCTTTTCAGAGTTTTGTAGGATTTTTTCTTTTTCAGATTCTATTAGAGCTTTAGAATCATAAATTTCTTTTAATAAATCTTCTATTGTTGCAGTATCTTCATTAATAAGTTTTTTTGCGTTCTCTAAAATAGAAGAATTTAAACCTAATTTTTTACTAATAGCGAAGGCGTTACTTTTTCCGGGTACACCTAATAGTAATCTATAAGTAGGTGATAATGTATTTAAATCAAATTCGCAACTAGCATTTTCAACACCATCTGTTAATAGTGCATATTCTTTTAAATTTTGGTAATGAGTAGTAGCCATTGTTAAAATATTTTTTTCTTTTAAATATTCTAAAATGCTTTGTGCTAAACTTGCTCCTTCAATTGGATCTGTTCCAGAACCTAATTCATCTACTAATACTAAACTGTTTGGAGTACTGCTATTAATGATGTTTACAATATTACTCATATGAGATGAAAATGTACTTAAAGATTCTAAAATACTTTGTTCATCTCCAATATCTGCGAATACATTGTCAAAAATGAAAACAGAGCTTTCACTTGATGCAGGGATATGCATACCACTACTTGCCATTAATACAAGTAGACCAACGGTTTTTAAAGTTACAGTTTTTCCACCTGTATTAGGACCTGTTATTAATAAACAAGAAAAATCTTTACCTAATTCTAGTGATATAGGCACAGCTATTTCTGGGTTTAAAAGGGGATGAATAGCATTTTTTAGGTATATAATTTTATTATTATTTATTTTTGGACAATTACTATTAGTTGCCTTAGAGTATTTTGCTTTGGCAAAAGTGAAATCTAATAGGGCAATTAAATTATAATTATTTTCTAGTTCATTAGTTATTTCAAAGAAAAGAGAAGATAGTTTTTGCAATATTTTTTCTATTTCAATGTTTTCTTTAATTTGTAAATCAGAAAGTTTGTTGTTTAATTCAAATACTGTTAGAGGTTCGATAAAAACGGTTGAACCACTAGTAGATGTGTCGTGTATAAATCCTTTTACATTTGATTGATATTCTGATTTAACTGGAACAACAAATCTATTTTGTCTGATAGTTATTATAGAGTCTTGTAAGTATTTACTGGTAAGTAGTGATTGCAATTTAGCTTTAATTTCCTTTTGAGTATTTTTAATAGATGTTCTAATACTATAAAGTTCGTTTGAAGCATGATTGTTTAGTGTTTGCTCATCTAAAATACTAGAAGAAATTTTTTCTTCTATACCTGTGTTTAAATATAAGTGGTCAAAGTATTGTGTTAAGCTATCTGACTGATTTAATTCTTTTTCAAAATAATAATCTTTTAATTTTCTACTAACAGTTAGTAATGTCGTTATTTCTAATAAAGATTTTATAGAAAGAAATTTTTGGTTTTTTAAGTTTAGAATATGAGTTTCAATATTATTAAGTTCGTCAATTGGAGGAGTTCCTTTTCTATATAATAAGCTTACTGCTTCAGTAGTTTCTGAAAGAGCTTTTTCGATTTTATTTGAATCAGTCATTGGATATAATTGTTTGCATTTTAATTTTCCAAAGGTAGTTACTGAATATTCAGATAATATATTTGTTATTTTATTAAATTCTAATTTTTCTAAATAAATATTTTGCAATTTTAGTCTCCTTAAAGTTTATAATTATAGATTAAATTATCTCACAAAAAGCCTTGAATTACAATGAAAATATAAAAAATGGATAATTATGAGAATAATTTAAAGAAAAAAACATAAAATAATTTTAAAGAATGAAATAACTGATTAGACTGACATAGAGAAAATGATAAAAATAATACTAATAAATTATATTGAAATTTCAAAACATGTGTAATATAATCGTAATGAATTTGTAAACAACATGCAAATAGGAAAGGAAGATTCTGATGTTTGGACAAGATATAGGTATAGATTTAGGTACAGCTACAGTAATTGCATATATTAAAGGAAAAGGAATTGTACTTAGAGAACCATCAGTTGTTGCTGTAAATAATACAACAAATGAGGTTTTAGCAGTTGGACATGAAGCAAGAAGAATGCTTGGTAGAACACCAGGAAATATTGTTGCAACAAGGCCACTTAAAGATGGAGTTATTTCAGATTATACAGTTACAGAAAAAATGCTTAAGTATTTTATTAGTAAAATTGGTGGTAAGTTTTTATTTTCACCAAGAATAATGATCTGTATTCCTTCTCAAGTTACAGAAGTAGAAAAAAAGGCTGTTATAGATGCTGCTTCTAATGCTGGAGCAAGAAAAGTTTATTTGATAGAAGAACCAATTGCTGCTGCGATTGGAGCAGGGATAGACATTTCAAAACCATGTGGAAATATGATAGTTGATATAGGTGGCGGAACTACTGATATAGCTGTTATTTCACTAGGTGGATCAGTTGTTAGTTCGTCAATAAAGGTAGCAGGTGATAAATTTGATGAAGCTATTGTTAGATTTATTAAAAGAAAATATAATGTAATGATTGGTGAAAGAACAGCTGAAGATTTAAAAGTAAATGTGGGATGTGTTTATCCTAAAATGCAAGATGTGGAAATGGATATTAGAGGAAGAGATTTGATTACAGGTCTTCCAAAAACTCTTACAATATATTCAAGTGAAATGATGGAAGCATTAGAAGAACCTGTTAATATGATAGTTGATGCAGTGCACAGTGTTTTAGAAAAAACACCACCAGAACTTGCTGCTGATATTAGTGATAGAGGAATTTATATGACAGGTGGAGGATGTTTAATTGATGGATTAGACAAATTATTACAAGAAAGAACAGGAATAAATGTTATGATTGCTGAAGATGCTGTTTCATGTGTAGCTTTAGGAACAGGAAAAGCTTTAGACAATTTAGATACTATCGATAGAAAATAAAGTTTTAGAATCTACTTTTAGCTTAAGTAGATTCTATTTTTTGAAAAAATCGTGAAATATGGTAAAATAATAGTATCTGTAGAAACAGATGTAGAAAAATAATGGACGTTTTTTAAAGTGAACAGAAAGGGGAAAAAAGATGAAGTTCAATAGTGAAACAGCAAGAAAATATGCAGAGAAGGTTATGCGGAGGCAAATGGCAGTAGAGTTGGAACCCAGTTTGATGCTCATTGCAGAGCAGCAGGCACGGGCAAGCCATGAGGGCTGGATGAAAGGGAAAAAGAAGCAGGGATATGTATATGGACCTGTTGTTAATGATAACCCTGAAAATGGCCCGCTGACCAATCCAATGATGGTACCGTATGACGAGCTGGACGAGGAGACAAAACAGGCCAATATCGCGAATAAAGTTTTATGATAAGGAAGAAATAAAATGAAAAAAGTTGCTTTTTATACATTAGGTTGTAAAGTAAATCAATATGAGACTAATGGCATGATACAAAAATTAATGAAAAATTATGAAATAGTTGAGCCAGAAGAAAAGGCTGATATATATATTATTAATACTTGTAGTGTTACCAATATGTCTGATAGAAAATCAAGGCAAATGTTAAGACGTGCTAAAGAAATAAATCGTGATGCATTAGTAATTGCTGTTCGGATGTTATGCAGAAGTATCAAAACAAGAAGTTGAAAAAATAGAAGAAGTGGATTTAGTTTTAGGTAATCATCAAAAAGCTAATATTGATAAATATATTGAAAGTTATTTTGAAGGTAGAGAGTTAAATGATAAGGCAATTGAAAATTATTTTTATGATTTTGGGTCAATAACTTATACTGAGAAAACAAGGGCAGTTATAAAAGTTCAAGATGGTTGTAATAATTTTTGTAGTTACTGTATTATTCCATATGCACGTGGAAGAATTTGTAGTAGAAAACCTGAAAACGTAATTGATGAAATTACTAAAATAGCGGATAACGGAATAAAAGAAGTAGTTATAACAGGAATACAGGTTTCTAGTTATGGAAAAGATTTTGAAAATGATTATAGATTAATAGATTTATTAGAAAAAATAAATGAAATAGATGGAATAGAAAGAATACGATTAGGTTCTTTAGAACCAATTATGATAACAGATGAATTTTGTAGTAGAGTAGCTAAGTTAGAAAAAATATGTCATCATTTTCATTTATCTCTTCAAAGTGGCTGTGATAAAACTTTAAAAGAAATGAATAGAAAATATACTACAGAAGATTTTGAGAAAGTTGTTAAAAGGTTGAGAAACTTGTATGAAGACGTGATATTAACAACTGATATTATAGTAGGATTTCCTAATGAAACTGATGAAGATTTTGAAATTACATATAATTTTTTAAGAAAAATAAAATTTTATAAAATGCATGTTTTCAAATATTCTCCTAGAAAAGGAACTGTTGCTGCTAATATGAAGAATCAAGTTTCAGGCGATGAAAAAGAAAAGCGTAGCAAAAGATTATTAGAACTTTCTGATTATAATGAAAAAGAATATTTAGAAAAATATTTGAATAAAGAAGTGAAAGTTTTGTTTGAAGAAAAAGAAGGTGAGTTCTTAAAAGGACATACAGGAAATTATATTTTAGTAAAGGCTAAAATTGATGAGGATAATTTGAATAGAATTGTTTGTGTGAAAGTTACTGGCTGTGAAAAAGAAAATTTGATAAGTGTGTAAAAAAGCTTATGAAATGATAATGCAATAAAAATGTAATACAAACGATAAGTGATTTATCTTGAATATTTATACTGGTTATAGTATAAAAATGTGTAAGGTAGATTAGTTTTACTAAGGAGGAAAACATGGGTAATATAAATTTTGAAAATGGAAAACAAGAAGTTGGAAGCATATTTACAGGAGATTATGTAGAACAACCAAATAATATAGGAGGACAACAAGAAGGTGGGCCTAAAGAAAATGCTGGTTCAATAGCTGGAGTTATGCAACCACCAATCGGAATGGGTGGATATGTTGGAGGCTTTGTTGGAGGAGAGCAACAAGAAGACGTACAACAAGCTTCAGGATATGTTGGAGGTTTTGTTGGAACACAACAAGCTGGTGGATATGTTTCAAATGAAATAGAAGAAGTAAAAACAGGTTTACCTGCTAAACCAAGTTTATGGACAAGATTTAAAGCTTTTTTATTCCAAGAAGTAGACTTAACTCAAGAAATTACTATAGAGTTAACTGCTAAAGAAGAAAAAGTTTTATCAGAAGTACATGACTTTTTATTCCAAGAATTATCTTTCAAAGGTTTTATGAATATATTAAAAATAGGAAGAGATAAAAAATAATTGAGTAATTAGTTTATTATAGGCATTACGTTTTCGTAATGCCTTATTGTGTATTATAAAAGTAGGTGATTATTTTGCTGCCAAATAAAAAAATATTATATAGAAAAGCATATAAGGAATTATATGAAGTAATTAAGAAACTATCAAAAAACGAGATTGAGAAATTACCTAATGATTTTATCATGAACATTCATGAAAATATGGACACCAATCATGAGTTCTTTTATAATGAATCAGTAGGAGTTTTAGAACAAGACTTTATGATAGAGACAAAAGCTTTAATTATAGAAATGTATAGAAGATTTTTAATTGAAGATTCTCAAAATGAATATTGGAAAAAATATGATGAGAAATGTTTTAATATTATTGAAGAAGAAAAGCGATTAAAATATAATCCAGATAAGCTTTTTGAAATTACTAAGAAAGAAGAGAAAAATGAACCGAAAGAAGATGTAGAAATTGCACTTGTTAAAGTAGAAGAAAGTTTTTTGAGAAAAATTTTGAATAAAATAGCTAGAATATTTAAAAAATAAAATCATGTATTTTAATAGTGCATGATTTTTAATTTTTGTTTTATTAAACTATTGCATTTATCGATGTTTTGATATAGAATAAGCATGGTTTATAATAACTAAATATAATTGATTATTAAATCAAAGGAGGATTTTTTATATGTCAGTAAAAGTAGCCATTAATGGATTTGGACGTATTGGACGTCTT
>CAQPBJ010000027.1 GCA_948852945.1 uncultured Clostridia bacterium | reverse complement strand
TTGTCAACTGTCCTGTATTCTAGCACCATTTTTTATCAATGTCAACTACTTTTTTTAATTTTTTTAAAAATTTTTTAATCAATATTAAATTATTACTATTTATAGTGCTTTCTCTTTTATAATATATAAAGTTTATGCATCGCTCTTGTGTATGCTACATATAGTAATTTCTTATCTAATATATCCTCTGTATATTTATTTTTATCTAGTATTATTACTGTATCAAATTCTAGTCCTTTTGAATAATATGAAGGAACTATAGTTATTCCACCTTCATATTCTTTAGATTTACTTGATATTATTTTTATATCGATTTTTTCTTTAAGTTCATTATATATTTCTTCAACCTCTTTTTCATCTTTACCTATTATAGCTATATTATTGTTTCCTTTTTGCGATTCTTTATTTACTATACTTATTATATTATCTATTTTATTATCATTTGTTTGTATATATTCCACTTTTTCGCCATGTCTTAATATCGGTTCTGCTAATTGTAGATTATATTTATCTTGTATATCCTCTAGTATCTTTTTAGCTTCTTCCATAATCTCAAATGTTGTTCTATAACTTTGAGTCAAATATTCAATATTTCCTTCATTATTAAATATTTCTTTATTAATTTCCTTCCAGTCGCTGTTTCCTCTATAATCATATATTCCTTGTGCTGTATCTCCTAATATTGTTAATGATTTGTTATTATCTAGTATTTCATTTAAACTATAAAATAAAAATTTGCTAAAATCTTGTGCCTCATCTATTACTATATGCTTTAGCTTTATTTTGCTTTCTATTCCTAATATTTTATATTGTAGATGTAATAATGCAGCGATATCTTCATATGCAATTTGCTTACTTTTCCATTTTCTCATGTAATCTACAATATCTACCTCCACTTCTTTCATTAGGTTGCTATCTTGAATTATTTTTTTCAAACTTTGTAATGGTGTTGGTATTTTTATATTTTTAATATATTCGTTAGCAATTTTATTTGCTTTTCCGTTGCTCAATTCTTTTATATATTTTTCATAATCTTCAAATATTTTTATTCTTTCTTTTTGCTTTTCCTCATTTGTTAAATCTATGCTTAAGTTTTTTATTCTTTGATTTCTTCTTTCTGTAATTTTTTGTATTATTAGTTCGTTGTTATTTTCTACTTTATTTTTTAAATAATTTCTTAAATTTTCAATTCGTGTTTGTAATGGATATCTATCTCTGTTTTGACTTAGTGTTTTTTGTATATTTTCATAACTAATTAATTTTATATCTTTTATATAAAAATCTCTTTTTTCTAATATGTTTTCTTCTAGTATGTCTAAGTAATTGTCTATAATCTTTTTAAATTCAAAACTCCCTTTAAATTTTGTAGTTTTTTCTAATATTTCATAGTTATTTACTTTCTCTACTATTTTTACTAGATTCTCACTTGAATCTTCTACTTCTATCTTATCTTTTATAATCTCTATAGCTAATTGCTCTAGTGTGTTTTGTTTTACATAATCTACTCCTAAATCTGGTAAACTGTCTTTTATATATCCCAGAAAAAACTTATTTGGAGCTATTATTAAAAATTCTTCTGGATTAAATGTCTTTTCATATGTGTATATTAAATATGCTATTCTATGTATCGCTACTGTTGTTTTTCCTGATCCAGCTACTCCTTGTACTATTAATGGTTTGAACATATTAGCCCTTATTATTTGATTTTGTTTTTTCTGAATTGTTGCTACAATGTTTCTTAATTTGCTATCTGATTTTTCATTTAAACATTCTTGTAGTAATTCATCATTGGCTGTTAATGTTATGTTATTATAACTTTTTAATGTTCCTTCTTCTATTTGATATTGCCTTTTTAATGATAGTTCTCCTTTTATTTTTCCTTTTGGACACATATATTCTGTTGTACCAATTTCTCCATCATAGTATACGCTTGATATCGGAGCTCTCCAATCTGCAACTGCTACATTATAATTTTCATCAAATAGATTGGTCTTTCCTATGTAAATTTCTTCTTTTTTCTTTTTTTCTTCTTTAAAATCAATTCTTGCAAAATATGGATTTGTTGTCGCTCGTTTCAAATTTCGCATTTTGGTTTCGTGTCTTTTGCTTAGTATTTGTAATAAAAAATCGTCATCAGTAGTTTTAGTGATATTTTTTTCAATAATTTCTTCTTCTCTTAGTGCTTCTTTTGCTAATTCTACTGTTTCTTTTAAGTGTTTTTTCTCTAATTCTAATTCTTCTTTTTCGTTCATTTTTTTACCTCCTTTTATTTTTTAATTTAAAAAAACTTGGAACTAAGGTAGTTTTCTTTAATTCCAAGTTTATTTTTATTTTATTTAATTCTGTGTCATTTCTTCTTCGCTTCGCTCACTGCGCCGCGTATACTTCGTACGTTATTTCTTCTTACTGGTCAGCTAATCTAAAATATAAAAAATATAGCTTCGCTATATTTTTTATATTTTTGGTTGGGCTGGCTAGATTCGAACTAGCGCATGCCAGAGTCAAAGTCTGGTGCCTTACCGCTTGGCTACAGCCCAATATTAAGTTAATTTAGTAAATGTTTCCGCTATTTACTTGCTGTAAACTCCTTTGTCGTTAACACCAAGTAAAGCTACAGCCCAATATTAAGTTAATTTAGTAAATGTTTCCGCTATTTACTTGCTGTAAACTCCTTTGTCGTTAACACCAAGTAAAGCTACAGCCCAATATTAAGTTAATTTAATATTAGTTTTGTGGATTATTGGTTAAATAAATGGGGTGGAATGTGGGATTTGAACCCACGGCCTCCAGTGCCACAAACTGGCGCTCTAACCAACTGCGCTAAATCCACCATCTCAAACGCTCTTATATTTTAATATTTTTATATCTGTTTGTCAACTACTTTTTATATTTTTTATTCTAATATTCTAAAAAACTCTAAATTAAAATTTAGAGTTTTTTCTTTTTTATTTTTCTTTCGCTAATACTATTAATCTTCTATCTGTTTCACTGGCATCATCTGTACATGTTGATAGGGTTACTTCTCTTGCACCTCCAGTAATCTGTGCATTTCTTCCATAAAATGTTGTATCTGTCATAGTTGTTTCAAATATATTATATATTTCATATTCTATTTTTTGATTTTGCTCATAATCAGTTATTATTACTTTATCGCCTATTTCTAATTCATCATTTCTTGAAAAGAATAGTGTATTTCTATAGTTATGTCCATATATTACTGTATTTCCTGGTTTGTTTAGTCCATCTGTTGTATACATTCTTGCTACTGCTATTTCTATTGATCTTTTTGTTACTTCATCTAATATATTACATTTTAAACTAATCTTAGGAATCTCTATTTCTCCAATTATATTATAATCTTCCATCTTTCCAGCTTTTTTACTTGATGAAGAAATATCTACTGATGTTAATTCTGACTTCGCACTACCTGTTTTTTTAGTACTTCCACTTATTATTTTTGGAGTTTCTGCATTTGCAACAATTTTTTTATTTTCATTTTTACTTTTACTTGCTGTATATGCCATAGCTGAGATTGCAGCTATAATTATTATAACTGCTACTAGACATATTATTATTATTTTATTTTTCTTTTCTTCCATACTATGGTATTCCTTATATTATAAATTTATTTTTCTCTTGCTTGTACTATTAATCTTCTGTCTGTTTCACTTGCATCATCTGTGCATGTTGATAATGTCACTTCTGCTTTTCCTTCTGTAATTTCTGATGTTCTATTATAAAAACTTGTGTCAGTCATTGTTGTTTCAAATATATTGAATATTTCGTATGTTTTTCTTCTTCCTGTTTCATCTAATATTCGTATTTCGTCACCAATCTCTAATTCGTCATTTCGTGAGAAAAACAATGTATTTCTATAATTGTGTCCATATATTACTACATTACCTGGTTCATTTAAAAGTGTTATATTAGTAGGATACATTACTGCTACTGCTATTTCTATTGATTTTTTTGTTACTTCATCTAAAATAGCACACTTTAAATCAACTTTTGGGATTTCTATAGTTCCTATTATGTTATATCCTTCCATCTGTTGTCTTTGAGAACTATCTAAATTAACATTTACTGAGTTCAATGTTGAATTACCTTTTTGAGTTTTTTTAGATCCCCCTGAAACTTTTTTCTCAAATTCATTTGCTGCCTGTGTATATGTATCTTCTACTTTTTTCTCTTTTAATGCGGTATATCCTAAATATGATAATACACCTACTATTACAACTATAATTGCAACTAATGTAATTGTTAGTGCTTTACTTTTTCTTTCATCCATTATTCTCACCTCGAATTACAAGATTCTATACTTTTATTTTACACGTTTTACGCACCTTTTGTCAAATACATAATATAACATTTTATAACTAATCTTCTTGTCTAGCTGTTATTATTAGTCTTTCTCCAGTTTTTAGTCCATTATCTGTGCATGTAGAAAGATTTATTTCTGCTTTGCCTGTTGTATCTCTTTGATAAAAGCTTGTATCTGATGAATTTGTTGTAAACTTATTTGTAACTGCGTATTTCATTTCTACACCTGTTACATCTTTTATAAATATTAAATTTCCTACAACTAAAGATTTGTTTCTTGAGAAGAATAGACTATTTCTATAATTATGTCCAGCAAGTACAGAATTTCCCACTTGGTTTATACCATTAGATGTATATACCATTCCTACTCCTCTTTCTAATGCTGATTTTGTTGGTTGTGAAAATATTGGATATCTGACTCCTGTAGCCGGTATTCTAATTGTTCCAACTACCCAATATCCATCTATATTTACTCCATTTGTATAGTATGAGCGATTATAGTAAGAACCTCTATTATAACTTCCAGAATTTCCTGCACTTCCAGCTGATCCGCCTTGTTCTGTATTGCCGTTCGGATTTGATGCATTTTCTTCTCCGGAATTATTTGCCTCTTCCTCTAAAGACTCATTTAATTCTTCTTCTGTTATTGTTGGTATTTGTTTATCAAATTCATCTGTTATAGATTTTGCTTCATTTTCCTTTATCTTTCCGTTTATTAAATCAAAACCTAAATATCCTATAACTCCAACAATTATAACTATTATTATTATTAACAATATCGTTAAGAAATTTTTTCTTTTTGATTCCATGTTAATTTTTTCCTCCATAGATTGTGCTTTTATTGCATTAGATGTGTAGCTGTTCCTAGCTTTTCTCCTCCTAGCATATGGATGTGCATATGCATGACTTCTTGTCCGCCATCTTCTTTGCAATTATTTACTAATCTAAATCCTTTTTCAGATATATTATATTTTGTTGCTATATCTTTTACTGCTTTTAATAATTCTTCCATCGTTTTATTATCGTCTATATCTAAAATAGTATCAAAATGTTTTTTAGGAATTATTAGAAAATGTAGTTTTGCTCTTGGATTTAAATCCTTAAAAGCAATTACACTTTCATTTTCATATATAATTTCTGAATTTATTTCTTTATTTGCAATTTTGCAAAATATACAGTCGCTCATTTTATCTCCTTATTCTAAAATTGCTTTAATTCTTCTTACACCTGCTGATGATGCTTCTTCTTTTTTAATTTTAAACTTTCCTAATACTCCCGTGTTTTCCACATGTGGTCCACCACAAAATTCTAGTGATACATCTCCAATTTTATATATTGTAACTTCTTCACCATATTTTTCTAAAAACATTGCTTCTGCACCTAATTTTAGTGCTTCATCTTTTTTCATTTCTAATTTTTCTACTTTTATATCTTGTTTTATATATTCATTTACTAAATCTTCTACTTTTTGTTTTTCTTCATCTGTCATTTTAGCTGGATGTGAAAAGTCAAATCTTAGTCTTTCTTCTGTTATATTACTTCCTTTTTGATGAACGTGATCTCCTAAAACTACTTTTAGTGCTGCATTTAAAAGGTGTGTTGCTGTATGATATTTTGTTTCCATTTCTCCAGTTGATGCAAGACCTCCCTTGAATTTAGCTTCACTTCCCATTCTTGATTTTGCTTGGTGTTCTTCAAATAATTTTTGATAATTTTCCATATCTACTTTTAGTCCATTTTCTTTTGCTAATTCTTCTGTCATTTCTGGTGGAAATCCATATGTTTCATAAAGGTTAAATACACTTTGTGCATCTATTATTTTTCCATTATTTTTAACTTTTGATGCTACTTTTTCAAATTCTTTTTCGCCATTTTTTAATGTTTTTATAAATTTATCTTTTTCTTCTATTATTACTTGTTTTATTATTTCTTTATTTTTCTCAAGTTCTGGATAAAGTTCTTTAAGGCTATTTATTGATATATCTATTATATTTCCTAATTCTGATAAATCTATTTCTAATTTATTCATATGTCTTGTCATTCTTCTTAATAGTCTTCTTAGAATATATCCTCTGTCTACATTGCTTGGTCTTCCACCATCGTTTATTATCATCATGCTTGAACGAAGATGCTCTGTTACAATTCTTCTACTTTGTATGTTGTCTACTTTTTGTAGTCTTTCTAATTCTTCCATTACTGGTGCAAATATTTCTATTTCAAATGGTGTTTCTTTTCCTTGTAATAACATTGTCATTCTTTCTAATCCAAGTCCTGTATCAACATTTTGTTGTTTAAGTTTAGTATATCCATTTTTATCTTTATAAAATTCCATAAATACGTTATTCCAAATTTCAACATATTTACCACAATCACATG
Source organism: uncultured Clostridia bacterium (assembly GCA_948852945.1). Taxonomy (GTDB): domain Bacteria; phylum Bacillota; class Clostridia; order TANB77; family CAG-508; genus UMGS1994. Next base: position 7,492 of record CAQPBJ010000027.1, on the reverse strand, counting down.
ATGGATTACATTCTGGTGAACATTTTGTTTTTCCTGTATCATAAAACATTTCTGTGTCTGGTCCGCAAGGTCCTTCTTCACCTGCTATCCACCAGTTCTCACTTTTTCCGAAGAAATATATTCTTTCATCAGGTATTCCTGCTTTTCTCCAGCACTCGTATGCTACTGTATCTTTACTACAGTCTTCATCTCCTTTAAAGCATGTAACTGATAATTTTTCGTTTGGAATCCCTAACTCTTCTGTTAAAAATTTATAACTCATCGCTATTGATTCTTCTTTAAAGTAGTCTCCTAGTGACCAATTTCCTAACATTTCAAAATATGTTAAATGTCTATTATCTCCGACTTCATCTATATCGTTTGTTCTTACGCATTTTTGATAATCTGTAAGACGTGATCCTTCTGGATGTTTTTCTCCTAAAAGATATGGTACTAATGGTTGCATACCAGCTGTATTGAATAATACGGATGGATCATTTTCTGGAATTAATGATGCACTTGGTATAATTTTATGATTGTTTTTTTCAAAAAATTTTAAATATTTATTTCTTATTTCAATAGCTTTCATTTCTGCCTCCTTAACAATTTTAAATTATATTATATTTTTTATTTTTTTGCAATAGAATGAGCTTTTGTTTGTCTTTGATAAAATAAAAAAACCTCTACTTAAGTAGAGGCTTTTAATATTTATTCTTCTTTTTCTTCTTTATTAGTTACTGATAATTCAACCATTCTTTCAACATAAATAACTGCATATGCATATGTTAATATAGTAACAATTTCTTTTGTTGCTACATATATATTTGAAATTGTATGTATTGTAGTTTTTTCATTTTCTAATTGTTCATTTTTGTATTCTTCTATTACGCCTTCAATTTTATTGTATTTTGCTTCTGCATCTTTATATCCTGATTGTTCTATTTGATAGCAATATACTAAGTTTACTACCATAACACCTAGAGCTACCATTATTAGTATTGTTTTGATTGGTTTAGCAATTTTCTTTGCTTCTTCTTTAGTTGATATTTTCTCTTTTTTAATTGATGTGTTTACAGCTAATGTTATTGCTAATAATGTACTTATTATAAATAGTACTGATTGATATAATATAAATGTTGCTGTAAAGTCCCAATCAACAAATTGTGGAATTACATTTTCTAGTGCGAATGAAATTCCTCCAATTATTATAGCTAAAGCTATATATTTTCCTACGAATTTGCCTACAATTTTTTTTGAATCTACTGTATCTTTCATTTCATTTCTCCTCTTTTGTTCAATTAATTTGTATTTATTTTATATATATTTTTTTATGATGTCAATTACTTTTATTAATAAAAAATAAAGATGTTTCTTATTTTAAGTTACATCTTTATCTTTTCAATATCAAGATTTTAGTTAAATGGCTTCTCATTCTTTTATATTTCTAATTGGCTTCCTAATATTCCAGCTGCAGATTGAACTATTTTTAGTTCTGTATCTGACATTCTTTTATTAGGTTCTTTTGACATTAGCACAACACTTCCTACAGAATCTCCATCTGATACTATAGGATATATTACTTGTGAATGAAAAACTCTTTCTTTGTTTTCATGCTTGCTTATTGGAATTGATAATTCGTCATTTTCTTTACTAGTATAAATTTCTTTATTTTCTATTACTTCTTCTAGTTCTTTACTAATTCCTTGTTCCAGTAAATCTTTTTTTAATCCTCCAGACACAGCTATAATTGTGTCTTTGTCTGTTATACACGCTATATGTCCTGTTGTTTTTGATAATGTATCAGCATAGTTACTTGCAAATTCTGAAAGTTCTCCAATTGGTGAATATTTCTTTAATACGATTTCGCCATCCTTTTCTGTAAATATTTCTAATGGAGAACCTTCTCCTATTCTTAAAGTTTTTCTTATTTCTTTTGGAATAACTATTCTCCCTAAATCATCTATTCTTCTTACAACACCTGTAGCTTTCATAAAATCCTCCTTGTATATTTTGTCTAATTTTATTTTGTGCTTTTTTAGACAAAATATACAGGATTGTTAATTATTGTTTGAAGAAAAAATTGGTGGTTTATATAAATCTATAACTTTTTCTAAGTCTCTAGAAAATTCTTTTAGCATAACATTTTTTATTGTTGATTCTTTTCCTTTACAATATTCATCAAGAACTGTTTTCAATTTTTTCATAAACTTATATTCTGATGTTAATATATCAGTATTTCTTTTTGCTCTGTCTATTAATATTTCTTTTATTCTTACTATATCTTCGTTACTTGCACATGTAATTCTTTGGAACATTCTATATGCATCATAATATTTGAATATTGGAAATTCCATACATTCACTTTCAAATCTATCATAAAATTGTTCCATTTGTATTGGAATATACCTAAATATTTCTTCTGCTTTTTCTCTGTACATTTTTTCTTCTAACTGATTGTTTAACTCTTCAAAATGTTTTAAAACTTCTTCCATTTCTGGACCTGTTTCATTTATCCCAATTTTTGATAATTCTTCTTCAATATTCTCACAGTATTGTGATGTTTTTACTGATTTATTCATTCCTTCTAAAAATAGATTTTTTGTTTCTTTCATATCTTTTGATATCAATTCTCTTTTTATGAAATAGCTAAAATATGAAAATAATTTTACTATATCGATTAATTGTAAATTTCCTTCTTTTACTTCTTTTATTACTTCTTCTATTATTTTTGGAAATTGCTCATCTGATATTTTCCAGTATTCTTCTGTCAGTAAACGCTTATATCCTGGAAGTTTTTCTGTATCTATTGTATTTATAATGGCTTCCATGTTTCTTTTTAATTCTTTCATGTCAAATATTCTTGTTCTTACATATACTTCTATGAATTTAAAAAATCTGTATTCTGATTTAAAATTGAAATAGTAATTATTGTCAAATTCTTTTATATAAAATTGTCTATTATCCATTAATACTCTTGATGATACTAATAGTGCTTTATATTCTTCATTTGTATTAATGTTTATAAATTTATTTTTTGTTACTTTTCCTGCTTTTATTTCAAATGATACTGCAATAGTAAATATTAACATTGTTTGTAATACTCTTAATTTTGTATTTGGATATGTTTTATTTACTGTTTCAAAAATTTTTTTAAAATCATTTAATGCATGTTTTAAAATTCTTAAGTTTCGCGTTCCACTTTTATTAAATGTTGAAATTATTAAATGCGTATTTTCTCTTAAAAATCTTACTAAATCCGGATTATTTTCAAATCTATATAATAATCCATTTATTATATAATTGAATTTCGGTGCATATTCAAATGTTTCACCTATTAATTTTTCTTTTATTCTTTCATAGTCATTAGCATTATCAAAAACATATTCTATTTTGTCTCTAATTTTTTCTACCATAGGTTTATCAACTGTTTTATTTAGTTCATTTTGTTTATCTAGAAGATATGTTGCTATAAATGTTTTCATTTCTAAGTTTGAACTTTTAAATTTAGTTGATAACTCTTTTTCATTACATATAATTATTGTCTTTATATGATCATGTTCAACGAAATTGTTTATATAACCTAATATATCAACAACGTCAACATTTGCTCTTTCCAAATCATCAAAGCATAATACTTTATCATCTGTTGAAAAGAAGTCTCCATAATCTACTTTTTCTCCATTTTTGGTAACTCCGAAAAAGTTTGCCATATCCAATCCTGTTTTAGCATATTCTGGAATCGTTGTTTGTCCATGGGATTCCATATATTTTTTTAAATTTTTATCCATTAGTTGGGTGGTTTCTATAAATATCTTTTTGCTAATTTCTTCTAAGTTTGATATTCCATATAAAGACATATATATTGTTGTATATTTTTTCCCATTTAACTGTAATGATTCAATTTTGTTTTTAACTTGATGGTTCCAAAAATATGTTTTTCCGCTTCCCCATTCTCCATTTATCATTACTGCATAGTCTGTATAATCAGCTCTTACGTAATCTAATATGCTTTCAACTAAATCTTCCAATTTTTTATCCTTTCTTGCTTTTGCTAATTACTAATACATCAGCTTTCTTCGGTTTTCCTTTTTGTAATTCTTTTATACATTCTTTTACTGTACTTCCTGTTGTATATATATCGTCGAATAATAATATTGCCTTATCTTTTATATTGTTATCTACTAATTTATATACATTAATTATATTAGTTTTTCTTTCTTTTTCTGATAGTGAACTTTGTTTTTTATTTTGTTTTATTTTTTCTAAACAATTTAAATTTTTAACTTTTGTTTTGTTTTCTAAATCTTTAGTTATAAGTTCTGTTTGATTATATCCTCTTAAATTTTTGTTTGATTTATGCATTGGAACTGGAACTATGAAGTCATATTCTTCTATTATTTTTTTCAATTTATTATCTTTTATAATTAATTCTGTAAAAAGTTCATTTAAATATGGTTTATCTTTAAATTTAAATTGTAGTAATAACTGTTTTATTTTTCCTTCATAAAAACTAATAAAGTATAATTTTAAATTTTTCTCTTTTATTGTTTGTATTATTAGTTCTTGTTTTAATATTTTGAAACATTGCGGACATATTGCTTTTTTATATATTTTTCCACATATTGCACAAGATGTTGGAAATATTAAGTCTATAAGTTTTTTTAGCATTCATTTTCTATTTTATGCCACATTTTTATTATAACTAATTTATTTCTTTTAGTAAATCATTTATTTTAGATTTTAATCCTGTATTTCTTTTTTTACTATCTACATTTTGTATCATAAAATCTATTATGTTTTTACTTCCCACTATTACTAATAATTTTTTTGCTCTAGTTATTGCTGTGTACAACAAATTTCTTGTAAGTAACATAGGTGCTGCTTGTGGTGCTGCTATTATTACAACATCGAATTCACTTCCTTGTGACTTATGTATTGTTATGCTATATGCAAGCTCTAATTGGTCTAATTCTGAGAATTGATACCATACATTTTTTTCATCATCAAAAACAACTTTTACTTGTCTTTCTGATAAGTCAATTTTTTCTATTCTTCCAATTTCTCCATTAAATACACCTGTTGAGTTTTCATAAGTTCCATTTATCTGTCTATCCCAAAAAATATCATAATTATTTTTAATTTGCATTACTCTGTCGCCTTCTCTAAAAGTTGTATCTCCAAATTTTTTTTCTTTTTTTGATTCATTTTCTGGATTTATATTAGCTTGTAAAGTTTTGTTTAGTTCTTTAGTTCCTAATAATCCTTTTTTAGTAGGTGTTAGTATTTGCATATTTTGATAAAAATCATAATTTCCAAATTTTTGTAGTCTTCCTGTTGTAAGTGATATTACTTGTTCTAGCATTTTTTCTTGAGATGTTTGTTTTATAAAGAAAAAGTCATCATTTGTACTTTCTGATTCTTCTTTTGAAATAAAACTTTCCCCTTTATTTACTTGGTGAGCATTTAGTATAATTTTACTTTGTGCTGCTTGTCTGAAAATTTTATCTAGATTTGTTACTGGTATTTTTTCTGATTCAATTATATCTTTTAAAACGCTACCTGGTCCTACTGATGGTAGCTGATTACTATCACCAACTAATACTAATTTTGTTCCCATATATATGGCTTTTGTTATATAATTCATAAGAAAGATATCTACCATAGACATTTCATCTATTACAATTACATCTGCATCTATTGGTGCAAAATCTGTATCTATATTTTCTAGTTTATTATCTTCTATTTTTCCTATATCTAAAAGTCTATGTATTGTTTTTGCTTCTTCTCCTGTTGATTCTGACATTCTTTTAGCAGCTCTTCCTGTTGGAGCACATAGTACTACTTTGTATTTGTTTATTTTATATATGTCAATAAGCGCTTTTATAATTGTAGTTTTTCCGTGTACCTGGTCCACCAGTTATTATACTTACATTCGATTTATTTACCTGTTTTAAGGCTTCTTTTTGCTTTGGTGATAAGTTAATAGCTAATAGTGCTTCTTCTTTATCTAAAACCGAATTAAATGATTTTATGTTTTTTATATTTTGAGTTTTCTGCATCATATATAATCTTGTTGCAATATTTTTTTCTATTCTGTTAAACTCTTCTAAGAATATCCATTCTTTATCATCTATTTTTTCTTCTATAATTTTTCCTGTCATTTTTAAGTTAATTATTACTTCATCTATGTATTCTTCTTTAGTTGATAATTTATTTTTTACAAATTCATACAACGCTTCTTTTTCTACGCAAGTATTTCCATTATAACTTGCTAGTATTAATCCATATCTAATACCAGCTCCAATTCTTTGATAGCTATTTATATCTATTCCTATCTCTAATGCCATTTTATCTATTTTAAAAAAATCTACACCATATGTTATATCAACTAGTATATATGGATTTTTCTTTATTTCTTCAATTGCATCTTCTCCTAGAGCTTCATATACTTTTTTACTGTTGCTTGCATTTATACCAAATTTTTCTAGAAATCCTACGATTTGCCATAAGTCCCATTTAGAATTAAATTCTTCTGCCATTTCTTTTGCACCTTGTGATGATATTCCTTTTATTTGTGCTAACTTTTCTGGTTCAAATTTGAATATAGCTATTGTTTCTTCTCCAAAGGTATCTACTATTTTCTTTGCTGTACTTGGACCTATTCCTTTTATTATTCCACTTGCTAAGTATTTTTCTAAGGCTTCTTTACTCTCGGGTAATTTTTTTTCGAATGTCTCTATTTTAAATTGTCTACCATAATCTTGATGTGTTACAAACTTTCCTTCTAAACTTAAATAGTCACCTTCATTTATAAATGGTAGATACCCTACTACGGTAAATACTTCCTCTTCTGTTGATAGCTCTGCAATTGTATAACTATTTGTTTCATTTTGATATATAATTTCTTCTAATTGACCTTCTAATTTCATAATCTGTTCCTTTTCCTATGTAGTCTATCAAAAAAATCTTTTTTTTACAATATTTCATTTATTTTTCTTATATTTATATTATGATTCTTTTTTTGAATTTTAGTTAATATTTCATAAGTTTTATCTTGTGAATTATCATCTATAATTTCTAAGTCTTTTACTTCATCAAATTCGCTTTTTATTTTCTTTATTAACATTTCAATATTTTCTTCTTGATCTTTTATAATAATTTTCATTTTTATATTGTTATCGAATTTTATTTTTTTGTATATATATGTATTTAATACGTCTTTTATAAATATATACCAACCATAAATAGCAATTAGTATTACAAATAAATTAGTTAAATCTTTCACTTTTCATCACCTATTATATAGTATGTTATTTTTATTTTTTCGTCATAATTCGATTTTAAAATAAAAAAAAACGGGCTTTGTTTAAGCCCCGCTTTTTCTTTTTTAATTAAACTAATTCTAAGATAACTTCTACTGCGTTATCTCCTTTTCTATTCTCGCATTTTAACATACGAGTATATCCACCTTGTCTTCCTTCATATTTGCTAGCTATTTCTCCAAATAATTTAG
>CAQPBJ010000026.1 GCA_948852945.1 uncultured Clostridia bacterium | reverse complement strand
CATTTGTTGCTCCTCTTGATAAAAACATTAATATTCCCGTTGATCCAAATGTATGGTGAAATGGCAAGAACGCAATATTAGTGTCTGTGCTTCTTATATCTTCACATTTTGTCATTGAATATATGTTTGAAGCTATATTTTTATGTGATAGCATTACTGCTTTTGCTGCTGATGTTGTTCCTGATGTAAATAATAATATTGACATTTTTTCATTTTTTATTTCAGCATCTATAAATTCTTTATTTCCTTGCTTTAATAATTTTTCTCCTTCATCTATTAGTGTATAGATGTCTTTAAATTCATTTTGTTTATTCATGCAGATAAATTCTGTTACTTTAGTTTGTTTTTTTGATTTTATATTTTTTATCATATCCATATAGTCGTCTTCGAAAATTATTGCTTCTGCAGAACTTCTTATTAATGAACTTTCTATCTCATTTTCTGGTAAACCTTTATCTAGCGGAACTACTATTCCAGTTCCATTTAATACTGCTAAATATGATATTACCCATTCATAACAGTTTTTACCTATTACTGCTATTCTTTTTCCTTTTAATCCTTTTGATACTAGTGATGTTCCTAAACAATCAATTTGTTTATCCATTTGTTTATATGTTATATTTTTATATTCTACATCTTTTCCATTTGTTTCTTTTAAAATAAATGCATTATTATCTGGATATTCTTTTACTGCATTTTTTATTATTTCTCTAATGTTTCCAAACTCTTTAGCATTGTATAACTCCATTCTTTTATCTATCATACAATTCTCCTTCTATCTAGTATTCGTTACTAGATTATCATATATTAAGTAACATGTCAATTTGTTGACTAAAACATGACCATGTGGTATCATATTATCTAGGAAAGTGAGTGTTTATGGGAAAAACGGATAATAAAAAATATTTTAAAGAGAAAAAAATAACAAATTTTCATATTCCTAGATGGAATGAGCTTCCTAATATAGATATATATTCAGATCAGCTTGTAACTTACATAGAAAAATATTTAAATCCTTATATAGGTTCGAGTGAAAATCCTGTTATTACTAAGACTATGATTAATAATTATGTAAAACAACAAGTTATACATGCACCTGTAAAGAAAAAATACAGAAAAGATCATATTGCTTTATTATTTGTTATTTGTACTTTAAAACAAGTTTATAGTATTAATGATATATCTAATTTAATATCTTTTGCTGGAAATACTACAAAATTAATTTCTGCATATGATCAGTTTGCTTGTGAATTAGAAAATGCTGTTATGGCTGTTTTTAATGGGGACAATTATGAAATTTCTACTAATATCTCTATTGAACATAAATTATTAAAAAGTGTTGTTTTATCATTTGCAAATAAATTATATGTTGAAAAATTTTTATCTGAAAAATAAATTATATAACGTAATCAAGCCGAGGATTTCTCCTCGGCTTTTTTACCTTTAGCAGTCATGAAACTGCAACCTCCTGTTTAGCTCCTCAATTCTGTCTGCTGAGATTTTTTGGGTTTCTTTTTCTTCGTCGGTTAGAATGTTTTGGGGCACTGGCTTTCTTTCGCTTACAAATATCTTTCCAATATCTGATTCGTTGAAAATCGCCTTTTGCGTGCCGTGATAGTATTCGTTTCCTTCAATATCGAAATATACCCTTTGTTCTGATAAATGGTCGTGTCCTTTAATATTAACTATATTGCTACTTAAACACCACTCATCTTTCATTATAAGCACACACTTTGAGTTGCTTTCGTACAGATTCAGTATATTATCTTTTTCCCGCCTGTACACGAATGATAATTCACATATCCATACGTTTTCTAAATTATAGCTTTTCATGATCTTTCCCCCTTAAAGGTAAAAGGTACGTTAATAAGTTACAAATTTGCGTTATTTTATCATACATTTATCTGTTTTGCAAACTATTTTATTAATAGTATGTTATATAGTATAAAAGTTGCTATTAATATTAATCCCTCTTTGTGTCCCGCTTCTTTTTTATTACTTAACATATAGTATAAATATATTATTAAAGTCGCAGTTATTAATAAGATTAGATATATATTATAGTCGTTTGAAAACTCTATTGGGTACATAATACTTGTTGTGCCTAAAACTAATAATATGTTGAATATATTTGATCCAATTATATTTCCAATTGCTATACTTGTTGATTCTTTTTTTATTGCTATTATTGATGTTACTAGTTCTGGTAGTGATGTTCCTATTGCTATTATTGTAGTTCCTATTATAGTTTCTGATATATTAAATCTTCTTGCTAATTTTATACTATTGTCTACTACAAAATTGCCACCATATTTTAATAATACTATTCCTAATATCACTAAAAACATTGATTTGACCGTACTATATTTAATTTCTCGTTTGTTATTATCTTTGTAGTCGGAAAATATCGAAAGTAAAAATATAATAAATACTAATATTAATAATATTCCTTCTATTCTGCTTATTTGATTATTTATATTTCCTATTATTGCTACTAATAGCATAGACATCAATAATATTAAAAGGTTGCCACTAGGCTTATGTTCTAATTTAATTGGTTTGATTATTAATATTATTCCTAAAATTAATAATAAATTGTATATACAACTTCCTAATATGTTTCCTACTAGTAGGCTGTCGTGTCCCTTACTAGCTGCTTCTATACTTACTATCATTTCTGGAAAAGATGTTCCTACTGCTACTAAAAGCAGTCCTATAATAAAGTCTGAAACTTTTAATTTTCTAGCAATAGCCTCTGCGCCACTAATTAAAAAATCAGCACCTTTTATTAAGAATATAAATCCAATAATAATTACTATAATCTCATACATAAAAAAACCTCTAAGATGTATATATTTTTTCCAAATTCTATTTTTTATATACATTCTTTGAGGTTTCTGTTAATTGTTTTCTTTGATATGTTACAAAATTATAATTAAATTTATGATTATTATAATTTTTATTCTAGGATAAAAAAGTTTCTGGTTTTTCTGTTATAGTTTTTATTTCTTCTTTAAATTCTTTTATATCCTTTTCTGTAAAATATTGTTTTAAAATCTCTTCGTCTTGATATATCATACTTCTTTTTATATAAATATAGCTTTCTCTTAAAAACTCTCTTAGGAATTCTTTGTTTTGTATATCATCAATTTTATCTAATTTCAAAAATCTTTTGAATCTTTCTTGATATATTGAGCTTATCGCTTTTATGTAAGTATAGTTATGCATATATCTTATTTCAATCCATAATTTCATTATTGCTACTATTTTATCTAATAAATCTAGTATATATCCTTCTTTTTCATCTTTGGCAGTTATTATTAATGTGTATATTTCTTCTCCTACTTTTGATTTTAATTCTTTTTCATCTACAGCTTCAATCTCTTTAAACATCTTTATTGTATCTTCATTATAATATTTTACTTGTGCTACTATTTCGTTTCCTTTATATTCTCCTAAATCATGAAACAAACTTTTTTCCATAAGTAATTCTATATTAAAATTTTCATTAAATTCTTGATTTAAATATTCGCCAAAAATTATTCCTGCTATTGTAATTGTATATTGATGAAATAGCACATTTTCTGGTATCACAGTTGTAAAACTTGAATATCTATATACGTCTTTCAAATTTAAGGCTATATCTAATATTGGTGCATATTCGGTTTTATTAAAATTTTTTTTTGAAATACTTTCTAATATATATGCTTTTTCATTGTCTATTTTGCTGTTAGTTATTTTCATTCTTGCAGTTTTCTTTTGTAAAATTTCTTTTGCTTCTGTTTTAAGTATTTTTTCTAATATATAATATTCTGCTATGTTTTCGCAGAATTCTATTAATTCGGTATATTGATTTGATTCTATAGTATTGTAGTTATATTTTAGTTTTTTAGTTATTTTATTTTTACTTTCAAATTTATCTATAATTAATTTTTCAATTACTTCTTTACATGTTTTTTCTATTGATTTATCTGAAATTTCTAAGGATAAGTTACCTGTTTCTCCATAAATTATTTGTTTTAGTAGATAATTTTTTAATACTTCTTTAGAAATTTTTTCTTCAATTTTTAATTTAGTTAATATTTTAATATATAAGTATGATGCAAGCATTGCTTTATCTATTATTGTATATTTTCCATTTAATGTTTGCATAATTTTTGAATTATAACTATCGATTGAACTATTATATATTTTTAGTAAGTCTTCTATATATTCTTCCATTTTTTATTCCTCTTTTCATAATATAATTGATTATAATTTGACTTACTTTAAATGTCAAATGCTATAAGATTAGTTTCTTTTTATAAAACAAATCGGAACACCTGCTTTTTGGGGCAAGTATTCCGATTTGTTCGTTCGTCAACAGACAAACTGTAATGGGTCGCTGACCTTGATTGTCCAGTCATATGCATTTCTCCCGCTTACGTCACACAGCACTTCTGTTCTGTCCATACTGACTTTTCTTTTAAGCTGAAGCGTATGTTTCAGCTCTTTGATTTCGTCATGGATTGTCTGTACTATGTTGTCAAGTTCATTTGCTGTCATCCGCATTGCTGTATCGTCCACTATGGTAAAATGGACATTTTTTACTTCTCTTTCACAAACTAAAATCTTTCGTTTCTTTATTGCATGTGTTGTACTGGTATTTGGATAGATCTCAAAACCCATTTTATTCATCCTCCTTTAGCATAAGAGATTTTGAAACATTGATGATTACCATATGTTTTATTATAACATATAATTTATATTTTTCCAAATTATGTTACCTTAGAACAATAGTGGGCTGATAAAAATTTGCTAAACTTTAATAAGCAACGTTCAGCCCACGTTTAATTGTTCGTCCGCGAAAATTCTGAAAGAATTTTCTGTGGAATGTATTTATATTATAGGAAGTTCGGAGAACTTTCCTATAATATAAAAAACAGCAGTTTTATCTGCTGAATGTTTCTTTTATATTTTCTCCAATTTAATTTCTTTCAATTATGATATCTGCAACTGTTAGGTTAGTTTCGCTTGTAACATTTTCTATAATTGTTTGGGCAACATCTTTTGGATTCATGAATGTAGCTTGTTTTTCTTCTGATACATAATCTCTACTGTTTTTATAAAATTCTGTATTTATTCCTCCTGGATATACTCCGATTATTTTTACGCTTGTTCCTTTATATGCTACTTTTAAGCTTTCTGTATAACCTTTTTCTCCCCATTTGGTTGCACAATATACCGCTTCTTGTTTATTCCCTCTTAATGCTGCTGATGACATTATATTTATTATTTTTAAATCTTGTTCTTGTTTTATTTTTAATGTTTCTGTAGAAAATAAAATCATTCCTTCTAATCCTTTGAAACATTTGTCTATATCTTCTTTTTCATATTTTGTAGGAAGTTTAAATGATGGTTCTCCTGCATTATTTATTAATATTTTAATTTCACCTAATTTAGATATTTTTTGTATGGTTTCTTTTACAAATATATTATCTGATATATCTCCTATAAAGCCTTGATAATTTTCTTTATATGCGTTTCCTAGTAATTTCATTTTTTCTGCATCTCTATCAATATTACATACAAAATATCCTTTTTCCCAAAACTGCTTAACAAGTTCTTTTCCTAGTCCACTTGCTCCACCAGTTATTATAGCTATGTTGTTTCCCATTTTATTTTCTCCTTATATGTTTTTTTCTACCATTTTTCCTAAATCTTCGTATTTATTTGTGTATGAATGGTCTGCTCCTTCAATAATTTCAATTGTACAATCTTTTATATTGTTTTTTAAATATGATTTTACCGTTTCTATATCTTGTGTTAATACACATTCATCAACATCTCCGAATATTATAATAACTGGTATATCTATATCGTTTAATACTTTGCTTTCTCCAGTTTTTCCATCTCTATATCTTATAAAATCATCTTCACCATCTGGTAGAAAATCATGGTAATATGTTCCTGCTGAAATTACTCCGTTTCCATTTACAGAAAAATCAATTAGTTCTTTCTCTTTACCTTCGTTTACTAACCTTGTTGATTCTTTTTTTGCTTTTTCATATTCTTCTTTACTTAAATATTTAACGCATTCTTGTATAATATCGCATGGTGCTAGTAATATAATTTTCTTAATTGTGGTATCTTTCTTTTGACTATAATAATATGCTACTTTATTACATCCATAGCTATGACCTTCTAAAATTATTTCATTATAGCCTTTTTCTTTTACATATTTTATTACACCTTCAATGTCTAATAAGCAATCTTTAAAACGTTCATAGCATCCACCTATTATTTCACAGTCATCACCTTTTAGTAATTCTGAAACATAGTTTGTTCCTCTATTGTTGAATGTTAAAAAACTATATCCTTTGCTTGTATATGTTTTAGCTAATGTATCTATAAATCTATTTTCATAGAAGTTACCACATAATCCATGTACATGTATTATGATTTTTTTGCTTCTTTCTTCTGGTTCATACAACATTCCAACCATCTCTAAATTATCCATTGATGTCATTCTAACTAATTCTTGTTTCATTAAACTTCTCCTTTATTTTATTCTCCTTTTCGTTTTCTTTATTCAAATTGATTAGCTAATTGGTCAACAGTAATTCCACCTTTTCCTTCCCAATCAATTACTATATTATCAAACTCTTCTGCTCTGAATGAATCTAATTTATTATAATCTTTAATATCCATTTCAAAATTTAATGAATTTATATTTTCATTTATTCTATTATTAGTAGTAGTTTTAATTAATACATTTAATTTCTTTTTTCTAATAATCCAATTTAGTATAATTTGATTTTGTGTTTTATTATATTTATTTGATAATTCAACTAACAATGGATAATTTCTATTAGCAGTTCTATTTCTTCTTAATGGTTGGTAGGCACAGAATATAATATTATTATCTTTACAATAATCTATAATTCCAATGTCTTCATTTAATTTGCATTCTAAATTATATACGCCTTCATATATACTGATTGGGTATTGTTCATTTATTTCTTTTAATTGCTCAAGATTTGCATTTGATAATCCCAAACATCTTACTTTTCCTAGTTCCACCATTTTATTCATTTCTTTGTATGTCTGAATTAATGGTAATTTAGTAAAAATAACTGAATGTAACATTAAGCAATCTACATAATCAATATCCATTATTTCTAAATACTTATTTAGCTGTTCCTCAATATCAGTTATTTTTTCAACAGTTGGCTCTATTTTTGTTGTTATAAAAATTTTATCTCTCCCTACTTTCTTAATAAATTCTCCGATAAATGCCATTACATTACCATTTTCATATAAATAACTAGTATCTATATAATTTTGTCCTAAATTGAATGATTGAATTAAAGCGTTCATACTAGTTTCTTTCTCATTTAAGTCAATTCTAAATGTTCCTATTCCTAATGGGAATATATCTTTTAAATTTATCATTTTATTCCTCCATAATTTGCATTTCTATTAATTCTCATACTTATTGTATTTAACTAAAGTTTGTTTTAGCCATTCATACACTCTTTTTGTTGATGATATACTTACTCTTTCATTTATCGAATGGCAATTTTCAATAGTTGGTGCAATTGTGCATATATCTAAATCTTGTATATTATTAGATAATATCCCACCTTCCATACAAGCATGAACTTTCTTTATAGTAGTTTCTTTTCCATATAGTTCTTTGTAAGTTTCTGCTAGAATAGTTCTTATAATAGATTTATCTTTATATGGAAAGAAAGGTTTATTTGCGTCAATTGTTAATTCAAAACCATATTCACTTGATAATATACTAATTTCTCTTAATAATTCTTCCTCTTTTAGTAAATCAGAACTTCTAATACTATATTTTATTTCTATTTGATTATCTTTTATCGATATTTTACCAATATTAGCTGATAATAAAGGAAATTCATCATCTTTATAAACTTCTAACATTCCGTTTTTTATTTTTGAGATAAATTCAATAATTTCTTTACTTTCTTTTATAGCAGTTTTACCTTCAGAATTTTCTATCTTTAATTTTAAAGAACTTTCTTCAGTATTTAAATTAAACTCAATCTTCCCTATTTTTTCGTTTATACTCTCTATATCTTCTTTTGATGAGAATACAACATAACCTTCACTTGGAATAACATTATCTCGTTTACCAAAATTAATGTCTGATATGCTTTTACAATTTATTTTTTCTAGCAATCTTACTGCTAGCTTTATTGCATTACATCTATTTTTTTCTATATCATCTCCAGAATGTCCTCCTATCAAACCACTAATTGATAGTTTATAACAACTTTCATTTGATACTTCATAATTAATTTCTTTTTTCATTGTTATAGAACACATTCCTGCACTTGATGACTCTATGTCTGCTTCTTTAATTCCATCTAAACTAATTAAGGTTTTGCCTTCTACTAATGAATAATCAAAATTATTTGCTCCTAACATAGTTGTTTCTTCTTGAGTAGTTATCATTACTTCAATATTAGGCATATTTTCGCTTTCTTGTAAAACAGCAAGAATAATTGCAATTCCAATACCATCATCTGCACCTAATGATGTATTTTGGGATTTATAGTAATCTCCATCTATATAAAATGGTATTCCTTTATCATCAAAATCATAACTCTCATTAGATACACAAACCATATCAGAGTGAGCTTGTAATATTATCGTTTTGTTTGAATTATTATTTTTTCTCAAATATACAGTATTATATTTACCTACTTTATATTCAAGATTATTTTCTTTAGCAAATTTAACTAAGTATTCAGTAATTTTTTCTTCTTTTCCAGATTCTCTTGGAATTTTCATTATTTCTTCAAAATATTCTAATATGCCCTTCTTCATTATTTCTCTATAACCTTTTAATTTCTTTCTATATATCTTTTATTTAACTAAACAATTTGATTATTTCTTTGCAATTTATTTCTGCTTCTTTTATACAATCTTCTAATGTTAATAAACTTCTTTTTTGCTCCATCTTTTTAATTACTTTATCTTTTGCTTCTAAATAATCAATTTGTCTTATTCCTAGTTCGTGCAGCCATATTAAGCTTCCTTCTACAGTTACAAATTTAAAACATTCAGCATTTTTTACAATCTCTGCAATTTTTGTTTTTGTTTCTACATGATTATGATGTGCTTGTATGGAATTTAATATAATTTGTTGCTCTTCTGTAGATACTCCCCATTTTTCTAAATAAGGTTTAGAAAATTCTGCACTTAACATTGGATGAGCTTTTTGTATTTCTCCTGCCCATATACGGTCAAATACTGTATGTGCCAAATATAGTGATGTTAATATAAGCCTACTATCTTCATTATATTTTTCAGCTAACTCTTTTCCTTTTTCTATTGCTAATTCTGTTAATCTCCATGCTGGTGCTTTATTCTTTTGTGTTTGTTCATACATTAACTCTCTTGCTTTTTCAACTATATCCATTTTATTCTCCTACTCTTCTATTAATTTATGTTGCTCAGGATACCATGCGGGAGTGCAAGGCATAACAATTCTACAATTAGCATCCCAAAAATATATTTCGCCTTTTTCGATTAGTATTACATCTCCTTTTTCAAAATTTATGATTTCATCTTTCTTATTTAAAGTACCGCTTCCTTCTATTACATAAATCATTTCTTTACATTTTTCATTTACACAGTAGCCTTTTTCTGGATATCTTCCTGTAATTACTGCTGTGGCACAGTTTATATCTGGATCTCCTAATGGATATTCTACTACTTCACATGTATCGCTATTATTAAATCTTTCTGAATCTTTTAATTTAACTATTTTCATAAATTCCTCTTTCTCTTTTTTGCTTTTATTATATCAGCCTTTTAATTTTTTATCAAAGCTTTTTGTTTATTATTTTGGTATTGCATTTATTACTGCATTAATTTAAAAATAAAAAGAGCTTAAACGTTGATTTTTCAGCATTTAAACTCTTTCTACTTATGGCTCCTCTTGTTGGACTCGAACCAACGACCTATCGGTTAACAGCCGAGCGCTCTACCAACTGAGCTAAAGAGGAATATTTCTTTCGATATTTTGAATTATATATTATAGAAAATTTTTATGCAATACTTTTTTAAAATTTTTTTCTATAATTTAATTATATATTTTTTCTACTTCATGTTTCTGTGTCATATTCTATTTTATCCGTTTTTTATCACATTATTCATTATTGAATTATATTTTAATTTGTGATATATAGTTTGTTAGTAGAATTTTGATAAAAAATGTCGATTTTTTAGAAAGGATAATAATATGAAAATAGAACTAATTGGTGGTTGTAAAAAAGATGAATTAGAAACACGTATTCAAAAAGTTGCTGCTGCTGGTAAACTTTCTAGATTCCCTGGAAATGTTTTTGAAGCATTAGATACTTGTGATAATTATGAAAAAAATCTTAAATTAATTAAAAGAATTATAGGTATGGGACACAAATCTATTATTGAGCATGATTACTTAGTGTTTGCTCTATGTGATGTTACTCCTATTATAGAACAAACTATTATTGGAAACAGATTAACTTCTTTTACTATAAAGTCTAGAAGAGAAGTTGATTTTAGAACTGTTGGTTTTTATATTCCTGAATTTCGTAATAAAGATTTATCACTTCATCCTAAAAATGATGAATTAAAAGAAAAATATATTTCTCATATGAAATATTTATTTAATACTTATGGTGATATTGTTGATAGTGATGTTAATGTTGAGGATGCTCGTTTTATTTTACCTTACTCTTATCATAGTAATATATTTATGGGATTAAACGCTAGAGAGCTTGAAAAAATGATTGTGTATTTAATGTATGGTCCTGTTAGTAAAATAGCTGAATTAAAAGAATTTGGAGAAAAATTATTTGATTTAGTTAAAGATTATGCACCTTATTTGGTAGATGGTATAGAATCTCACTCTGATTATTCTGATAATCAGTTTGCCTATATGGAAAGTGTAACTGATAAGCCTGAAATTAAAATAGCTGATAAACCTCGTTTGATTAGTTATACAGAAAATGCTGATGATGTTATTTTAAAAAGTTCTATTATGTATCATTTCCAATGCTCAGAAGTTGAGGCTGAAAATCTTTTAAAAAGTGCTGTAAAAAAAGATTCTGAATATAAATCAAAATGTATGGATATTATTTTGCATAAAGAGGAAAGACGTGAACTTGAACAAGTTAGTTTTACTTTCCAAATTCCAATTTCTTTATCAATACTTACTCACTTAACACGTCATAGAATGCATTCACTTCTTGTTCCTGACTTTCTACCTATGTGGAATTTAAGTAATTATGTAATTCCTGCTACTATAAAAGCAAAATCTGATTTAGAAAAAATGTTTATTGAAGCAAACGAACAAAATATGAAAGTATTTGAAGAATTTAAAGCTTTAGGCGTTGCTGAAGAAGATTTAATTTATTTTTATTTAGGTTGTCAAATGTTGAATGTTATTACTACTATGAATGGTCGTACTTTACAATGGATTTTACACTTGCGTTGTTGTAATAAGGCTCAATGGCAAATAAGAGCAATAGCTAAAGAAATAGCTACTCAAGTTAAAGAGGTAGCCCCTCTTTTAGGAAAAGGTCTTGGAGCAACTTGTATGACTGATTTAGTTTGTTATGAAGGTAAAGAATGTTGTGGACTAATTGATAAATTATTAGAAGCTAACAATCAGAAAAAAGATTAATATAAAAGGCAGATGTTTAAATCTGCCTTTTTTTATTTTATTAATGTTTCTACTTCTTTTTTAACTTGATCTAAGTTTTCAAAAATTACTCCATTTATTTTTAGTTTATTTGCTGCATCTATATTTTCTTTAACATCATCTATAAATATTGTTTCTTCTGGAATTAAATTATATTTTTTTAATAATTCTGTGTAAATCTCTGGATTGGGTTTTATTTTTTTAACTTCATATGAATATACTCCACCATCAGTATATTTAAAAAATTCATATTTACTATTATAATCATATGATTCTTTTGATAAGTTTGATAATATATAAATCTTAAAGCCTCTGCTTTTTAATTCTTTTAGATACTCTGCTGTGTCTTCTTTTAAAGTTAACATTTTTACCCATTCTTTTGTTAAAACTTTTTTTATCATTTCTGAATAATCTGGATATTTTTCAATTAAGATTTCTGCTATATCAGTGTTATTCTCATATGTTCCGCTATCACAACTCAACCATTCTTGGCTTTTAAATATTATTTCATTTAATTTTTCAACTGTTTTATCATCATACCCAAACTCTTTTAAATATTCTCTTGATTCAAAATTTACTAATACTCTTCCTAAATCAAATACTATGTTTTTTATCATTATATATCTCTCCTTTTATAAATCTTCTTCATC
Organism: uncultured Clostridia bacterium; assembly: GCA_948852945.1. Lineage (GTDB taxonomy): Bacteria > Bacillota > Clostridia > TANB77 > CAG-508 > UMGS1994. Next base: position 3,115 of record CAQPBJ010000026.1, on the reverse strand, counting down.
AATAAGTGGAATAATATTTATTGCTGGCTCTTCATATGAATGTGCTTCTCTTAATTTTTTTATTACTTCTTTGGCAATACTAATATCACATATTGTTTCTATCTTTTCTTCTTTTACAAATTCTATTTTATTTTTTTCTCCGATATATGGATTAGCTTCTTCTGTTGGTTTAAATGTTCCTATACACTCATTTGATACTGTACAGTAGGTGTAATTACCTATTATTCCAGCACCTGCATTACATATAGCATCTCGTACTTCTTTAGCATTTTCAGGTGGAACTGTCACCGTTATTTTTACTCTTTTAATTTCTATTTTCATATTTTCTCCTTTTATACTTATTTTTCTTTCCATTGATATGTCTCTAAATCAACTTTATTATCAATTACAGTAATGCCATCTTTTTCTAATTTTTCTTTTTGAATTTCTTTTCCTCCAAATACAAATGCCTCTGCAAGTTCGCCTTTGCTATTTAATACTTTATAGCAAGGATATTTATGTTCATCTGGATTTTTATGTAGGATATTTCCTACAGCTCTTGCTAATCCTTTGTTACCTAAACTTTCTGCGACTTGCTTATATGTAACTACTTTTCCTTTAGGTATTGTAGTTAAATAATCATATACTTTCTGAGCTAATGTTTTTCCTGTGCTTCCACATTTATTTCCTATTGATAAGTTATAACTATTATCTATTAATTTGATTATTTCTGAGGTTTTTAGAGTTTCATCTAATTTTACTGTTATCCAACTATTTTTATTCATGTGATAGCCTTGGAAAATTTTATTGTTATCTATGATATTTTCTATTTTATCTTTTTGATATCTTAAGTCTATGGCTTCTACTATTTTATCTGATTGAATTCCTAATTTTCTTTCAGATATTTCCAGTATTACTCCATACCACTTATTGTTTTGTTTATTTCGCCAAATAGCACAATTAGGTAGTTTTTCCTATAGAAATTCTAATTCATCATTATACTTTTCTTTTATATAATTAATTATTTTTTTTGATTGATTTGTTTTGAATATTTCTACACTAGTGCATTTTGCAATAACGTCTTCTATAATTTGATCATATTGATATCTTAATTCTCCTACAAATTTTCCGTTTGAATCTTCAATATCAACAAGAATAAAATCTGTTTCATTTTCTAAATCTATTAATCTAGCATATTTTTCTTTTTCTGAAATTACTACATTTATTTCAAATTGATTATCTTGTATTTTTGTTTTATATATGTACTTATTCTTTTCTTTTTCAAAGCCATATTTTACTAGTTGTTCATAGTTAATTTTTCTTTTTTCTAACTTACTACTTAAATTTCTCATAACTTTTTATATCCAATATTTATTAATCTATTCTCCAAAGTTGAAATTTACCTGTTATTTCATCTACATCTTTTGTATTGCCATATAATACTGCACCTAAGTATTCTAATTTTTCGTTTTCTTTTGATGTAATTGATTCTACTAACTCTTCGTCTGTTCTTGTTTCTAGCATATCTTTTGGATAATCTGCAACTAAGATATTGGGATTATTTTTAGCAAGTTCTATTGCATTTTTTAATTTTCCTGACTTTACTTTAGTTATTATGAAAGGAAATTTACTAATTCCTAAATGTGATATTCCTGATTTATCTATTATTTCTTTTTTTCCCATAATGTCTTCGTCTGAATATTTTCCAATTGATATTGCCATATGTCCTATAACATTAAGTGCTATTGATGGTTCTACGTTTGAAGCTATAATTCCTACTATTTTTTTATCTTCATAATTCATAATAATTGCTCCTTTATCTTCTATCGTTCAAAATCTCTAAATTCACTAATTCTTGCAATATTAAATCCTAAGCACTCTGCTTTATTTTTTGTTATATCATCATCAAAATGCATACAAATTATTCTTTTTCTTTCTTCTTCAGAAAATATTTTGCTTAATGTGTCTATGTTCATATGGGCAGGAGTATCATATCTGCTAGCGTCTTGATAAAATTCATCTAATTTACCAGTTCTAAAAGCTTCTATAATAGGCTCTTGTATTGTTTTTGTATCACCACTATAGTATATTCTTTTACCAGCTAATCCTAAAACATATCCATATGCATTAATAAATTCGCTATGTTTTTGTTTGATTTCCTGTATTCGATATTCTTTACATTCTTGTGGGGTAATTATTTTATATGCTTGTGGCTCATTTCCTACAAGTGATAAAAATTGGCTCATTTTATTTTTCTCTGGATATATAACTGTTGGAACTATTCCTTTTACGTATTCACAAAAAAATAGTAATGATGGTAAACTTCCTACGTGATCAGTATGCATATGAGTAATTAATACATGAATGTCTTTAACTTTTTCTAGAATTTTTTGTTTCATTAATCTTTCAAAAACAGATTCGCCACAGTCAATTAATAATAGTGATTGTTTTTCTTCATCTATATAATAAGCTGAATTGTTTCCAAAAGTAGTATTAAAACATGAACCATTTCCAATAAATTTTAAAGTATTATTTTCTTTCATTTTTATTCTCCTATTAATGTTTTTATATTATATCATAAAAATTAGTCTTTTTTAATATGTGCATAAATATCTTTTTAATTTAAAATGAAAATACGAAATTTATTGTAAAAATTATAAATTAAAATATCTATTGCATTAATTTCAAAAATAAAAGAGTCTAAACATTGATAATTCAACATTTAAACTCTTTATAATAATGGCTCCTCTTGTTGGACTCGAACCAACGACCTATCGGTTAACAGCCGAGCGCTCTACCAACTGAGCTAAAGAGGAATATAAAAATCTGGCAACAACCTATCTTCCCAACAAGGTAACTCGTAAGTATTTTCGGCACTTAAAGGCTTGACTTCTGTGTTCGGCATGGGTACAGGTATTTCCCTTTAAGTCATTATCACCAGAAATATTTTGTATACTTTATGTATTTTTCAATACACTTTTAAGTACACTCAAAAATACATAGATAAATATTTATTTCTCAGGGTAAACCATTTTTGTGGTTAAGCCCTCGATCTATTAGTACTGGTCAGCTACATGTATTACTACACTTACACCTCCAGCCTATCAACCAGGTCGTCTTCCTGGAATCTTACTAC
>CAQPBJ010000025.1 GCA_948852945.1 uncultured Clostridia bacterium | reverse complement strand
ATAAAAAAGATGTTGTTATAAGCAATATCAGATTAAATATATTTGACGGATATGGGATAAGTCAAAATGATTTAATGTTTTTTGTTTCTTCAATTTTCATGTGTTTGAGAGACAAAGAAATCAAAAATATAAAAGATTTACAAAAAGCTTTATTAGAAACTGATAAAAAATTGAACTTAAAGTGTTCAGAAGGAATTGAAGCAATTATTGATGAGCTTAAAGAAAAAGTTTCTAGAGGGGCGAAAGAGGAAGAGTACTCAAAAGAGGCAATTTTAGAATTGTCTGAAGAATATAATGAGTATGCTTATAATCAAAGATATTGTATGCAAAAGCACAAAAAATTGGTTGCAGAATCTGTTGCAATTATTAAAGATGCGATTGCAAATGGTATTGATTTTGAAGTGTTAAATGAAAATAAAAGTACAGTGGAGTTTAGAGGTCATGGTAATATTGAGTTTGTAATTGAAGGAAATAAAACTGATAGGGACAATTATATTTTTCCAATTATTACTGATGACAAGTATATTTCTAAACAAGAAATGAAGGAAGCTGGTTTATCAGTTCCTGAAGCTATACTTTTAGATAGTGATATGGATAGACAAGACATTGAAGAGCTTGTTTCAGAGTATTATAATAAAAAATTAGTTGTTAAACCAAGAAATACTAACTATGGTACTGGTATAACAGTTTTTAGTAAGAAAGCTACTAAAGCTCAAATTTTAAATGCTATTGATTATGCATTTAAGTTTGATAATAATGTTCTTATTGAAGAATATAAAAAGGGTATGGAATATAGATTTTTAGTTATTAATGGTAAGGTTTTAAGTGTTTGCCATAGACGTATTGCGTCTGTTGTTGGTGATGGAAAATCTACTATTAAACAATTAATTCAAGCTAAAAATAAAGAACCTTGGCATGCTCTTACAGGTACTCCTGTTAAGATGGATCAGCCTGTTGTTGAATTTTTAAAACTTCAAGATTTAACTTATGACTCAGTTGTTTCAGCTAATAGAAGAATTTTCTTAAGAACTAATTCAAACTGTTCTACTGGTGGTGAAAGTGTTGATTATACTGACATAATGCCTACTAAGTTTAAGAAAATTGCTGAGAAGGCTGCTAGGGTTTTTGATGCAAAAATCTGTGGTGTTGATATTATTATCGATGACATGGAGAAGGATGAGTATTCTATTATCGAGATTAACGATAATCCTGGATATTCTATTAATGAGTGGCCTTATGAAGGTAGAGGAGAAAAAATTGGTGTGGCTATTTTGAAGTTGCTTAATTTGATGGCGTAGGTTAAAGTAAATATGAAAAGAGTGCTAATGAGAGGTTAGTGCTCTTTTTTATTTAAATTTTTTAGAAAATATATGAAGAGCAATATATTTTGAAAAAATTTACAATTATTGGTTGACTTTCAACTTTATATGTTATACAAAAAATATGGTATATAAAAGTTCAAATGATTAGTAAATAAGTATATGTATGAATAGGAGTAATTAATGGATAGTAAGAAGTATTTAGTTCTAATTAATGGTGAAGATAAGACAGAAGAGATAGTGAAATATGAACAAGATAAAAATAGTAGAGAAAATATACATATTAAATATAAAAATAGTATAGAAATGTGTACTTGCACTAGAAAAGATTTTGAATTTTATAAAGATCCAGTTGAAATAGATATGCAGTCAAATCAAATTTATTTTAATGAAAAATTTGATTATAAAGTTATAAAAATATTAAAATTTAATAGATGTTATAAAATTTTTTTTGAAAATAACAGTTCAAAGATTATTCAAATAAGAGATATAAATATAGTCCCTAATGATGAACAACTACAAATATCTACAAATAAACTGAAGTACTTAAAAGAAATTTCAGAAATAGTAAGCATTAAAACTGAAGAAGGAATGAAAGTTCTTACTAAGGAATATGAGAAAATAAATTTTAATGAAAAAGACACAGCTTTATATAAATATTTGAATCCGACAGATGAAATTGAAAAAAGAGATAATAGAAAATTAAACGAACTAATTTTTCCATTTGGTGCAAATAAATCTCAATTTGATGCAGTTAGGAATGCGATGGATAGTCAAATAAGCATAATAGAAGGACCTCCTGGAACTGGGAAAACGCAGACAATATTAAATATTATTGCTAATATTATTAAAAGAGGGAAAACAGTTGCAGTAGTATCAAATAATAATGCTGCAACTGACAATGTATATGAGAAATTGAAAAAATATAATTTAGATTATTTATGTGCTAGATTGGGGAAGAAAGAAAATAAGGAAGAATTCTTAAAAAAACAAACAGGTGAATATGTGGAATTTAGTCATAAATTAGAAGAAAAGGAAGTAGTAGAAAAGCAATTAAAGATTTTAAATAAAGGAATAAAAGAAATTTTTGATATTCAAAATGATATTGCGAAATTAAAAGAACAACTTGGTGAACTTGAAACTGAACATAAATATTTTGATATGTATGATGGAAAAGATTTAAAAGATAAACTTAAAATTAGAAATATTAATAAATTACTTTCAGATAATATAATGAAATTGAAAGTTGAATATGAGGAAAGGGAAATAATTAATTTATGGTTTAGACTAAAATCACAGTTTATTTATGGAATTGGAAATAAAGCTTTTTATAAAAAGAATAAGAATGATATATTGAAATATTATAATATGATTTTTTTCATAGCGAGAGAAAGAGAATTATTAAATAAAATAGATGAAAAAGAAAAAAGACTTAAGTTATTAGGTAGTACAAAATTAGAAGAGTTAGCGTCAAATTCTATAAAATTGTTGAATGAATATTTAAGACAAAGGTATGATAAAAAGGTTAAAAGAGAAATATTTAATAATAGAGATTTATACAATAATTCAAAGAAATTTAATAGAGAATATCCAATAATATTTAGTACAACATATTCAATAAAAAGTTCGCTTAGTGAAAAACATAAATACGATTATATAATAATGGATGAATCATCTCAGGTTGACTTAATTACTGGGGCTTTAGCTTTGTCAGTTGCAAAGAATGCTGTAATAGTTGGTGATTTAAAACAGTTACCTAATGTAATTACAACTGAAGACAAGAATAAAATTATAGAAATTTCGAAAAAATATGATATTCCAAACAATTATGATTATTTGGAACATAGTTTTTTAGAATCCGTAAAAGAGACTTTAACTAATGTTCCTAATACTTTGTTAAGAGAACATTATAGATGTCATCCTAAGATTGTGCAATTTTGTAATAAGAAATTTTATGATAACCAATTGATAATAATGACAGAAGATTTAGGAGAAAAAGATGTATTAAAGGCATATATAACTACTGAAGGAAATCATGAGAGAGATCATTATAATCAAAGGCAAATAGATGTCATTAATAAAGAAGTGATACCTGAACTTGCAAAGAAAGTTAAAAATAAAGATATTGGAATAATATCTCCATATAGAAAGCAGAAAGACAAAATGCAACAAACATTAGAATCTAATTTTAAGATAGACACCGTTCACAAATTTCAAGGAAGAGAAGAGGAAGCAATTATAATTACAACAGTTGATAATGAAATAACTGAATTTGTAGATGATTCTAAAATGCTAAATGTAGCTGTAACTCGTGCAAAAAAATATTTAAGATTAGTTGTATCTAGTAGCGAAAATAATCAAAATACTAACATAGGGGATTTAATAAAATATATACAGTATAATAATTTTGAAACAGTCGAGAGTAAAACTAAATCAATATATGATTTATTATACAAGCAAAATAGGAAAAAACGTTTAGAATATTTGAAAAATAAAAAGAGAATTTCTGCTTATGATTCTGAAAATTTAACATATAATTTAATTTGTGAAATATTGAAAGAAAATGATTATGCAAATTTGGATATTGCTGTACATGTACCATTAATTAATGTACTGGTTAATACAAACTTATTAAATGAAGAAGAAAAAGCGTTTGCTAGAAATGTTTGGACACATATAGATTTTGTTATTTTTAATAAGTTGAACAAAAAGATATTATTAGCAATAGAAGTAGATGGTTATTATTTTCATAGAGAAGGAACAGAACAGCAAAAAAGAGATAATATTAAAAATAAAATATTATATAAGTATGATGTACCATTGATAAGATTAAGTACTGTTGAAAGTGACGAAAAAGAAATTATTGAAAACGCAATTAAAAATATTTTTGGATAGATTTATTGTAGGGTATAAGTAAATTATTTGACAGTTGACATAAGTCAGAGTATAATATGAGCTGGATACTTTGTTATCTAAAAATATGTGTTGTTCTGACATTTAGAATGATACATAAAAAAAGAATGAGGTGAAAAGGCAATGTTAAGGCAAGATGACATTGTAAGTGACATACTGCGGATTGTTGCAGTGCAGTCGTTTACAGACAACGTGGAGGACGTTGTCAAATGCCAGACAGAGTACGCAATGATTGCAGAAGAAATGGGGTTTGTAACTCATTTTGAAGCAGGACACAAGGTGCTCGTGGTAGAGCCGAAAGATGCATGTGAAGTTCCGAAAATTGGGATTGTTGTTCACTTGGACACAGTGCCCTTTGCAAAATCGGAATGGACTCATAATCCTTTGGGTGAAGTCACAGATGGCAGAATCTACGGACGTGGGGTCGTTGACGACAAGGCAGCAGCTATCATGGCTCTGCATGCTGTCAAAGAACTTGAAGGTAAGATTGCAGACTCGTGGCAAATCATTGTTGGAAGCTGTGAAGAAGGCGATTGGTCGGATATGGAAAGCTACATGAATAGTAATCCTAAGCTGCCTAAGTTTTTATTCACGATTGACGGTGATGGAGTGCAGAACGGCTGTAGAGGCTATGCGGACATTGAGGCTGAATTTCGGCGTAAAGCTTTGGTACCTGGTATTAAGGTGCTTAAGCAATTGCATGTACCGAATGCAACCAACAATGTGGTTCCTGGAAAAGCAGTGGCAATGGTGTGGCAGAAGGCATATCAGCAGGAGGGTAAGGCAGTGCATTCTTCTATTCCTGAGACTGGAGAGAATGCGCTGATAAAGCTTGTTGATGAGCTGAGAGGCATCAAGGAAGTTGCTCAGGAATTTCCTGGCTTTTTTGAACTGATGAGCAGAATTGAAAACTCTACGGTTCAGGATAGTGTTGGATTTCCAGCAGATGAGATTGACTGTAAAGAAGGGTGTGAGACGATTGTTACCCCTGTGGGGTGCAGTCTCGATGGCGATGAACTGACGTTGACTTTGAATGTCAGGTTGTGTGTGCACTCTTGCAGTTCGATGATTTCCAAGATGCTTATGCACATTTGCATGAAGTATGATTGCAATTGCTATCTCAGGGAAATGAAGTTGCCCGCATATGTGGACGCTGATTCGGCTTATATCCAGAAGATGCTGGAAAGCTATGAGGAGGTGCTCGGGATCGAGACGAAGCCGAATGTAGCGATGGGAACTGGATACAATTCCATGTTGCCCAACTGCGTTATCTTTGGACCGCGGTTTGCTGTCGAGCATGACGAAGAGGACTACTGCCATGCTGTGGACGAGAGCCGGAAGATTTCTGATGTGATGAAGTTCACGGAGATTCTGGTGAGATACCTGGAAAAGGTCTGGCATAACAAAAACTGAATATTCTGAGCCATCCTTCCCGAGTGCGGGGAGGATGGTGTTTTTTTGTAAGAAGATATTGAGAAATGTAATAGTTTTTAAGTATAAGGATGAAAAAGTGTATATATAATTTATGTAATGTCTAAGAGTTATTAATCAGAATTTAATATATGAAAAATATTATAGTAGGTAAAAATAATATGATTAAAGTACTAAATATACTATTAGTGAAAAAATTATTAACAATAGTAATGTAATAATTTGAAAATATTTAAATTTTGATGCAAGGAAAAATATGTTTTTTATGTTAAAATGTGATAAAATTAGACAAACTTGGAGGAGAAAAATATGAAAGATGATAAAATTTTAAAGGTACTTGCCCAATATATAAATAATCATAATATGCAATTTTAATTGATGGAGATTGGGTGAGTGCAAAAACATATTTTATTAAAAATAATTTTGTAAAGAATAAAAAAATATTGTATACATATTCTTGAATGGGATAAAAAATAAAGTAGATATAGATAAAAAATATTTATAATTTCTCAAATTTAAAAGATTTTTATATAAATGATCTTGATAAAACTAAAAAATTAATAGAAAAATTAGATGATATGGATAGAAATGGGTTTGATATTACGAAAAAAGAGGCTATACAGTATTTGATTGAGATATTAAAGGAAAAGAAAGAATTATTAGAAAAGTAAAAATGTAATAAAGGAAGGATAATAATGGCTATTTGTTATTTTGAAGATGAATATGATAAGAAATATAATTGTGAATATGAAATTAAAAATGATGGAATAGAGATTGCAGTTAATTATAATATTATGGACGAAATACCTGCAATTAATGGTGTAAGAGCATTTGGAAGTAATACAGAATTTATTGAAAGAGATATATTGATAATTGATAATTTGGAGAAGATGAATTACTTGTTGAAAAAAGCTGATTTTTGTGGCCATTCAGAAGTATTTGGAACACCTGATGGAGGATATAAGACAAAATTTTTTGCAAAATATTATTATAAAGATAGAAATTATGAAAAATTATGTAATATGCTTAATGGAAAAAGTATAAATAAAATTAGAGTTTTTAGTAAATTAATAAATGAGTTTATAGGTTATCCGAGTTTAATTAAAAGAGAAACGAATAAGGAATTTATCATTAACTTGAAAAGAGACGTTGAAAAACAAAAAATTGAAATAAATAGTAATAATATAAAATGTATAGAAATATCAGATAATTGGAAGAGTATGTATGATAATAAAAATAATAATATAAATATTGAATTGAATGGATATATTGAAATTGAAATGGATAAATGTATTTGTTATGAAGAAGTTTATGAGTATATAAACGAATTAATTATGTTTTTTCAATTATTAAAACCGTGTAAATTTTATATTGATAAAATAGAAGTGGAAATGGATAAAGTTCAATATGAATTATGTTTTACAGTAAATGAAATTAAATGTAAAGATACATATGTTAATAATAGTGTGAAAGATGATTTATTACAATTTTTATTTAGATGTTATGCAAGAATACCCTATCGAAATAGTAAAAATGAAGTAAGAAATATACCATATATAATATTGAATACGTCAAGAAATATTGAAGATAATTTTTTAATGTTTTATAGATTTATTGAATGTTATTATAAACAGCAATCAATAAAAGGTATAAATAGTTCATTTATAAAGTATAGTATTGAGAATAATTATAAAGATAGAGGAAAAATAAAGAATGTTGAAAATTTAGTGCAAGAAATGATATGTTTAAGAAATCATTATGTGCATAATGGCTATCATATATCAAATAAAAAATTGTATATTAGTTTTAAAAGTATTAATAAAAAGGCAAATCCTAAAAACTATAAAGCTGAAAATGTAGATTTTTATTGGATTTATGAGCGAACAAAGATATTGTACGAAATAGTAATAGATATAATTTTTAGAAATATGTTACAATATGATAATTATGAATTTAATAAACATTTTTAAAAATAAAAGTATTAAAAACTATTTTTATTTCACCTATTAATGCATTTTTTATTTGATGAATCTATATGATTATTTGTTTAATAAACTAAAGGGGTAAAGAAATACCACCCGTTTTACAGGTGGATATTTATTTTTCTGCATAATGTTTTATTAAATAAAATTGTCAATTTGTGTAGAATGTTGTTGAAAATATAAATATAGTATGGTAATATATGGGAAACAAAAAAATTAATGAATTGGGGAAGAAATGAAGAGAAATAAAGTAAAATATTTAGTAGTATTAGTAATGTTTTTTAGTAGTATATTTTTATGTTTCGATTATTCATATGCACATTCTGGTAGAACAGACTCAAGTGGGGGACATAGAGATAATAAGAATAAAAGTGGTTTAGGTGGATATCATTATCACTGTGGAGGAAATCCACCACATTTACATACTAATGGAATTTGCCCATACAGTAGTACTACATCATCAAATAAAGAAACTAGGAGTACATATACGGAAACAAAGACGCCAGAACCAAAAGTAGAACCAGCAATTATTTATGTGACTGAAATATCAATAAATGAAAAAGTAGAAAATATGGAAATAGGTGAAGAAAGAATATTAACAGCTTCATTAGTTCCTAAAAATGCGACAGATAAGACTATATTATGGGAATCAAGTAATCCTAATATAGTGTCAATTGGTAGTGATGGGAAGATTATAGCTAAGAGTGCTGGAGAAGTAAATATAACGGCTAAAAGTAGTAATGGTAAAATAAGTACGATAAAAATATTAGTCAATAAGAAAGAAGAACCTAAAAATATTATTAAAGAGAAAATAAAAGAGGAAAAAAAAGAAAATACAGTATCTAATATTATCGACAATTCAGATAAAAATTCTAATGAAAGTGTTGATTCTGGAAATGGTGCATTAGGATTGATAGTATTAGGTGGCGGAGGATATTTATTATATTCAAAATTTAAGAAGAAAAAATAATATATTACTGATTAGTATAGAATGAATAATATTTATAGGAGTCTGTTATGATAATATATGAAGCAATTAAAGAACTATTTATAAAAGATGTTGTAGAAAATAATATAGCAAATAGAATAGAACAATTATATAAATTAAGAATAGGTCATAATGTAAATCCGAGAGAGAAAGAAGCTTGGAAAAATTCAATGATGTATATGAATAATGTTTTAAATGATAAAGTGATACCTAATAATAGTGGAATAGCTATTGAATTTAAAATACCATACACATCTAAGAGAGTTGACTTTATAATAACTGGTAAGGATAATCAAGACAGAAATGTGGCTATAATTATTGAATTAAAGCAATGGACAGAAGCAGAAATTGTTAATGAACAAGATGGTATTGTTAGAACATTTACTGGTGGAGCTATGAGAGAGGTAGCACATCCTTCATATCAGGCGTGGTCATATGCAGCATATATAGAAGATTTTAACGAAAATGTTCAAAAAGAGAACGTTGAATTATATCCTTGTGCATATTTGCACAACTATGAAGAAATAGAACCAAAAACAATTTTGTCAGACAAATATAAATCTTACATAGAAAAGGCACCAGTGTTTGTAAGTGGTGATGTATATAAATTAAGAGATTTTATTTCTAATTATGTAAAAATTGGTGATGATAAAGAAACATTGTATATGATAGAAAATGGAAAAATAAAGCCTTCGAAATCATTACAAGATTGTATATCGAGAATGGTTAAACAGAATAAAGAATTTATTTTATTAGATAATCAAAAAGTTGTATATGAGACAGCTATGGAGATGGCTAAGAAATCTAATGAAGATGGAAAGAAAAGATGTTTAATTGTTAAAGGAGGACCAGGAACTGGAAAGACAGTTTTAGCAATTAATTTATTATCAGATTTAACTAATAAACCTTATGAAATGGTATGTCATTATGTTACGAAAAACGTAGCTCCAAGAAGTGTTTTTAAAGCTAAATTAAAGGGTAAAGAGAAAATATCTAAAATTGATAATATGTTTAAAGGTTCTGGAATATATACTGAAGCTAGAACTAATGATGTGGATGTTATTTTAGCAGATGAAGCACATAGATTAAATGCAAAATCTGGAATGTTTAGAAATCAAGGTGAAAATCAGATAAAAGAGATTATAAATGCAGCTAAATTTTCAGTTTTCTTTATAGATGAAACTCAAAGAATCGATATTTACGATATAGGTTCTATTGCTGAAATTGAAAAATATTTAAATGAATTTGGTGTTGCAGGAGAAGAAAGAAAAATATTAGAATTAGAATCTCAATTTAGATGTAATGGGTCTGATAGCTATTTAGCATGGTTAGATGATGTTTTAGAAATTAGAGAAACTGCTAATAGTGATGGATTTGATATAGATTATGATATTCAAATAGTGGATAGTCCGAATGATGTAAGAAATAAAATATTTGAGTTAAATAAGATAAATAATAAAGCTAGATTACTTGCTGGGTATTGTTGGGATTGGATTAAAGAAGGTAAGAATGATACTAATATTCATGATATTGTTATACCAGAGTATAATTTTGCTATGAGTTGGAATTTAAATAATAGTTCAACTTGGGCGATAGATTCAGAATCAGTAAATGAAGTAGGATGTATTCATACTTCTCAAGGTTTGGAATTTGACTATGTAGGAGTAATTATTGGACAAGATTTAAGATATGAAAATGGTAAAATGGTTACAGATTTTACTAAAAGAGCTAAGACTGATAATTCTTTAAAAGGCATTAAGAAAATGTTTGATGATAATCCTGAAAAAGCATTGAAATTAGCTGATGAAATTATTAAGAATACATATAAGACTTTAATGACAAGAGGACAGAAAGGTTGCTATATATATTGTGAGGAAAAACGTTTATCCATACATTTAAAAAATAGATTGACTAAAAATTATAATGTTGAATATTTAAAAGTATCTGAAGATAAGGCGGATTATAAATTGGAATAAAAGAAATAATAAGGCGAATAAAAATTAGATGGAAGAATATAATAAAGGAGGAGAGTATGTTAATAGAGAAGTTTAAAATTAGAGGATTATTTAGAATGTATGATATAGACTTAGATTTAAGTGAACTAGTAACTATATATGTAGGTGAAAATGGATTAGGAAAGACAACCATATTAAATTGCTTATATTATATTTTAACATGTAATTTTGAGAAAATGAAAGATATAAATTTTGAAAGTATTGAAGTTAATTTTGAAAAAAATAAAGTATTTAAAATTAATTATAATGATATTTTAGAATATACGAGAGATAGAGTACATTATAGTCATTATGAAGATATAAGATATTATAAATATATAGAAGATCTTTTTAACCAAGAGGATATTGATAGAATGATTGATATTGTTGGAAAGGGACAATATGAAGTATCTACTTTTAGAAGATATGCAATAAAATTAAGTGAATTAACTGGTATGCCTATTAGATTGGCAGATAGAAATATATATAGGTTTTGTTTGGAACGTTTAAATAATAAAATTATAGGTAGAGCAGAACATGTTAGCAAATTAGTAGAATTTATTAAAGAGAATTCGATAAGTGATAACATTATTTATTTTACAACATATAGAAGAATTGAGAAAAATATTCTTGAATTTAGTAAAAGAGATTATGATGACGAGATAAAGATGAAAAAAAGAAACGAATTGATACATTTTGGAATGGACGATATTGAAGACTTAATAAATAAAAATTTAGAAAAAATAAGAACATTAGCTATTAGTGGTTATAATGAAATGACAGGAATATTATTAAAACAATACTTGAGTTCAGATATAAAGGAAAGTAAAGAATATAGGTTAGATAGTCAAAAATTAAATATTGCATTAGACCGTATAGGTGATAAGATTGATAGTAGGACTAAAAATAGAATTAAAAAGGAAATTGTAGAAAAAGGTATAGTGAAAGATGAAAATAGATATTTATTGAATTTTTTAGAAAATTTAATAAATAATTATGAAAAACAAAATGAATATGATGAAAAGATAAGAGATTTTATTATTACATGTAATAAATATTTGAATGGTAAGAAGTTTGAATATAATGAAAGTAGTGTGGAGGTTAGAATTGTTAATATAAAAACGGGAGATAATATTAACATAGATAACTTATCTTCAGGAGAAAAACAAATAATATCTATTTTTGCAAAATTATACTTAGATACAGAGAATGAAACTATTATTTTGATTGATGAACCTGAATTGTCTTTATCAATAAATTGGCAGAGTATGTTAATTCCGGATATTGTAAATACTAATAGGTGTAGAAAATTAGTTGCAGTTACGCATTCACCATATATTTTTGATAATAAGTATGAAGCGTTTACAAAAAGTATAAAAAATGTATTTAGATATAAGGAGTAAAAATGGAAGAAGATAATTATGTAGAAAAAATGAAAAGAAGTAGAGGGAAATCGTCAGCTATATTAACTAGATATATTGGTGATCACGATAAGTATCCGGATAAATTTTTTTGTTTTTTTGAAGGTGAAGATTATAAATATTATAGAACAAGAATAATACAGTATCTAGGAATAGACGATAATGAAATATTTCATTATGATTGTAATGGGAAAAAAGAAGTTTTAAAAGTTTATGATGATTTATTATATTATAATGGAGTAAAGAAAATTTTTTTTATAGATAAAGATTTTGATGAAGATATAAATAAGGAAAATTTATATCAAACAGAATGTTATTCAATAGAAAATTATTATGTGATGGATACAACTTTAAAAAATTTTTTATCTACAGAATTTGAACTTAATATTAATGATGATAATTTTATAAAATGTATAGATGATTATATAAAAAGGAGAGATGAATTTAATAAATTAATAACTACTTTAAATGCATATATTTATTATATGAGAAATAGAGATATGAGAAATCCAGAAAGAATAAAATTACCAGATGATAAGGAAATATTGAATAAATTTGTGATTTGCATAGGTGTAGACAAAATAGAAAGTAAAGACATTGAAAATATATGTGATATAAAAACAATATTAAAAGATGATAGAGAAATTAATGAAAAAGAAATAGTATTATTATCAAATAAATTTGAAAAGATAGATAAAAAAGAAGAATTTTATAGAGGAAAATTTCAAATATATTTTTTGAAGAAATTTGTTAGTAATTTAATATTACAAGTAAATAAAAATAATTATTTTAAAGAATATGAAAAAAAAATTACCTTAGATATAAATAGTAATACGATTTCTTTTTTAAGTACATATGCATATACATCAGAAAAATTAAAAGAGTTCTTAATAGGACTAAAAAAGAAATATAATAGATGATTTATTTTATAGGAGTAGAATATATGATTCAAATAATAACAGGAAGTTATGAAACAAAAAATAAATATATAAGAAATAAAAAATATACAGTAAGTGATTTTGAAAGTCCAAAATCTTTTGATCAATTTAGTATAAATATTATAGATTTAAGTTTTGAAAGACTATGGAGAAATAATGAGAGTTCTAATATGAATACTGTTAGTTTAGTGAATGACTTAAAACATTATAAGAAAATGATAGAAACTGCTCGAAATTCAAAAATTATTGTAATTTTTCCACAAAATATAAAATTTAAATCATTTCGTGATGGTAAAGGTGGGTATTATAATAGTGAAGATTTAAAAAAATTATTAAATCTTGTTAAGGCATTAGTTATAAATCATATTTATTGTTTTAATTTTGAATTAGATTTTGAAAATACAGTAACTAAGATAACTAAAGGAAGCGTTAATGCGGATTTTTATTTTGATGACAATTATATCGAAAAAAAATGTACTGTATTAGTTTCTGAAAAATCAAAAAAAATAACTACAGTTAGAGTAACTTCAAAATTATATTATACAACGTTAGATTTAGTTAATTTCCCAGAAAATTTGGAGAATTTTTTGATAAAATTAGGAATAGATGATGAACCAAAAATTGAAATGCCAGAGTGGGTAAATGAGATCGTTATATTAGATGATTTAGATTTAAAAGAAAAATTAACTCAAATTGATAAACAAATAGATAAAAATAAAAAAGAAAAGGAAATACAGTTAAAAAAGTTAGAAAATAATAATAAGATAAAAAGTATATTATACGAAACTGATAAAAATTTACAGAATGAAATTATAGAATTATTAAATGATATGTTGGAATATAAAGATAATAATTTTATAGATGAGATGGAAGAAGATTTTCGAATAGTAAAGGAAAATGTTACTTTTATAATAGAAACTAAAGGTTTAAAAAGAAATATAGCGGGGACAGATATAAGTAAAACATTAAATCATGTGTTAATGTATCAAGAAAGGTTAGAAGAAAATAATAAAGAAGAAAATGTAAAAGGTATTTTTATAGTTGCAACTCAAAGAGATAAAAAAATTGAAGAGAGAGAAGATATACCAGATAGACAAATAGTTCTAGCAGAACGAAATAATATATTGATAATTAGAACAGAGACTTTATTAAAACTCTATGAAAAGTTTAGAAATAAAGAAATTAGTACTAGTAAAATTTTAGAGCAATTTGAGAAAAATAGTGGAGAATACATAATTAATGATTAAATGAAAATTTTCCTTGTACTTTCCCATATTTCATAGTACAATATATAAATACTGAAACAGAGGTGATAAATATTTTACTAGCATTAATCGGAGTAACAGGAGTAGGGAAATCATATTATAAAGATAAGATAGAAAAAGAGCTAGATTTTGAAAAGTTAAAAATAATAACAAATCGCAAACCAAGAATCGGAGAAATAAACGGAAGCGACAAAATATTTGTAACAACCGATGAACTAAACAAACTAGTAGACGACGGAGAAATAGCCTTCAAATTCAATTTAGCTGGTATGACATATGCATTTCCTAAAAAAGAAATGTTTTCATATAGAAATATAGTATTTGAATTTCACTATAGCGAACTAGAAAACTTAAAAAAAGTTTGTCCTAATGTGAAATCTTTATATTTATTACCCAAAGACATAAATATAGCAAGAGAAAAATTACTTGAAAGACATATGGATTCAGAGCTTGAAAAAGCTAGAATGCAAGACTTGAACGAACATTATGAAAAAGTAACTAATGATAAAAAATTACTAGATATGTTTGATCATGTAGTATATAATAACTATGATGAAGAATCTGATAGAGAAGTACTTAATATAGTAAGAGAGTTAGTAAAAATAGGTGAATAATATATGGTAACAAAATTTTTCACATTAGATGAAGATTTTAATGGAATTATAAAAAACGCATTAAATGGAAAAGAAATTAAGAATATAAATTTTATTTCAACAGGTTGGACAAACATTGTTTATGAAGTTGAAACAAATGATGGAAATTACTTTTTTAGATTTCCAAGAGATGATTTTTGGATTAGAACTATTGTTAAAGATTGCGAATTTGCAAAATATATTCATGGGAAAACTACTTATAATACAGTGCAACTTACGCAATTAACAAATAATAATAGACCTTTTAGTTTGCATAAAAAAGTAGAGGGAAAACCTCTTACAGACATAATGAACAATATGACTGAAAATGAAATAAAACAAGTTTCTAAAGAGATTGCTGATTTTATGTATCAGATGCATTCACTAAAATATGATGAAAAGGAAATCTTTAAAACAGATAATATTGGCTTAAATTTAGTCGATTTTTTAGATGAGCTTGTTGAAAAACATTTACATAGTGAAGATAAAGTTTTTTGGAAATATGGTGAATTTTCTAAAAAGGAAAATACGTGTTTAGTACATGGTGACTTGAATCCAGGAAATATTATAATTGATGAGAACAACCATATTGCAGCTGTAATTGATTTTGGTTTTGCTGGTTTTGGTAATAAATATTTCGATATTGCTCGTATTATAGGTAGATTACCAGCAAGTTTCAAAAATGAAATTATTAGTAGTTATGAATGCATTTCGAAAGAGAAATTAGATTATAAAACTTTAGATACTGAAATCGATATTTGGAGTGATATTGATGGAGGTTATATTAATTATATGCGTGGAATTGGTATTTATGAATAGATGCAACTAATTAGAAATGTGCTTATAAGAAATCAAATTATTAATTTTATGATTTGTAAATTTTAAGAGTAATATAAAAGAAGAGCAGGGGCGGAAGAACCGTCCCTGCTTTTTGGCGCTTACAGATATGCGCTTAGCGAATATTATTTATGAAATTTTCTGATATGTTTTTTTACAGTACGTTCAGTTTTTTTGAAGAACTTTTTAAAATTTCTTTGGGTCGATTTTCCGAATTCCTTGATTTTCTCGATTTCCTGATGTCTTGTGCTTTTCGATATTTTTGGGAGAGAAGTTGGGTTTTGAAGTCTTTCTTTTTGTACGTTTTCCCAAATCTTATCCAGTTCTGATTTCATGAGGATGTGGTGCTCTAAAAGAGCATTAGCGATAGCGTCTAAGAAGTCACGATTTTCGATTAGTAGCTTTTTGCATCTCTTATAAGCAATATCGATAATTTCTGCTACTTCTTCGTCTACTTCCTGAGCTCCTTCGTCATTTCCATATCCTACGTTCAGATATGAGCGGTTTTTGCCGATGCCGTTACTCATACCAAATTCGGTAATCATGCTTTGAGCAATGGCGGTTGCAGAGTCTAAGTCTTCACTTGCTCCAGAATTGATTTCACCAAAAATGAGTTCTTCTGCAATTCTTCCTGCTAAATCGCATGCCATTTCATTGTAGAAGTATTCTTTATTGGTGTTTGGAGTAACAGTTTCATCCATTTCTAAAACATTAATTCCTATGTATTCTTTTGTGGGGTAGATGGATACTGCAAGAACAACATAATTGCCAGGATTAGTAAGTATATTGATTACATAGTGTCCGGCTTCATGGTATGCAATCCCTTTTTTTACTGTTTTTGTCATGCCATTCCAACGTTCAAAGGAAACATGGAAGACATTAATAACATCATCTACGGTAACAGTATTGCTGTTTCGAAGTTGTGTGTTGGCAATAGCTCCGTTAATGACGTCTAAGCTCTTGTCCGGATTGTATTTCGTGAAATCAAAGCATGCAGCATACCATATTGCTTTATCGATAACGTTAAAAGGAATGCTGATCTTTTTTTGCTTCTCGATTTCTTGAACCATTGGAGTTATCATTGCAGGTACTTGCTTGATTTTAGGTTGAATGATTTCAATTCCTGCGAATCGCCTCGATAGTGCTTGATCATTTGTAAATGCGAGATAGTCTGAGAATGTTGTCATTCCAATGATTCTTACATCGCCTCTTACCAAAATTGGTTTGAGGGTGGTGGATAGGTCGAGCTTTTTAGGATCGAAGAGTCCGCCTTTACCAAGGATTGTCTGAATTTCATCAATCAGAAGGATGATGTCATCTTTTCTTCTACTGAGGAAATTCAAGAGCATGTTCATCATTTCGTTTGCTTCTTTGCTGTCATTGCAATTCAAGAGAAAATCTTTTACACTCATTTCGAAAATTTTAAAGCCCTTAAAATGGTTAGGGCAGAGGTTGTTCGAAATATTGTGTTTAAGTAATTCTCCAACAGCGGTTTTGCCAACGCCCGGAAATCCATAGAGAATAACGTTGCGTTTGACGGGTTTCAGCATGTTGCGGTAAATTTCTTTTAGTTCTTTTTCCCTGCCAACAATGTGACATGGTTTGTCAACATACTGAGGGTTAGCGTAGGTCACAAAATGGCTGATTTCGTAAGGAACGATTTCATAGTCTAAAATCTTTTTCCTTGTGAAAAATAGTTCTGCTTCCATATAGTTGACAGAGATTTTTTTGAGGAATTGCCGGATGGATTTTGCTCCAGTTTCAAACAGACTGATGATGAAATAATCAGGTGTAATTGTTTCACGGTTGTGCTCTGATAAGAGTAGTGAAAGGTGATTGAATACATCTGATAATTCGATGTCTGCCGAAAGAGTGATTGTCTCATCGCTACTTGTTGATAGCAATTTGATATCACTTTTTGAAGCTGCTGTTTGCTTGCTGGCATTGATAAGCTCATCGAGAACTTTGTCGATTACATCAAATTTAATACCTAACTTTTTTTCAAAGTAGGCGTTAAAAAGATTTGTAAACTCGTTTTCGTCCCGAATTGCGAACAATGCGCTGATTAGCATTGGTACTGTGCAAACTGACATAGAGTATTCGTTTTTTA
>CAQPBJ010000024.1:2380-18056 GCA_948852945.1 uncultured Clostridia bacterium | reverse complement strand
CAATTATTGCAGCGTGTGTATTAAATGGTGGTAAAACTAATTTATATAATGTTCCGAATATTCGTGATACTAGAGGAATGTTTGAAATTTTAGAAGATTTAGGTTGTGAAGTTAAGAAAAAAGGTAAAAAAATTTGTATTGATTCAAGTGGAATTAATAAATTTGAGATAGATAGTAATCTTATGAATAAAATGCGTTCATCTGTAATTATAGTTGGTGCAATACTTGCTAGATTTAAAGAAGCAAAGTTTTCTTATCCGGGTGGCTGTGAGATAGGAGCAAGACCAATTGACCTACATATTAAAGGATTCAAAAATTTAGGAATAAATATTGATGAAAGTACTGGATATATAATAGGAAAGTGTGATAGAATAAGAGCGTCAAATGTACAATTAGATTTTCCAAGTGTTGGTGCAACTGAAAATTTGATTTTAGCTTCAGTGTTTTCAGAAGGTGAAACTATTATCAGAAATGCAGCAATGGAACCAGAAATAGAAGATTTGCAAAACTTTTTAAATAAAATGGGTGCTAATATTTCTGGTGGTGGAACAAGTACAGTTAAAATAAAGGGTGTAAAAAAATTAAAAGAAATATCATATACAATTATGCCTGATAGGATTGAAACTGGAACATTTTTAGCATATACTGCAATGACAGGTGGAAATATAGAAATATATAATTGTAATAGCGAACATATTCTTCCAGCTTTAGCAAAATTAGAAGAAGCTGGTTGTAAAATTAGTAACGAAAAAAGTAAAATTTCTTTGGTAGCACCTAGAAGATTAAAAGCTATAGAAATAAAAACTTTACCATATCCAGGTTTTCCAACTGATATGCAGTCAATATTTTTATCTATGTTATCAGTTGCAAAAGGAACTTCAACGATTACTGAAAATATTTTTGAAAATAGATTTAAATGTGTACCAGAACTTTCAAAAATGGGAGCTAAAATTTCAGTATTAGGTTCATCTTGTGTTATTAAAGGTGCAAGAAAACTTATTGGAACAACAGTTAGAGCAACTGATTTACGAGGTGGTGCAGCTCTTATAGGAGCTGGAATTAAAGCTAAAGGTGAAACTATTATAGAAAATGCTGATTTTGTTGAAAGAGGATATGACAATATAGAATTAAAATTAAAAAATTTGAATGTAGATATTGTTAAAATAAAGGAGCATGAAAATTGAAACAGAAGAAAAAGAAAATTAAAAAATTAAATAGTGAAAAATTTAATTTTGATGATGAGTATATTATCGGATTTTCTGATTCTGCAAAAGTTGTTAAATCAACAGGAGCTGATGCTAAAAAGAAAAATAGTAATCAAAAGAAAAAATCATCTGATAAAAAACAAAGTAAAACAGCTACTGCAAGTAAAAGCGAGAAAATGACTAAAGCGTTTTTGATTTTGCTTTTACTTGTGGGTGCTGGATGTTTTCTTTGCTTGTCTCCAAGTTTTAATGTGCAAGAAATAATAGTAGAAAAAAATAAAAATATTTCTTCTGATACAATATCAAGCTTATCAGAAATAAAATTATATAAGAATATATTTTTAATAAATAAACTTAGTGCAATTAAAAAAATAGAGAAAAATCCTTATATAGAAGATGTTACAATTTCTAGAAGCTTACCTAATAAAGTGAAAATTATAGTTAAAGAGCGTGAAGAAAAGTATTTATTAGAATTTGCTGAAGGAAAATATGCTGTATTAGATGGACAAGGTTATATTTTGCGAATTACAAGCGATTTAGTAAATTTACCTATTATTGTTGGAACAAAAACAGATATGAATAAATTTTTAGAAATTTCTGATAATACAGCGAGGGTTTGTGAGGAGGATTTAAAGAAATTTGAAGTAATTACTAGCATAGTTGATATTGCTAAGAATTATGAAGTTGATACATATATTACCAAAATTGATGTAGGTGATATTAATGATGTTAAACTTGAATTGCAAGCAGAGCAAAAAACAGTGTATTTGGGTTCTTGTAGTGATTTGAATACAAGAATTTTATATATGAAAGATATTATTGAAAAAGAAAAAGGAATTAAAGGTGAAATGTTTATAAATGGTAACCTTACCCAAGATAAAGTGTTTTTCCGTGAATCTGTGAATTAGGAGTTGAATACATGAAAAAAAGAGAAAAGTGGCAAGTGTATATAATTGGTGGATTATGTTTTTTGACAGCAGCAAGTATATCTGTTCAATATAGAAGTGTACAAAAATATACTACTAAAGCTGATGTTTCAGTGCAGTCAATGTCTGAAAATAAGCTAAGAGATAATGTTTTAAAAGAGCAAGAAAATTATCAAAAGTTAACTAAAGAACTACAAACTAAACTTGATGAACTTGAAAATTTAAGAAAAATTTCGGCATCTAATAGTGAAGAGTCAAAACAATTAGAAACTGAACTTTCTGAACTTAATAGACTTCTTGGTTATACTGATGTTAAGGGAAAAGGGTTAGTAATTACTTTAGAAGATGCTGATTCCTCAAAAAATGGTTATACAAATGAAAATATTATACATGACTTAGATTTAGTAGATATTGTTAATGAGTTATTTAATGCAGGAGCAGAAGCAATTTCAATTAATGGACAAAGAATTACTACTTCTTCATCTATAAATTGTAATGGAAATGTTGTTAAAATAAATAATGAAAAAATTTCTGTACCTTTTGTAATAAAAGCAATTGGTTCACCAGAAGGTTTATATGGAACTATGACAAGACCAGGTAGCTATTTATCTTTAATGGAAGATGGTGCTATTAAAATAAAAATAGAGAAAAAAGATGAACTTACTGTTTCAAAATTTAATGGAACACATCAGTTTAAATATATGCAAGTGGCAGAATAGGAGTGAAGTGTATGAAGGGAAAAATAGTGATGTTAGTAACTATAGGAATAATTTGTGCTTTACTTACTAGTGTAATGTTTGTTCAATTTAAGAGTGTACATGTTATTGAAGAATCAGGTGTCGGGGTAATGCTAGAAGCTGAGCTGAGAGCAGAGTATGCAGATGTTAAAGAAAAAAGTGGTGAACTCAAAGCTCAAATTGAAGAAACTCAAAAAAGTATAGATGAATATAATGAATTATCTACTGATGATACAGGAACAAGAGAATTGCTTAGAAGTGATGTTCAAAAGGCTGAAATGGATTTAGGATATAAAAGTGTAAAAGGGCCAGGACTTATAATTACACTTTCAGATGGAGATAATGCAGCAAATAATAGTGATGAAGTAGTTAAATATTTTGATTTATTACTTGCAATAAATGAACTTAAATATGCTGGAGCAGAAGCAATTTCAATTAATGATGAAAGATATGTTAATACAAGCTATATTGCTAGCATACAAGGTATGTACTTAATAATGAATGGGCAAAGAATTACATCTCCTTATACAATAAAAGTAATAGGTGATTCAAAATATTTGGAAAGCGTAATCAATATAAAAGGCGGACTTAAAGATCAAATGAAATCATATAATAAAAATATTTCTTATACTGTAGAAAATGAAATTTTTATTAATAAATATGAAAATCTAATTGAAATTAATTATGGAGAGTAAAGTAAGAGAGGATTGAGATAAAATGATTTATTTAACTATTATTATTTGTTCTGTTTTAGGTGTTATATTAGGAATGAATTTACCAACAATTTCATATTCATATTCAGGTTATTTGGCAATAGCAATTATTGCAGCTTTAGATTCTGTTTTTGGTGGAATTACATCTGTTTTAAAGAAAAATTTTGATATTAAAATTTTTGTATCAGGATTTTTTGGAAATGCAATTTTAGCAATGCTTTTAACATATTTAGGTGAAAAATTAAATGTAGATATTTATTTAGCTGCTGTAATAGTTTTTGTTGGTAGAATGTTTACTAATTTATCTATTATCAGAAGATATTATATTGATAAAATAGCTAAAAAATATGAGAAGAAAACTAAGATGTCATAACAAAAAAGTTATGGCATCTTTTCGATTGTGATATCTTGAGTTTCTGTGTCACGTAGGGCTAATAATGTATCTTTTATATAATATGCTCGTATGTTTCCTGATGGACTAGTTAATACTGGGATTATTGAGCTACCTTTTATGAAACCTAAATCAATAAATCTTTTTTTAATTTGGTTGTTGCAATTTATATTTAGGATTTTTGCAGGAGCATTAAGTTCTAAATTTTTTAGAGTCACTAATATCACTTCCTTGTTATAGTATATTATTTAAAAAGATATTTTGTTACTATATTTTATATAAAAGATATTTCTTGAAAAACATGTTAAAATGGAGTAAAATATTGATACTAATAAATAAAGAGAAGAGAAAAAATATATGAATAAAAAGCGATTAATTTTTGTAGTAATAATAATTGTTTTAATTGTGGTAGCTTTTTTATGCTCTATGTTTTTAAAGAAAAAAGAGCAAGAAAATAGAGATTATGAATTATTAAAAGTTACTGAATATGTATATTATCCACTAGAAGTAGGTGGAAAATATGGTGTTATAAAAAAAGATGGAACAGTAATTATTGAACCTTCTTTTGATGAAGTTCAAATTCCTAATCAAGATAAAGACATTTTTGTTTTAAAGTCAGGAGAGAATTATAAAGTTGTTAATGAGAAAAATGAACAACGATATAATGAAGTTACTGATGTAACTGCTATAGAAGGAACATCTGCTTATGATGAAAAAATATATAATACTACAGTTTTAAAATATAAGGAAAATAATAAGTTTGGATTATTAAGTTTATCAGGTGAGAAAATAACTAAACCTTTATATGATGAGATGCAATCATTGGAAGATAAATATGGTGAAATTTTAGTTAAAAAAGATGGAAAATTTGGTGTTATAAATGTAAAAGGAAATATACTTGTTGGTATTAAGTATGACTACATAAAAGGTGACGGATATAGCAAGGAAGGCTCATATAAGGATTCAGGTTATATTATTGGAAATAAATCTTCATCAGGAATGCTTTATGGTTATATAGATAAAAATGAAAATGAAATTATAAAAATGGAGCAAGAAACAATTTATCGTGTTACAGAAATTGAAGCTGATGATGCGTATATTGTTGCTTCTTTAAATGGGCGATATGCAATATATAAAAATAAGGAAAATTTAACTGACTATAAGTATATTAGTGTTTATTATAATAATGATTCAAAGACTTTTACAGTTCAGAAAAATAAATTATATGGAGTTGTAAATTTAGAAGGAAAGGCTTTTGTTTCAGAACAATATGATGAATTGATGGTTGTTGGGGCTTTTATTAAAGCAAGTAAAGATGGAGAAAATTATACATTTGATTTAGATGGAAAGAGAATAGAACGTCCTAAGTTTGCTAGTCTTCAAGAGACTACTACAGGTAAATATTATATTTCAATAAATGATGATTATAGATATGGTTTATGTGAAAAAGACAGGACAGTTATTATTGAAAATAAATATGATTATATAGATGAAGTAGAAAATACAGGACTTTTAATTGCAACAATCGGAACAGATATAACAATTTATAGTGCTAGTGGAAAAGAAATTGTATCAGTAGAAAGAGCTGAAATTTCTTTTGTTGGAAATTATATTGAAGTTGAAGCAGCAGATGAGATGTATTATTTAACAGTTGATGGAAAAAAAGTGGATAACAAAACTGTATATTTAGAAAATCAATTATATGCAAGCAAAGAAAGTGGAAAATGGGGATTTGTAGATTTAAAAGATAATGTGATTGTGGATTATCAATATGATGAAATAACAGAAGTTAACCAATATGGTTTTGCTGGAGTTAAAAAAGATGGTAAGTGGGGAGTAATTAATAAAAATGGTGAAGTTATTTTGGAACCTACTTATGAGTCAAATAGCATTAATCCAGTGTTTATAGGTAAATATTGTTTGAAAAATGGTGTAGTTAGAGATTATATTTAGGAGATAAAAATGGAAATAGATAAATTAATTTGTGAAGTTGAAGATGATATAAGAGATGAGATAGCTCAAGTAGATACTAGATGTATAAGAAATAGTATGAGAGTTTTAGATGCTTTTCAAAAAAATAGAATAGCAGATGTTCATTTTAATTCTACTACTGGCTATGGTTATGATGACATTGGTAGAGATACAATAGAAAAAGTTTTTGCAGACATTTTTCATACAGAAGATGCGCTTGTTAGAACTCAATTTATTTCAGGAACTCATGCAATAACAGTTGCACTTTTTGCTAATTTGAGACCTGGAGATACGTTATTAAGTATTTCAGGAAAACCATATGATACTCTAGATTCAATAATTGGTTTTAATGATAATAAAAGTTCTTTAAAATCTTATGGAATAAAATATGAGCAAATAGACTTAGTAGATGATGATTTTAATATAGAAAAAATCAAAGAAAGATTATCTAAAAAAGATGTTAAAATGATTGAAATTCAACGTTCTAGAGGATATGCAACACGTAAGAGTTTAAGCATGGATAAAATCGAGAGGGCAATTAAAGCAGTAAGAGAAGTAAATGATGAAGTTATTATTATGGTAGACAATTGTTATGGAGAGTTTGTAGATGACATTGAGCCTGTGGATGTTGGAGCAGATTTTATGGTAGGTTCTTTAATTAAAAATTTAGGAGGAGGATTAGCTCCTAATGGTGCATATATAGTAGGTAAAAAAGAAATTATTGAATTATGT
This sequence comes from uncultured Clostridia bacterium, assembly GCA_948852945.1. Lineage (GTDB taxonomy): Bacteria > Bacillota > Clostridia > TANB77 > CAG-508 > UMGS1994. Next base: position 11,381 of record CAQPBJ010000024.1, on the reverse strand, counting down.
GCAGAAAGACTTACAGCTCCAGGGCAAGGAAAAGAAGTTGGACCAACTCTAGGAATAAATAAAAACATTTTACAAGGTATATATATGGCTCCATCAGTAGTTGCTAGTAGCATTAAAACAGCTATTTTTACAGCTAGATTATTAGAGAAGTTAGGGTTTGAAGCAGTACCTAAATTTGACGAAAAGAGATCAGATATTGTTCAAACAATTATTTTTAGAAATGAAGAAAAGTTAGTTAGATATGTTCAAGGAATTCAAACTGGTTCTGCTATTGATTCTGAATCTGTGCCTATGCCTTGGGATATGCCAGGTTATACAGATAAAGTTATAATGGCTAGTGGTAGTTTTACGCAAGGTTCTTCAATTGAGCTTAGTTGTGATGCTCCAATAAGAGATCCATATATTGCATTTCAACAAGGAGCACTTACATATGAATATGGAAAAATTGGTGTATTAAAAGCTGTAAAATATTTGATGAATATGTAGTTTAGATGAGTCATAACAAATTAAAATTAGAAAGGCTATAAATATTTAAGATGAAAAACTATTCGAAACAAAAACCAATTTTAATTGCAGCAGCTGTTGATACAGAGTTAGAGTACTTGCTAGAAAAATTAAAAAATAAATTAGAGAAAGATTTAAATGGTTATAATTTTTGGGAAGGCAATATAAACTCATATCCAGTTGTTATTTATAAAACAGAGGTAGGAACGATTAATGCAACTATTTCTACAGTATTGGCGATAAAAGAATATAATCCATTATTTATAGTAAATACAGGTACTGCAGGAGCACATCGAAAAGATATTATGCCTAAAGATATTATTATTGGAAAAGAAATTATTTCAATAGATTCATATAAAACTGGAAATAAAGCAGAAGGTGAAGGTTCAAATTCTTTAGAATGGAAACAACCAGGCTTTAGATTTGAGAAAGTTGTTAATTGTGATGACGAACTTTTAAAATTTGTAACTAATCATGAATTTTATGATGATGCCAAAGTGTATATAGGAAGAATTGGAAGTGGGAATGTTTTTAATAAAGAAATTGATAAAATAAACAAACTACACGAATCATTAAATACTATATGTGAAGAAATGGAAGGAATAGGAGTTTATAAGACTTGTGATAAATTTGAAATTCCTAAAATTAGTTTTAGAGTTATTTCAAATAATGAAATAGTTGGATTAAGTTACGATCCTTTATATGGATTATATAGTCAAAAATTTACATATGAATTTGTTAGAAAATATATTGAAAGAATATAGAAAGGTTTAAAAATGAAAGTCGCTGTTATAGGTGGCGGACCTGCTGGAATGTTAGCTGCAATAAGTGCTGCTAAATCTGGTGATGATGTTACTTTATTTGAAAAAAATAATATTTTAGGAAAGAAAATCTTGATTACAGGAAAAGGAAGATGTAATATCACAAGCAGTTTAGAAATTGGGGATTTTATATCTAATATTCCTGGTAATGGAAGATTTCTTTTTAGTGTGTTTGAAAATTTTAACAATCAAGATATTATTTCTATGTTAGAAAAAGAAGGCGTTAAAGTTAAAGAAGAACGAGGAAATAGAATTTTTCCTATTAGTGATAGAGCAGAGGATGTGAGATTTGCTTTAGAGAAAATTACTAAAAAAGTTGGTGTAGATATAAAATTAAATTCTAATGTAAAATTGATAGAAATAGGAGAAAATGGAGTAGAAGCAGTAATATTAGAAAATGGAAAATTTAATGCTGATAAAATAATTTTAGCTACAGGTGGAAAAAGTTATCCATTAACAGGTTCAAACGGAGATGGGTATAAAATTGCTCAAAATATAGGACATACAGTTAAAGAAATTAGAGGTTCTTTAGTTCCAATGCTAGGAGATAATACTTGCTCAAAATTACAAGGACTAAGTTTAAGAAATGTTGGAATATATATATATGAAAAAGAAAAAGATAAAAAGATTTATGAAGATTTTGGGGAGATGTTATTTACTCATTTTGGAGTAAGTGGACCAACAATATTGAGTTCATCTGCACATGTTTTAAGATATAAAGATGTTGATGAAAAGATGAAAAATGAAAAGATTATTTTAAAAATTGATTTAAAACCAGCATTAACAATAGAACAATTAGACGCAAGAATATTAAGAGATTTTGAAGAAGTTAAAAACAAACAATTTAAAAATTCTTTAGATAAATTATTACCTAAAAAGATGATTGATGTGGTAATTGAAAAATCAAATATTGATTCTGATAAAAAAGTAAATGAGATAACGAAAGAAGAGAGGTATAACTTAGTAAATTTAATTAAAAATTTTGAAGTTAAATTATTGGGATTTAGACCGGTAGAAGAAGCTATTATTACAGCAGGTGGAATTAGTGTTAAAGAAATTAATCCTAAAACTATGGAGTCTAAAATAATACCAGGTTTATTTTTTGCAGGAGAAATAATAGATGTTGATGCATATACTGGTGGATTTAACTTACAAATTGCTTATTCTACAGGTTGGACTTCTGGAATGAAAATTGATTAGAAGGGATTGTATTATGTTCAAGACAATAAAAGAGGAAATAGAGGCATCTATAACTGAAAAAAAGTCAAAATTTATATGTCATATTTACCATATTGAAAGTGTTGAAGAAGCTGAAAAAAAGTTAGAGGAAATAAGAAAAAAATATCATGATGCTAGGCATAATTGTTATGCATATAAAATAGAAGAGGGTGATATTTCAAAGGCCAGTGATGATGGTGAGCCTTCAGGAACAGCAGGTGTGCCGATGCTTAATATTTTAAATGGAAATAATTTATCAAATATTTTGGTAGTTGTTACTAGATATTTTGGAGGAATTTTATTAGGTACAGGAGGATTAGTTAGAGCGTATTCATTAGCTGCTACAACTGCAATTGATGAAGCTAAAATATTTGTACAAACTATGGGATTAGAAGCAGAATTTTTTGTTGGATACAATGAATTTGAAGAATTAAAATATCATTTAAAAAATAGAAATATTGAGATAATTAATGCAGAATATGCAGAAAGAATAAAAGTTATAGTAGAAGGAAAAGAAGAAGATATAAATAAATTGGTTATGGAAAAAATATCTGATAGAATTGCATTGGAAAATATACAGATACTTAGAAAAAAGTATATATCAGTAGAAGAAAAATAAAAAATGGAAAAAAATAGAAATTTTTTACTCAAAACTATTGAAAAAAGTTTTGAGTAATTTTATAATAAGAACTGGAAAAAATTTACATTTTTAAATTATATTTGAAAGGAGAAAAAATAGTGAAAGAAAAGATTACAGTTCTTATTGCAGATGATAATGTTGATTTTGTATCTACATTAAAAAAGTATTTTGAACAAAAAGAAAATATGGAGGTAATTGCTGTTGCGAAAGATGGCAATGAAGCATTTGATAAAATTGTTCAATATAAACCAGATGTAGCATTATTAGATGTTATCATGCCTCATTTAGATGGGATAGGAGTTTTAGAAAAATTAAATGCAGTTACATTAGAAAAATATCCTTTCTGTGTGATGATTTCTGCGGTTGGTCAAGACAAGATCACTAAACAAGCAATTAGTTTAGGAGCACAATATTATGTTGTTAAACCTTTCGATATAGAAGTACTAATTAAGAGAATAGAAGAACTAAAGAATTATCAAATTCCAGAAAATAATACGAATTTTATAGTAAAAGAACAAAAGTCAAATTATATCGAAATTTCAGATCAAGAAAAGAAGGAGGAAAACTTAGAAGCGCTTGTTACAAATATTATACATGAAGTTGGTGTTCCTGCTCATATTAAAGGTTATCAATATTTAAGAGAAGCCATTATGATGGTTGTTGAAGATATTGATATGATTAATCAAATTACTAAACAGTTATATCCTGAAATTGCTCATAAGTTTAAAACAACTTCTAGTAGAGTAGAAAGAGCAATACGTCATGCAATTGAAGTAGCATGGGGAAGAGGTAAGCTTGAAACTACTGAAAACATCTTTGGTTATACTGTTAGTGCTAATAAAGGTAAGCCTACTAATTCGGAATTTATCGCAATGATTGCTGATAAGTTGAGATTAGAACTTAAGAGTGCGTAGAAAATTGATAACTTATTATGAGCAGAAAGAAGAATTGACAGATAAATGAAGAAATGTTACAATTGTTTTACAAAAGCATTTCAAATGCAACAAAAAAGTTATAGTTGAAATGTTGAAATTTAAAAATAATATAATTATAATGAAAGTAGAAAAGTAATAAATTTGCTTAATTGCTTATCTATATTAATTAAAAAAGAATAAGAGCCGAAGCCCTTATTCAATCGTGTTTGAAAAATTGGAGTTACTATTTTCGGTGGTTACTTCAATTTTTTCTTTGCTTAAACTAAATTGAGAATTAAAACCATTAAGGCATAAAAAACAAATAGTTATAGCTACGATAGCAACTACTGCAACAATACAAAAAGGTATCATTGAGTGCTTAATTGATGAATCATCTTTTGTAACTTTTTTGTTCATATGTATTAACCTCCTTCTTTAAGTATTTACACCAGCTAGCTATGAGCGGGTGTATTGGTTAGCAGTAAAATACTGCTGTTGTAGCAGAGATTATCTGCTAGTTTATACACCCAACTCAAAAACGAGGATACATTGTTTTCAAACACATGCATAATATATCAAATAAATGGAAAATACGCAATAAAAGCAAGAAAAAATAAACATAATTTTCCAAAAAAATGCGTGTTGGAATTTATCTAATAACTAGTTTAAAAAAAATTTATTAAATTGTATTATTTTTATGTCTCCAAAGTGGATCTGCAACAAAATAATATGAATGATTTGAATCTGGTTTTCCATTAGACTTAATTATTTTTTCTATAATGTTTTCGATTGTGTTTAAAATTTTTTTATGATTATTTCCAATATTAATGGTATAAGAGCTGATTGGTATATTATTAGGATTTGATTCATTACATTGATACATAAAATAATTATAATTTTTCTTTTTTATCGAAATGCCTAAAATTTTTCTAGTAGTTGGAAATATAGCACTCATACATAATGAATAAGGATTTTTTGTTCTTCCTTCCCAAACAGAGAAATGATATTTTTCAGCAAGTGCGCAAAAAGAATTAGTAAATTTTTCGAATTCTAATTCTTTTAAAAGTTTTTTATTACTACAGTATTTTTTGCTAGGATATTTTTGATCAAAAGCTTCTAGGTGAAGTTTATAATTTCCAGTTAATGTCGAGATATTTCCATAAGGTTTTCAAAAATGATAAGAAGTTTTACCTGTTTTTAAATTCCAAAATTTAAAAAGTGCGTGATTAGATATAATATTTCTTTCTTCTAGTTCTTTTAAAAAACTTTTATGATAAATTCTTTCGTATTCCTCAAGAGCTTGATTTTGCCAGAATGTATTGTAAAAAGGATTGTGGAAAGATTTAATCCAATCCCACATGAAAGTAGAACTTTCGACATTTGGAGCTTCTTCATGACATGCAGCACATAATAAAACAAAATTGTTTGGTTCATCTTTACCTCCAAGTGAGTCTGGTATGATGTGACATCTTTGAAGTTTTCTTTCATTTCCACATCTCCAACATATCTTGTCAGCTTCAGACCAATCAAAGTTTAATTCGCATTCATCTTCATATTTAATCCAATATTTTATAATTTCTGATATTGTTGTTTTTATATTACTACGTTTATTTTTCATATTAAACCCTCTTATTTTAAATTTAAAACATTATATCATGATGAGAATAAGAAATGTATATGGCATGATATTAATGTGAAGAAGTTGTAGAAAGGTGAAAATATTGTGAAAGTGTGTTATAATAGTAGCATCATCGATATTAAGGAGGTGCTCAATGAAACTGAGCTTTAACCGGGCAGTAAAAAGGATGCGGAATCGCTTTGAGGTCAGAGAGTTTGAAAACGGCGCATATTTCTTTGATTATGGGTGCGTTGTTGGCAAATTGATTGACAATGAGATTCTGCAATTAGTAGTACAAGAGGAAGATGAGGTGAAACTCCTGATTTTGGCCAAAAACATCAAAAGAAAATATGGCCAAGAATTGAATGTTGCGGACATAATATTTGTGGACGTGTTTCAGAGTGGTAAAATGCTCAGATGCGTGAAAAGGAGACAGTTTGTTCATGTAGCAAGCGATGAGGTGGAAATGCATGGAGTTAGACCAATAGGATTTGTGCAATACACTGAAGATGGAATGAAAATTAGGATTCCTAAGCTTGTGGTAGATGAAGAAATGACTGGACTGGAAACTTTTGATGGCAGAAAAGTGTTTATTACCAATTCGAGAACAAAGCAAATAAAAAATGTTTGAAACAACAAAAAAAAGGCGAGTGTGAAAGCACTCGCCTTTTTATTTTATTCTTTATCTTTTTTTATTGCTTTTGCAATTTTTTCTATACCAGAAGTTCCCATACCATCGATTGCTCTAAGTGTTTCAATAGGTACAGCAAAAATGATTGTGTTTGATTGATCACTACTTAAATCATTTAGTGTGGCTAAAGTTCTTAAATGAAGTGCACCAGGAGTTTTTCCCATTATTTCAGCTGCACGTGCTAAGTTCTCTGAAGCTTCAACTTCACCAACTGATTTTGTTATAACAGCCTGTTTTTCTCTTTCTGCTTCAGCAATTTTTGCAATTACTCTTTGCATTTCCATTGGAAGAGCAATGTCTTTTAATTCAACATTTTCAACTTTGATTCCCCATGGATCAGTAGCTGTATCTACAATTTCACAAATTTTATCACTTAATTTTTCTCTTTGTGTAAGTAATTCATCAAGTGAAACAGAACCAACAATATTTCTCATTGTAGTTTGAGCTAATTGACTAACTGCATAGTTAAAGTTTTGGACTGCAATAACAGCTTTTGCTGCATCAAAGATTTTGTAATATAAAACTGCATTAATTTTTATAGATACATTGTCTTTGGTTATTGCTTCTTGTTCAGGAACGTCTACAGTTTTTGTACGTATATCAACTTTGTCATAAGAATGAATTATAGGAAATACTAAACGCCAACCTGGTTCTAATATACGTGTAAATTTTCCAAAGGTATATAAAATTCCTCTTTCGTATTCATTTATTTGTTTTATTGAGATTAATACTATGAAAAGTATTACTAATAAAATAGGTAATAAAAAGCCCATAATGAACCTCCTTAATATTAAATTACATAACAATTATATCACAATAGTATTAAATTTGATATAGCTATTGTGTTTTTTTGACTTAACAAGTATAATATACGTGAAAATAGGAGGATTATAGGTATGACTGCACATAATGAGGCGAAAAAAGACGATATTTCTAAAATTGTTATTATGCCTGGAGATCCACTTAGAGCAAAGTATATAGCTGAAAATTTTTTAACAGATTATAAGTTAGTTAATACTGTGAGAAATATTTTTGCATATACGGGTTTTTATAAAAATAAAAAAATTACTGTTATGGCTTCTGGAATGGGGATGCCAAGTATGGGAATTTATTGTTATGAACTTTATAAATTTTATGATGTTGATACAATTATAAGAATAGGCTCATGTGGAGTATATGTAGAAGATGTAAATTTATTAGAAACTATTTTGGTAGATGGAAGTTTTACTACAGGAAATTTTGCAAAAAATATGACAGGTGAAGAGGTTAATTTTGTAAATGCTTCAATGGAAGTTAACGATTTAATAGAAAATGTGTCTAAAGAATTAAAAATACCAATTAGAAAAGAAAATATGGCGTGTACAGAATGCTTTGATCCTTATTTAGAAAATGTAAATTTGTATTTGAAACAATTACCAGAAGAGAAAAAAATAGTTGGTTCGGAAATGGAATCATTTGCATTATTTTATACAGCAAAAGTGCTTGATAAAAAAGCTGCATGCCTACTTACAGTAGTGGATTCTATAAAGAAAAAACAATCATTAACATCTGAAGATAGACAAAATTCATTACATGATATGATTAAATTATCATTGGAAACAGCGATAAAGTTAACATAAGTATTGAAAAAAATATCGAAATGTGTTAAAATATAGGTGATGCGGTGATTTCCGCTAGGAGGTAAAAAAAGAATGAGTGAGTTAGATGATTTAATAAAAAGTGTAAAAGCATCTGTCGATGTGGTTAAATCAAAGCATGATGGAATTTCAAGTGAAATGCAAAATCTTGATAGAGACATAAGAGAAGCTCAAAGACATATTGAACAATATGAAGAAATGTTGAAAGAATCTGATAATTCAATGGATTATGTTCAATCTGCAAGACATCAAGGAACTATTGAACAATTAATTAGAGAACAACAAGATAAAATAAAAGCAATTGAACAGAGAAAACAGAATCTTTTAATACAGGAGCAAGCTGTTAAAAATGAAGAAGCAAATGGATTAGATGAAAAAATTGCTTTTTATACTCAAGCTGCAACAAAATTACAAAAAGGAATAGATGCTTTAAGATTAGATATGCAAATTGCTCTACAAAGAGGCGTAACAGATCCTAAGTATATATATGAAGATGTAACTGAAGAAAGAAAAGCACAATTAGATGAAATGGTAGCTAAAGGTGCAGATATGAGATTTTTAGAAACGAATGCTATGCAAAGTAAACTAAATCAGTTGCAAGAAGCTATTAATATATGTAATGAACAAATAGCTCGTATAAGAGCTGAATTTGAAAAAAAGGCACAACCAGTTCAAGAAATTTTAGATAATACATATAGTCAAAAAAGTGAGCCTACAGGAGGACAACAACCAAGTGGTAATGGACAAAATCCACCACCAGCAGGAACACAACAACCAGGTGACAATGGACAAACTCCACCACCATCAGGGCAACAACCAGGTGATAATGGACAAAATCCACCATCAGGACAACAACCAGGTGATAATGGACAAACACCACCATCAGGGCAACAACCAGGTGATAATGGACAAACTCCACCACCATCAGGGCAACAACCAGGTGATAACGGACAAACAC
>CAQPBJ010000024.1:0-2280 GCA_948852945.1 uncultured Clostridia bacterium | reverse complement strand
CAACAACCAGGTGATAACGGACAAACACCACCATCAGGACAACAACCAGGTGATAACGGACAAAATCCACCATCAGGACAACAACAAGGTAACAATGGACAAAATCAAGAACCACAATATAGAGTTGGAAAAATTAGAGGATTTTTCTTAAGAATTGTTCAAGCAATATTAAAGAAAGTAAAACCAAATGGATTGTTTGGAAAATTTTTCGGAGGAGTAGAAGCAACATTATTAGTTGGTGCTCAAGAAGTTTTACCAGCACCAGCTCAAACTAAAGAACCGCAACAACCAGGGCCACAACAACCAGAGCCACAACAAAATCCAGCTGAGGAAATAGGATACCAAGATTCATTATGGGCTAAAGATAAAATAGATAGTATTGATACTTTAGATAAAAATTCTTTAATGTATCAAATATTAACACAACAATTTAAACAATTAGTAGCTGATCGTCAAGGAAAATCAGATGATGAATTACAAAGAATAGTTGAAGAAAAGAGTGTTCCACAAGTATATAAATCAGATAAAGGAGCACAAAATGCATTCCAAAATATTCTTGCTTATAGAGTAAAAGAATATGTAATTAAAAGTGCAGAAGATAAAAATATTGAAACAAAAGATAAAGATGGAAATCCTAGAAGTATTGAAGAAATATATGCTGATTTAGAGAAAAAATATCTTCAAGAAAAAACAAATCAAACTTCTAGACAGGCTGCTGAGAATCAACAACAATCTGAAGAACCAGATAAACAACCAGAAGATCAAGAAAAATAATTTAGGTGATAATTGTTTATGAAAATAGAACATGTAAATGTAATAGGTGGCGGACTCGCAGGATGCGAGGCCGCCTATCAAATTGCAAAAAGAGGAATTAAAGTAAAGTTATATGAAATGAAGCCAGTTAAATTTTCAGCAGCGCATAGTAATGAAAATTTAGCAGAGATTGTATGTAGTAATTCTTTTAAATCTAATTTGCTTACTAATGCATGTGGTTTATTAAAGGAAGAATTACGAATGCTTGATTCTTTGCTTATAAAAATCGCTGACGAGAATAGTGTTCCAGCAGGACAAGCTTTAGCTGTTGATAGAGAGATTTTTGCTCAAAAAGTTACAGAGAAAATGAAAGAAAATCCTAATATCGAAATTGTTAAAGAAGAAGTTACTAAAATAAATTTAGATGAATTTAATATAGTTGCTACTGGTCCGCTTACATCAGATAGTTTATTTGAAGAAATTTCTAAATTGATTGGGAATAAAGAGTTGCATTTTTATGATGCAGCAGCACCAATTATAGAAAAAGATTCAATAGATATGAGTATAGCTTTTATAGGTGATAGATATGGAAAAGGCGAAGCTGACTATATTAATTTACCTATGAATAAAGAGGAATATGAAAAATTTTGGAATGAGCTTGTTAATGCTGAAATAGTTGAATTGCACGAGTTCGAGAAAAGAGAGATTTTTGAAGGATGTATGCCTGTAGAAGTAATGGCAAAAAGGGGAATAGATACTTTAAGATATGGACCTTTAAAACCAGTAGGATTTGATGATCCAAGAACAGGTAGAAGACCATATGCCTTAGTTCAATTAAGACAAGATAATAAAGAAGGTACTATTTATAATATGGTAGGTTTTCAAACTAATTTAAAGTTTGGAGAACAAAAAAGAGTTTTTTCTATGATACCTGGACTTGAAAATGCTGAATTTGCTAAATATGGTGTTATGCACAGAAATACATTTATTAATTCAAGTAAATTGTTGGATGCTACTTTTAAGATGAAAGAACAAGAAAAAATATATTTTGCTGGACAAATTACCGGAGTAGAGGGATATGTTGAATCTGTTGCGTCAGGCTTAATTGCAGGAATAAATATTTCTAATCAGATTTTAGAAAAAGAAAAAATGATATTTTCAAATGATACAATGATTGGAGCTTTATGCGAATATATATCAACTGCGAATGAAAAGTTTCAACCAATGAATGCTAATTTTGGAATATTACCTAAATTATCAGAAAGAATAAAAGATAAACAAGAAAGATATAGAAAATTAGCAGAGAAATCTATAGAAAAATTAAAAAAGAAATTAGAAAATTGATAAATAAAAAAATATGGGAAAATTAGCTAAAAATCAATGATAAATGTTGACTTTAAATGATAATGATGATAAAATAATATACGCTGATGTATGCTAGAAGTAGTGTGCATTAGCGTATATTTATTTTAAAAAGACGGAGGTGAAAAATAAAATATGCCAACAATTAATCAGTTAGTAAGAAAA
>CAQPBJ010000023.1 GCA_948852945.1 uncultured Clostridia bacterium | reverse complement strand
TCAAAATTCTTCGTAAATATAATATTGATGTAATTACTCATATAATGGTTGGACTCCCAAATGAAGATTTTGAATCCATAAAACAAACTATAGCTTTTTTAAACCAGCATGATATTCAAGGAATAAAAATTCATTCTACTTATGTTATAAAAAACACAAAACTGTACAACTTATATATAGATGGTTTATATACTCCTATAACTTATGAATACTATATGGAATGTTTGGAATATATAATAACTCACATATCACCTAATTTAATTATTCATAGAATATCTGGAGATGCTCCTAAAGATTTATTAGTTGCCCCTGAGTGGAATCTACATAAAAAGAAAGTTTTAAATGGTTTAGATAAGATATTAAAAGAAAAAAATTTATATCAAGGAATGTATTTTTGAATTTGACAATTACATATTATAATGATATAGTTTTTAATACTAGATGATACAGTTTTATAAATTGGAGGTGTTTAATGAAACGAACAAAATTAGATGACAGAGTACTACCAGCCTACACAAAAGGTGAAGAAATCTTTAATATGGTAACTCATATATGTGGTGCTGCTTTAGGTGTAGTAGCTACTGTTCTACTAGCTATTTTTAGTGCAATACATCATAATATATATGGAATAATAAGTGGAATAATTTTCGGAGTATCTATGATTATTTTATATACTATGTCTAGTATATATCACGGATTAAATCCGAATTTAAAAGCCAAAAAAATCTTTCAAATATTTGATCACTGTGCAATATTTCTATTAATATCAGGATCTTATACACCCTTTTGCTTATGCACATTAAGAAGTTATAATACAGCAACTGGTTGGATAATTTTTGGAATAATTTGGGCTACAGCTATTATCGGAATACTATTAAATTCAATAGATATAAAAAAATATAAAGTACTATCAATGATATGCTACTTACTAATGGGATGGTGCATAATAGTAAAAATAAATATTTTACCAAAATTACTTACAACTTTAGGATTTGCTTTATTACTAGCAGGTGGAATTGTATATAGTATAGGAGCTATACTTTATGGATTAGGTAAAAAGAGAAAATATGTGCATTCAGTATTTCACATATTTATTTTCTTAGGAAGTTTACTACATTTCTTCTGTATATTATTTTTCGTAATATAATAATAAAACATAAAAAGAAGGTCTAAAAACAAAGACCTTCTTTAATTTTAAACTCTATTATCTTAAACAGCAATAATTCTTTTTATACATCTCCTTCTGCTCTATTTTTAGATTTTTCTATATCAAACCCTTCTGGATATCTACTTTTTAATTTATCAATATTTCCTTGAAATACAGTTTCTAAATCAATATCTAGAGCATATGCAGTTTCAGCTAAATACCAAGCAACATCGCCAAGCTCTTTTATTAAATGTTCTTTATCAAGTTCATGTCCATGTGATAAATGTTTTTTCACTATATCAATAGCCTCACCAGTTTCACCACATAATCCCATAACACCATTAATTAAAACATCTTTTTTATTTAAATCTTTATTTAAAGTTCTCATTGCTAATTTTTGATATTCATTTATTTCCATACTTTACACCCGCTTCTTCATTTTTTATTTATTATAAAACATTAATAAATTTCTTTCAAGTTTTCGTAAAACTTTCCTATAATTAATAAAAGTAGTGAAAGATTTAATCTCCCACTACTACATACATATTTTATCCAGCCATATGTATTAAATAATTAAATTTTGCGCTATGTCTTAATTCATCAGTCATTATTGACATTATTAGTACATATGCATCACCACTTGGCATCGCACCTAAAATCCTACGATATTTTACAACCGCATCTAGCTCTCCAAACAAACCTTTTTCTAAATTTTCTTTATATGAAGTCTTTGGCTCATCTTTATCATCACAATTCTTATCTTCCATGTTCATCATAGGCATAGGTTCAGGCTGAATCATTTGACCTGTAATATTAAAATATAATTCTCTTAAAATACTATTATGCTTTTTCTCATCATCTCTAATAGAACAAATAATATTTTTTTCTTTTTCAGTTGGTGCTTGTTTTATAAGTTGTTCATAAAATAACTCATCAGCTTTCTCATCTCCTACTGATTTTCTAATTAACTCTGCAGCTTGACTAACATTAAGAATTTCCTCATTATTATTGCTTTGTGGAAACATACCACAATTAAAACCATTTCCAGGCAAACTATTAAATGGATCATTATTAAAACCATAAAATTGATTATATGAATTATAGTCAGGAAACATTTACCTACCTCCTTTTTTGACTATAATATGCAATAGGATAATATAATGTTACTATTTCTAAAAATAAAACAACTAATATATATAATTTTAAAAATTTTGCTCTTCGCAATCTCCGAATAAAAAACTCCGTTTTTATATTGTAGATTGCTCAAATTCGCACTTCACTCACTTTGTTCGTTTCGTTTGGTCGCTAGCGCAATTTTCAAAGCTTATATATATTAGTTGTTTTATTGTATTAAAAAGGAGCTACATCTAATGCAACTCCTCTCACATATTCTAGATATTATCCTTTCTAATAGTTTCAATAATATTCTGTTTATTAATCTTATTAAGTGAAAACTTCATGATACAAGTAATCAATAAAGCAACAACCACAGTAGAAATTATAATTCCCTTATAAGGTAAATGATAAGCCATAGTTAAAGTACTAAACTTCTTATATATCAAATATGATAAAGCTGTACCTATTAGAATACCAATAATTAAAGATTTACTTCCATATAAAAAGCTCTCTAATCTAATCATTCTATTAAATTCTTTTTTAGTCATGCCAATAGATTTCAAATTAGCAAATTCTTTTTGTCTTAATTCCATATTTGTAGTAATAGTATTAAATATATTAGTTACACCAATTAATGAAATTACAATTATAAAACCATATAAGAATATTGCTATAACCATAAACATAGATTTTTCTTGTTTCATATTATCATTAACGTTATATATTTCTTCAAAATCTGTTGGATATGCCTTATTTATATCGTCTTCTAATTTATCTGGATCTTCAGCATTTAAATATAAATGATAAGAACTCTCATAATTATCTTCATATTTTTCTATAAATTCATCACTAACAACTATTAGTCCCTCTGAAAAATTCCTATTCTCAAATCCCATAGTTTTCTCTTCAACACATTTAGCAATTTCTAAGCTTACATCCTTATCCCCTATTTTTCCAGAAATCATGTCACCTTTTTTATAATCATAAATTTTATACTTAGCATAGGTCTCTTTTCCATCTACTCTTACATATTCAGTGTAAGTATCAACTAAAATAGCCTTATCCTTACACTTATCATAATCAAGTCCATTCTTCTTTAAAAATCTATCATATTCTTGTTTACCCACAGCAACAACGTATATATAAGAAATACCACCCGAATTAGTCCTTTGAACAGAATCATCAATGTCTTTCTTTTCTTTAGAAAAATGTTTATCTAAGTCTTCTATTTTTACCTCTAAAAGCACATTTCTTATTAATGAATATGATTTTATTCCTTCCATTTTTGTTACTTCTGTTAATTTATCATAGCTTTGTTTAGACAAATTAGTAGAAGTAATAGCAATATTATAAGTATAATCTTTATAATATATTTTACTCATTTCAAAAGCATAATCTAAAAAAGTATTCATTGCTATAAATATAGCAACACTAACAACAATTGAAATAACAGTAGTTCTATATTTTTTATTATTACGTTTTAAATTTTTATACGATAATTCTCCACCAATTCCAAACATCTTTTTAATAATCCATGGAGTTTTTAATTTTTTAGACTTAATTTTAATATCCTGATTACTTCTAATAGCTTCAATAGGTGATACTTTAGAAGCTGTTTTAGCTGACTTTTTAGCTGAAAAGTAAATTGTAATTAAAGCCAGTACTGCAGAAACTAATATAGAAATTAAATTAGGTGAAAACATAAGCTTAACTCCTAATAAGCTATCTGCTAAAATTTTCTCTACTACTTTAATTAATACAAACATAGCAAGTAATCCACTTAAAACACCTAAAGGTATTCCTATTAAAGCTAATATAATAGCTTCATATAAAACATTTTTCTTTATTTGTTTTGAGGTAGCACCAACTGATGCAAGCATTCCATATTGTTTAATTTTTTCTGTAATAGATATTGCAAAACTATTTCTAATACAAAATACTGATGTAAGCATTATTATTACAATCACTACACTAGCCACTGAATATAACATTGTTAGCGTTCCATCACTAAATTCTAAAGCTTCCCATCTTATTAAACCATTATTAGAGGTCATATCATATTTAGCATTATCTAAAGCTTTATTTTCGTCTACACTAAGCAGATCATTTTTACTCATCTTATTTAATATATTCGCATCAACACCTATAATCTTAGCAGTAGTTTCTACATGTTTTTTGACATTCTTGTATTTAACATATACATTCATTTTCTCACCAGAAAAATCATCTAATCGTGTAATTAAAGTATAACCTGGTGCACTATGTCCTTCAGTATCATAAGAAGGTCTTTCTATAATACCTACTACTTTATATGTTCTTGAATACTCTGGGCTAAAATTTTCCTTTATCTCATCTTCCTTAACTTTATTTCCCTCTTCGTCATATTCTATATCAAGTTCATGATAAGGATTAGATTGATCTAATTCATATCCATTTTCTGTTAATCTTTTTCCTATTTTTAAATCTAATTCATCTCCAACTTTTATATCGATTTTAGCATTAGTTATAACATGACGTGAAACAACTATTTCATTTTCATTTTCAGGTAATCTACCTTCTTCTATTTTAATATCTAAATTTTTTAAAGCTTTATCTGAATAAGCTTTTATATAATAGTATGGTTTATACTCATTTTCACTACCACTACATAAGCTATATCCTATATTTTTAGTACAATAAAAATCTTCAACATTTCTATTATTTTCTATATATTTTAATTCATCAACTGGAACATCATAAAAGCAGTAATGATAATCTCCATTTTGCTTTTTTTCCATTTCGACTATTGATTTTGTAAAACTTGATACTAATGTTGCCACTCCTGTTATTAGTGAAGTTGCTAGAATTATTCCTATTATCGTAACTAAAGTTCTTTTCTTATTTAATTTTAAATTTTTAATTGTTAATCTATTAAGCAAATTCATTTTTCTCACCACCTTTGCCAACTAGACTATTTTTCCGTCTTCAATTTTTATTACTCTATCTGCAAGTTTAGCAATCTCTAAATCATGAGTAATAATGACAATTGTTTGATTATATTTTTTATTAGAAAGTCTCAATAATTCAACTATTTCTTCACTAGCCTTAGAATCTAAGTTTCCTGTAGGTTCATCTGCTAAAACAATACTTGGATTATTAATTAAGCTTCTACCTATTGAAACTCTTTGTTGTTGACCTCCTGATAATTGATTTGGTAAATGAGTTCTTCTTTGAGTTAAACCTAATGTTGTTAATAATTCACTTAATTGTTTTTTATCAGTTTTCTTTCCATCTAATTCACAAGGAAGTGTTATATTTTCTTCAATATTTAAAATTGGAATTAAATTATAAAACTGATATATAATTCCTACTTGTCTTCTTCTAAAAATTGCTAACGCATCATCATTTAAAGAATAAATATCCTTTCCTTCAATGTATACTTTTCCTGATGTTGGTCTATCTACTCCTCCAATTAAATGAAGTAATGTAGATTTTCCGCTTCCAGAGCTTCCTACTATAGCAACAAATTCACCTTTTTCTATTGAAAAAGATATGTTATCTACAGCTCTAACTAGATTGTCACCTTTTCCATAAGTCTTAGTTAAATTCTCTACTTTTAAAATTTCCATATTAAAATTCCTTTCTTTAATCTTAACTTAAAATAATTATATCTATCAAAAGTGACAATCAAGTGACAATATAAAAATATTTTATTTTTTATTTCAGTTCTTCCAAAAAAGTTTCTAATATTTTTTTATCTTTTATTTTATTAATAGCAAAACATTTCTTTCCTAAGTCTTTTATCGAAGCTCCTAAATGATATAGTTCTACATCATCAATTATTATAAATCTATCATGAAATTTATTTGTTTTAAAAATTTTTAATCCCTCATATTCTGAATTGAATTTTTTTATATCTACCGTATTTATAGAATTCTTTTCTGAGGTGAATATTAATACTTTCACATGTTTATTTTTCTTTGTTAGCATATTTAATACAGTATCATCAACATAATTATCAATAATAGAAATTTTATTTTTAGCCTTCTTTATTATATCTATAATCAAAACATAAGCATCATATATTTGTCCTTTATAAAAAATCTTGTGACTCACATCTTCTTTTGAAAAATTATTAAAAAGTTCTTCAAACTTTTTATCATGTTCAAGTAATTTATACTCCACACTAATTAGTCTTTCAAGCACTTTACTATTATTCATTATAATTTTTCTCATCTCTATAAAAGCCCTTATTATACTTATACTTACACTTATTGCAATATCATTTTTTAAAATTCCCGCCAACATTGATATACCTTGTTCTGTATAAACATATGGTAAATATTTTTCGCTTCTATATTTAATATTTTTATCTTGAAATGTGGTTCCATTATGGAACCACATTTCATATAACTCCTCTTTAGTTAATTGAAAACAAAAATCTTCAGGAAATCTTTCAATATTTCTTTTCATAGCTTTGTTTATATTTTTAGTATCATAATGATACAATATAGCTACATCACTATCTAGTAATACCTGTTTTCCTCTTACTGTATATATCATCTTTTTAATCTTTTCAGTTGTCATACAGCTTGAATTATCAATATCTTTTATTTTTTTCTCTATTATTTTTCACATCCTTGTTTTAATTTTAGATAATTTTAAAACAATTGTTCGCAAATGTCAAGCTGTTATTTCAAATATTTTATTATAAATTTTGTGCCTTCTCCTATTTTAGAATCAACTGAAATATACCCATTCTGCTTTTCAATAATCGATTTCGAAAGAGCCAAACCTATTCCAAAACTATTAGGATCTGAATCTGTAGCTTTATAAAATTTCTCAAAAATATGTTTTAAATCTTTCTTAGCAATCCCATTTCCCTCGTCAGTAACAGTAATCTTAGAATAAACATCATTTTCATCAATATCAATATATACATTTTTTCCTTCTTGAGTATGTTCCACAGCATTTTTAATAATATTCAATATAGCCTCTTTATTCCAATTATAATCACCAGTAATAGTTACATCTTTAATATTTTTAATAAGATTTATCTGCTTTATATCTATTACAACATCTAAATCACTAACAATATCCTCAACTAAATTTTTAAGATTAATTTCTTTATTTTCAAACTCAACCACACCAGCATCTAACCTTGAAAGCTTCAATAATGCTAATATTAAAAAATTCATACCTTTTACTTGTCTTAATATCTCTAAAGTAAATTTCTTTCTTGTATCTTCATTCATATCTGTACTTTCAATAATATTATCTAGCAAAATCTGAATAGAAGTAAGCGGTGTTTTTAATTGATGAGAAATATTAGCAACAGAATTTAAAATTGCTTCATTTCGTAATCGTTTATTCTCTGAATCTTCTTTTAGCATAACAGTAATCTTATATAAAGAATCCTTTAACCTATTAAGTTCATCCTCTGATTCTTTTTCTAGTTCAGTATAATATTTTCCATTAGATACTTTTTGTAAATAATTATCTAAATAATTAATTTTCTTTTTTCTATTAATTAAATAAATAACAAAAACACTCACTACACTTCCAGCACATAAAGCAATTATAGCAATGTTAACAATTATAAACTTAGCTTGTCTATCCTGCATTTTCTCTATAGCCAATTCATCAGATATTCCATACTTTTCTAATACTTCTGTTCCATCTTTAGAAAACTCTTCGTTATTTAAAATTTTTATTATCTCTTCATCTGAAATATTCGGATATTCTTCTTTAATTAAACCTATGATATTAACTAATGTGGAATTTATCTCTTTTTCATAAACTTTATTTTGATTTACTACATTTCTCCACATTACAAATGAAAAAACAATTGTTATTGCAACACATATTAAAATATATTTTCTAGCAACTACGTTTTTCATATTTCCTCCATCTATTTTTCTACCCTATATCCTAAGCCTCTCACTGTAGTAATAACTTTTCCATCCTTATCACCAATTTTTTCTCTAATTCTCTTTATATAAACAGTAAGAGTATTGTCATTAACAAAATTCCCAGCAATATCCCATATATCATTTAAAATTTCTTCTCGTGTTATTAATTTATTCATATTTATAAATAAATTTAATAAAATCTTATACTCTAATTTAGTTAAAATTATTTCTTCATCTTTCAAAAAAACTTTTCCAATTGTAGTATCTATCTTTATCCCTTTACATTCAATGATATTATTTTTTTCAGTTCTTCTCAGTACATTTCTAATTCTAGATATTAGTTCTCTATTTCTAAAAGGTTTAATTATATAATCTTCTGCTCCTAAATCCAATCCATATACAACATCTTTTTCTTCATCTTTAGCAGTTAAAAACATAATAGGAGTATCTATTTTTTCTTTTATTACTTTGGCAATCTCAAATCCATCACCATCTGGCAATGTAACATCTAATAAAATCAAATCATATAACGACTCTTCAATTTTTCTCATTGCTTCTAACTTGGTTTTAGCAAAGTCAAAATCAAATTTTTCTTCTTTAAACAAATATTCTAATCCTAAAATAATTGCTTCATTATCTTCTATTAATAATATTTTACTCATATAACGATAACTCCTCTCTTCTATCCACATATTATATCACGTATATCAATATTATCAATTATATATGACTATTAAGTGACAAAATAAAAGAATATACCATTTTCAAGTATACTCTTTATTTCTTTTTAAATAATCTTTATAAATTTATTTTTTCCAAATTGAACAATAGTCTTTCCTGATATAATATTAATTTTTTCATTAATATCTTGTTTCAGCTTAGAATCTATTTTTACTCCATTACCTATAATCATTCTCTTAGCTTCACCTTTTGAATTAGCAAATCCTATTTTAACAAGTAATTCACAAATATTAATTTCTTTTTCATCTATTTCTATTTCTAATATATCTTCTGGAATTCCACCTGAAGCAATTTCTAAATATCTTTTCTTAATATCTTCAAATTCGTTTATATCATCATACATTTTTATAAGCTCTTTTGCAAACTCAAAATGAGCTTCTCTCATATCTTTATACATAATTTCATTAATTTTCTCAATAGTTAAATCTGTAGCAAGTTCAAAGTATTGTTTTAAAACATTATCTGGAATCTTCATACTTTTTTCAAATTTATCAAAAGGTGTATCATTAAGTCCTATATAATTATCTAAAGATTTACTCATTTTTTCTTTACCATCTAATCCAACTAAAAGCGGAAAAGTCATTACTACTTGAGGTTCTTGATTATAATCTTTTTGTAATTCTCTTCCAACTAGTAAATTGAAAGTCTGATCTGTTCCACCAATTTCAATATCTGCTTTGAGTGCAACCGAATCATATCCTTGCATTAAAGGATACAAAAGTTCATGCATTGATAAAGGCAAACCATTTTCAAATCTATTTTTAAAATCATCTCTTTCCATTATTCTAGCCACTGTATATTTAGAAGTAAGACTAATAATATCTTCTAAAGTCAACTTAGAAAGCCATTCTGAATTAAATGCAATTTTAGTCTTATTTTTATCTAAAATTTTAGTAGCTTGATTCAAATAAGTTTCAGCAGATTTTCTTGTTTGTTCCCATGTAAGAGCAGGCCTAGTCTTGTTTTTTCCAGAAGGATCACCTATCATTCCTGTAAAATCACCAATAAGAAAAACAACTTCATGTCCCATATTTTGAAAAGTTTTTAAAACCCTTAAAACTACACTATGTCCTATATGCAAATCTGGTCTTGATGGATCTGCTCCTAATTTAATAATTAATTTTTTACCGCTATTCAACTTTTTTTCTAACTCTTCTTCTGAAAAAATTTGAACAGCCTTTCTTTTAATAATTTCTAATTCTTTCATATTTTACCTCTCTTTTTATATAATTTCTATCCAAAAGAGAACTCATAGAAGAACCCTTGGATTATTGTTTTCATATCAAACCATTGGGTCATAGCATCACCTCCCTAAAAAGTAAAAAAAATTGATTCTATCCTATTAAAGGACGAATCAATTTCGTGGTACCACCTTTATTTATAATTTTAATAATTACCTCATTATTAGCTTATTCGTAGCTACACGTTAACTATTACTAAGAACTGTAATTCAAATTTTATCTGTTAATAATTCTCACCAAGCATTATCTCTCTAAAAACAAAAATATAAAATTCTACTAATTTCTTTTCTAACATAGTTAAATTAAGTTTTACATAAATATTTTAACATGATTAATAAAAACTGTCAAATCATCCCCCCCACCTTTTTTCTTGAAAAATAGCCATTTTCATGATATAATATAAAAACTTAGCTATTTGCTAAGAAAAAAATAGAAAAGAGGTTTTTTTATGGCACAACAAAACAGCAACACAGGTAGTATCACAATTCGGGAGTTAGCAAGCGCCTTTAACTCAGAAAATCATCTTGAGTATCGGCAACTGATTGACTCTTCTCATCTTCCCGCCAAAATGCGTCAGTTTCTCTTACGAAAGCAATATCATATCCGCTTTCAAGAAGACTGTGCACAATTCAGGGAAAATCAACTGGCAGTCATGGAAAACATGCTTTCTGAACAAACTGCTAAAGTCGAGGCCAGCCTTAATGCATTGGAGGTATCCGAAAAGGAAGTTGAATCTGCCAGAAAAGAATTGGCAGAAGCACAACGCGCATATCAGTCGGCCTTTATAAGACTCACCAATCAGCAAGACATCTATGATAAGGCTTTAGCAAAACATCGGCAAAATCAGGATTGCTTTAATCGTGGAAGTACCAAACAAGAAGATCAGGAACGACTTGTTAAAAAGGCTCAAAAGCTTCTCAAGGAAGCCCAAAATTATGTACTGATCCACTCCAGCGCTACTGTATCATCAATATCCAAAAAAGCTGGTATTCTGGTATGCACACAACATGATGCGGATGAGCTACATTTTCACAAACACGTTGATCAGGTTATAGACATACCTGAAAACAACTACGCTGATCTTATTCCTGATAACGCGAGAACCTTCTTCGATTCAGATGAAGAATTTGAGTCTGCCATTGCTTATGTGGAACTTGTACTCAAGTTTTTCTTTGAAAGCCGCCAGTACGAATTGCTTTACAACTCTGATGGAATTGATAAACTTTTAAATTCCGTCATGTAACTGAACGTTTTACCAAATTATTTGAAACCGCAGAGCAAACAAAGGCTAGGACGATATTTGTCCTAGCCTTTAGTCATACTATTTATTTTATAATTGTTTCTTTAGCTTTTTTGTTAATTTGTTTAATCTTAATATAAGAAAAAATTGCTAATGCTATTGCAGGTACTAAAACCATTAATAGTATAGTACTACTTTCAAAACCTGTATATGGTATTTTTGTATTTTCTCCATTTTCTGCTTTTGGAACCTGTGAACTAGTAATTGTTTTATCAGTACTTTGAGTAGGTTTTGTACTTGAACTTGGTTTTGTACTTGAAGATGGACTTGTACTTGGAGTTGGATTATCTGATGGTTTTGTAGTTATAGATGGCTTTACTGCTGATCCATCTGTTACATTTACAGTAAAACTAACATCATCAATTTCTATATCATCACTTCCATTTGATCCAACAATATTCTTTAATGTAATTTTAGGTTTTTTGGTACTATCCTCATTTACAGTAAAAATCATTTTAAATAAAACTTCATCTTCTTTTCCTCTTGCATCTCTATCCATTACAAATTTCTTTGAATTTTTAGAATATGATGGCTTTGCCCAAGTTTCATCACCTTGTTCTACTTTAACTAATGTTAAACTATCAGTATCATATTCTATTTCTCCACCCATTGTAATAATTCCTTTTTCATCTTGAATATCTGATATTTTTACTTCTACTGTAAATTCTTCATTTGTAGTAAATTCATCTTTAGATGTTTCCATACTTACTTTAAAAGATGAAACTGCATATACATTGGTCATTACCATAAATACCAATGCTAATGTTAAACTTAATGTTACAATTTTTTTCATTACACATTCTCCTTTTTATTAAACTTCCTCTTCTTCTCCTATTAACATCAACTTAAGTTTAGCTAAATCTGTTATTGTTATTTTATTGTTTCCATCAATATCTGCTGCTTTAAATCTAGCTCCTGTTAATATTTCTTCACCAATATAATGTAATTTTAATTGAGCTAAGTCTGTTGTTGTAACTCCACCACTTTCGTTAACATCACCAATTACTACAAGTTCAAATTCTAATTCTTCTGCCTTTAGTTTCATACCTGTAGCAATTATCGTTTCTTCTGTAAGTTCTTCACCTAATTTATTAGTAACTATAATTCCTTCTTTAGGATTAATATGTTCCTTGAATTCTGCTACTGTAGTTCCTTCCGGTATTCTAGTAATATATCCTTCTTCTACTGTATATAAATCAGATGTAATTTCTGTAATACGTTTTTTAATACTTAGTGTTATTTGTACAGCATCTGAAGGAATATCTTTAAGTCCATTACTAGCAACTATATTTTTTACCTTAATATTTATTAAAGTTTCTTCTGTAAGTGTATCTTTTACTTTAAACTTAATAGTTAATACATTTCCATCTTCCTTAATAAGGCCTTCACTATCTGTTACGAATTTAAATGATTTATCACTCATAACACTTTCATTCCAGCTTCCTTTGTTGCTATGTACACTAATTTTTTCTAACTTATCTACATCATATTCTAATTGTCCTGAAAATGCTATTAAACCTTTATCTACATTAAGATTTTGTATATTAACATCTACTTCAAACTCATCACCTGGATATAATTCTGTTTTTGAAGATTCTAATACAATATTAAATCCTGTTTCTCCTATATCAACATTTTTAACTATCCATGTTACTTCTGCTACTATTGTCTTTTCTTCTCCATCTGTATCTATATATTTAAATTCAAAAGTTCCATTATTTTCAAATGTATGTGTGGCTCCACCATCACTTGTTATTGTAATGTTTTCTTTATCAAATGTAAGTGTTGCTATTACAGGTCCTTCTGTTTCTTCTGTAGTACTATAGTTTATTGTTGCTACGGCTGGTTCTTCTGGTAATGGATCTGGTTCTTCTTGTGACACATCTTCATAGAAATTAAACATTCTAGCTCCAACATGTAATTTAGAAGAATTAGCATATGATACTACTTTTCCAAATATTTTTACATATTGAACTTCAACTGGCTCATCAAAAGTTACTGTTTTCAACTCCTCATTATTTTGCCAATTAGTTACTGTAGTTATTTCTTCAAAATTTTCACCATCCATACTTCCAGAAATTACTGCAGATAATATTTTTCCATTTTCACTGTGTGGTACGTAATCCATTGAAGATAAATAAATAGGTTTATCAAATTTTATGACTATATATCTTTCAGCATCTGTTGCAGCTGCTGAATTTAACCATCTTGTATTATAATCACCATCTATTGCATTTACTGCTGCACCATTATTAGCCATATCTTCCGCTGAAACAGAAGCTATTGATAATCTTGATACCTCTATATATTGTTTTGATTTATTCTCATCATCAGCTGTAAAAGCAAAATCTAATGAATCACTTGGTAAAAACATTCCTTCTGCTTTTCTTCTTACAAAAAGATGTGCATTTCCTTCTACAATTGGTTCTTCTTCGTCATAAGGTATCCAATCATCATCATTATCTAAAATAGTTCTTGTTGATGTATCTTTTACTATTTTCCATTCTAATTTTTCTTTATCTGTTACACCTATTAATCTATTTTCCAAGTCATTTAGATATGCTGAAATAACTGGTTTATCCATTTTAGAAATATTAATTTTGAATATTCTGCTATCTCCATCTATTCTCAATTGTATTCCATTTTCTACAGTTATTTGTTTTATTTCTTCTTTTGATAATTGATTTTCATCATTAGCAAAAGTTTTCCATGTATTTCCGCCATCTAAACTATATTCATAATTAGCATTTTCAAATTCATCTAATAAAACTATTTTGCCTGCATTTTCACCAGTAAATGAAAATTCTGCTACTTTTTTGATAGTAGTATCTTCAAATAAATTTATCATTACTGCTGAAGCAAACATATCATATGTTTCCATTTCAAGTTTTACATATTTTCCTTGAACGCTTTCATCACAATTAATTATTCTCCATACATTTTCTTCTTGTGAACAATTTTCTATTCTTCCAGCTTCTATCCAATTTTCGGCATCCATACTTACATAAACAATAGCATTTTTTGTAAATGCTGGATCACCTTCTCTATATTTTCTAAAGTAAAACTCTAAAGCAGAAATATATTTTGGCTCATCTAATTGAATAACATAATAAGCATTCTTGTTTTCTTGAATTAGATTATGGTCAAATGCTGTGTGCCACATTGTATTTATATTTCCATCAATTGCATTTGCTGCAAAATATGGTCTATTTGTTGGATCATTTGTTTCTGAAACAAAGTCATATACTGATAAATGTTTTATTGGAATATATTTTCTTATGGCTTCTTGATTATCCTCAGTAAAATCAAATTCTAAAGATTCACTTGCTAAATACTGTCCTGATGATTTAACTCTTATATATAGTTTTCTATTTCCTGTAACAATAGGTTCTTCTTCACTATATGCTTTCCAATTTCCATCATCTATCTTCCATTCAAGCATATCAGTATTAGTTAATCCAATAACTCTATTTTCTAAATCATTTACATATAAGTAAGATGCATCTAAACTACTTGTTCTTTTTATTTTAACTAAATAGTTTTTTCCATCTATACGAATCATTATTCCATTTTCTTCTGTAATCGAACTAATTTCTTCATCAGTTAATTGATGAACATTTATAGTTCCATTTTTCCAAGACTCTCCTCCATCTAAACTATATTGCCATTCTTTTTCTTGGAATTCTTCTATAAGTATGATTTTTCCTTTATTTTCTCCATCAAAAGATAAATCTGCTACTTTTATCATAGTAGTATCTTCATAGAAGTTAAAAGCTCTCGCTGTGAACCAATTTCCGTTAGTTCTATCAGCAACTATTTTTATATATTGTACTTGTTGCGGAATATCAATATTAAAGTCTTTAGTAAGTTCTATGGCATCAGCTATAGTATTGGCTTGCTTTGAATAAGTTAAACCTGTTTTTCTTGTAAGTTCAATCCAATTTTCGCCATCTATACTTCCATATATAGTACCAGTTTCTATTCTACCATTCCCACCACCAG
Organism: uncultured Clostridia bacterium; assembly: GCA_948852945.1. GTDB lineage: Bacteria > Bacillota > Clostridia > TANB77 > CAG-508 > UMGS1994. The sequence goes on along the minus strand of CAQPBJ010000023.1, from coordinate 4,167 downwards.
CAGGTACATACTCTACTGATGATATAAATCTTGGTTTATCAAGTTTTACTGCTATAAATCTATTAGTATCAGAACCATCCCAAGCAGAATGCCATCTTGTATTATAATTTGCGTCCAATGCATAAGTTGCTGATCCCCAGTTATTTGACGCTTGTGTTGAAACAGAATGCAAAGATATATTATGTATAGGTATATATGCTCTTGTTGGATCTACTTCTGGGTCTTCTGTAAATGTAAAAGTTTTTGAAGGACTAGGTAATTTGTTTTTTGTATATCCTACCCTAATTTCAATAGTTTTATCACCTGATAAATCAGGTTCTTCATCTTTATATGAAATCCACTCTTCATCACTAGAATAACGCCATTCACAAGTTTCACTTACACCCATTACTTTATTTTCAATATCATTTCTATATAAATATTCACCACCATCATAAACAGGAAGTGTTCCTTCTTGAATATCAATTCTAAATGTATAATTAGCTAATCCCATAAAATTAATTATAATATCATTTTCAGCAGTTATTTTAGCTATTTCTTCTTCAGTCAAAGTAACTGAATCAGCTGGAATTTGTTCTGTAAAAGTTTCTCCTCCGTCTAAACTATAACCCCAAGCAAGTTGATATTGAGAATTTTTAACTAATTTACAAGCATTTTCTCCATCAAACGAAAAAGTTAATGGATCAGCTTGTGCTCTTCCTAAAAGATAATTAGCATGCACTCTAGCACCTTCCCCAGAATTAGAAAGTGCGTCTGTTGATCTTGTTGCTTTAATTAAAGCTTCTTTTTCAAGTCTATCTACATCTAATCTATCTGCTCCTTCTAAATATGGTCTTATAACTTTTGTTAAATCATACATCGCAACTGGATAATATGTGTAGTTTTCAATCATTCTTGTAGCTAAATCATGCCAGTCACTAGAAGTTATAGTTCCACCTTCATTTCTTACACTCATTTTTTTATAAAGAGATATCATATAATCATAACTATCAAGATTTATCTCATCTATTTCTAACGCTTTATTATATGATTCTATTTTTTTGTTATTATCTGTATAAGAATTTGCTAGTAAATTATAATAAGTTGATTTTTGATAATCTTCATATCTATTTATATTAGATTGTGCTAAATATATATATCCTGAACTTGTTCCACCTTTACTTCCACCTATATTTTGATCTGTAAAGTATTTTGCTTGCCAGTTAAGTGGATAACGAACTGCACATCCGCCTCCCCAAGTACTACCAGCACCACTCCAGTTACCATATCTTCCTGACCAATGCCCATCTCCGTTAGCATCTTGGAAATAGTTAAAAAACATTTCATGTCCTGGTTGATATGCACCAACAGCAGGTATACCATTAGCACGATATAATGCTTGACCAAAACGAGATTCATTCCAGCAGATTCCTCCACCTTCAATAACCATCCAATAACGTTGTACTCTTGGTCCATAAGGAACACCATATTTGCTTAATTTATATTTTGTATCATACATTTCTCTATTAGCTTCATCATAGAATCTAGCCTGATTATAGTTTGGTGAAATGTAAGGTACTCCCCAGAAGTTAAAAGCAAATCCTTCACGGCTATATCCATTAAGCCAAATTAAATCTGTATTACTAATTCCATCTTGCATAACTAAACGCATAATTGGCATTGTATAATCTTTAAACCATTCATTTGTAATCAATGTTCCTGTTGATGCATTTGTTGGACTTCTCTTCAACTTATCATTATCAAAAAAGTCTTTCATTGTTTCATAACGTTCTAATGGAACAATACTTCCATTAGCTCCAAAGCTTAGTGGAGTCAATAAATTGTCGCTACTATAAGTTGCTGCAATAGCAATCATCATTTTTTGATAGACATATCCATTTTCTGCTTTTAAATCCTCCTTATGTTTTGTATAAATTGATAACAAACCATCAATAAATTTTTTAGAATTACGTATTTCTCCAACTTCGATAATTTGTTCTAATCTATCATTTTCACTTGGATCTAATATCCAATCAAACATTTCCTTAGCAGCTGGATTAGCTTCTGCTAAACCTTTTATAGACCAATAATTTAATTTATTTATAAATTCTCTTTCAAGAATTAGTCTATAATTGTATTCTATATTATATTCAATATCATTTTCTCTTAGAATTTCATCATAATACTCTACTTTATGTATTCTATCATATTCATATGCATTTTCATCAAAATTTTCTGTTACTAATCTAGCATTTCCTATACTACAATGATCTGCCGTATTTGCACCAATTGGATCTACATATATTTTTAAATATTTATAGCCTGCAATATTAACATCTACCTTAACTGCCGCAGATTTTCCATTCATATTTTCTGTTTTTAAAAGTGATGTCCAATTTGTTCCATCATTAGAAACAGATATTTGAATCCATAAGTTACCATTAGTTCCTCTAGAAGCATCTACTCCAGCATATGCTATAAATCTTGAATATTTATCAGATAGCTCTCCAATATCATAGACTGCTTGACCTCTAGCATGTAAACTTATTCCTTTAATAAATGGTATTGTTTCCTCATCCACTATTAGTCTTATCACTCTATCTCCACCATCTTGGTTTTTATCCTTTTCAATAGAATGTCCTGACCATCCATTAAAAGATGCATTATTTTCTGTAATATAATCTAAATCAGATAAAAATATATATTCTGATTCTTCATTAATTTGTTCTGTTGCCTCGACTTTATAATTGCACAAAAATAAAAAACTTATCAAAATTATTGAAAAAGTTAACAAAATTTTTCTTGTATTTTTCATAACTCCTCCTACCTTTTATTTTTTCACAGTATCATATTAATTATATCAAATTTTGCCTAAAATGTAAACCTTTTCCTTAATTTTATATACTCTATTTTCAAAAAAACTAGGATAAAATTTATCCTAGCTTTTTTTGAATTTTAACAATAATAAATATTTTTATACTTCCTCTTCTTCTCCTATTAACATTAATTTTAATTGAGCAATATCTGTTATTGTTATTATTTTATTACCATCTATATCTGCAGCTTTTAAACTTGCTCCTGTTAATATTTCTTCTTCTATATAATGTAATTTAAGTTGAGCTAAGTCTGTTACTGTAACTCCACCACTTTCATTAATATCACCAATTACTACAAGAGTAAATTCTAATTCTCCAGCTTTTAAAATCATGCCTGTTGCTATTACATCATTTTCTCCAAGTTCAGCTCCAGATTTATTTGTAACTATAATACCATCTTTTGGTTCAATGTTACTCTTCAATTCAGCAACTGTCGTTCCTTCTGGTATTCTTGAAATATATTCTTCATCTATCTCATAAATATCTGAAGTAACTTCTGTTGGACGTATTTTTATATCAGCTTCCAAAGTAGCATCATTTGCATAAATATCTATTATACCATTACTTGCTTCTATATTTTTTATTACAACATTTGTAGAAGTTGGTTCAGTAATAGTATCTTTTACTCTAAACTTAATACTTAATACTTTTCCATCTTCTGTAACAAGTTCTTCTGCATCTGTTACAAATTTAAATGTTGTTTCATTAATTGTTATTGGGTTCCATTGACTATTTTCTGCACCAATGCTTATTTTTTCTAATACGTTAGCATCGTATTCAAGTTGACCACCTATAGCTATCAAACCATTTTCTATAGTAGCAACATCATTTAAACTAAGTTCTACTTCAAATTCATCTCCAGGATATAATTCAGTAACGTCTCCTGTTATAGACATTGTTGCATTAAATCCTACCATTGTCACAGTACAAGGGTCACTTTCAGTTTCAACACTTACTGTATCTGCTGTTGTTGTAACCTTTAATACATATGTACCTTCAGCGCTTTTATCTGCATTTTCAATTTCTAAAATCTTATTAGTTTTTCCTTCTAATCTAACTCCATCTTTATACCATTGATATGTTTGAATTCCTGTTGTTTCTGTAACTGTTGGCTCTATTCTTAATGTTTTATTAATTGATGATTTTACATCTCTTGGCATAGTTATTTCAACAGGTTCAGCCACTGGTTGAACTGCTACTTCTTGTCTTTCTTCTTCTTTTTGTACTACTTCTTTAGCAACAAATTTAACATCTACTATGTTATTTCCATCTTTTATATCTGCATAATTTACTGTTAAATCCATTCCATCTT
>CAQPBJ010000022.1 GCA_948852945.1 uncultured Clostridia bacterium | reverse complement strand
AAACACAACCATTAGCCTTTAGAATGAAACCAAAAACATTAGAAGAATTTGTTGGTCAAGAACATATAGTAGGAAAAGATAAACTATTATATAGAACAATAAAAGCCGACAGATTATCAAGCATAATACTATGGGGACCTCCAGGCTGTGGAAAAACCTCACTTGCAAAAGTAATAAGTAATACAACAAAATATCAATTTAAGAAACTAAATGCAGTTACTTCAGGTGTTGCAGATATGAAAAATGCAATACAAGAAGCCAGTAACCCATTTATGAATCCAACAGGAAAATGTATATTATTTATTGATGAGATACATAGATTTAACAAACTACAACAAGATGCATTATTACCTTTTGTTGAAGACGGAACTGTAATATTAATAGGAGCAACAACAGAAAATCCATATTTTGAAGTAAATAAAGCTTTAATATCAAGATCAATGGTAATAAAACTAGAGCCACTTAAAAAAGCTGATATTATAAAAGTTATAAAAAATGCATTAACATCAAAAGAAGGATTAGCAGATTATAATGTTAAAATATCAGATGACATAATAGAAAAAATTGCAGAAATCTCCGGAGGAGATGTACGAACAGCTTTAAACGGACTAGAAATAGCAGTACTTACTACTAAAATGAACTCCAAAGGTGAAATAGAAATTACAGAAGAAATAGCAGCTCAAAGCTTTAATAAGAAAAAAACGATGTTTGATAAAAATGGTGATAGCCACTATGATAATATAAGTGCAATGATAAAATCACTTAGAGGAAGTGATTCAGATGCTGCGATATTCTATTTAGCAAGAGCATTAGAAGCAGGAGAAGACCCAATGTTTTTAGCTAGAAGATTAGTAATTTCAGCAGCAGAAGATGTAGGATTAGCAAATCCTCAAGCTTTAGTAATTGCAACATCCGCTATGCAAGCAGTGTCAATGGTTGGAATGCCAGAAGCTAGAATAATACTCGCAGAAGCAGCAGTATATATAGCTGAATCTAAAAAATCAAATGCCTCATATAATGCGATAAATCAAGCAATAGAAGATGTAGGAAATAAAGATACAGGAACTATACCAATGCACATAAGAAATGCACCAGCTAGTGGAATGAAAGAATTTGGCTATGGAGAAGGATATAAATATCCTCATGATTATCCAGGACACTGGGTAGAACAACAATATTTGCCAGATAAAATGCTAGGAACAAAATATTATATTCCTGATGAAAACATAAAAGATGAAAATTTTAATAAATAAAAAAAGAGGGCTCTACATAAATAGGAGTCCTCTTTTAAATTAGGGATAATAAACAAATTATTCTTCTAATAAGTATTTATATTTTTCATAATATTCAGGATTAATTTCAATATTCTCATCAAGCATATATTGTAAATTTGCTTTAAAAGATTCAAGGTCATCCTTTTCGATATTATCTTTTAACATAGCATTTAAAAGAATATCTTCAACATCTTCATAAGGTTTATATTCATCTCCATTTGGAACTTTTAAATCCTCATCTGTAACAGTACCAAACTCAATAAATAAGTCAGTAGTAAGTAAAAATTCTTGGCCATTTTGTAATGTTGAAGGATTTGAACCTCTAACAGGAAAACCGGTTTTTTTATCAAAATAAGAATAATATTTATAGCCATCATAATTAGAAATAATTCTATAGCAATCTATTCCGTTACATTTTGTTGAATCAATTCTACCTAAAGCACTTTGAAAAATTAAAGCTAAAAAATCAGGTTTTTCAGAAGAATATAATATGCTATAATCATGCGTATAATCATAATCAGATTCTTTATAGTATTTTATTCCTGAAATATAATCAGTAGAATAATTATAATGTTTATTATTATAATATAAATCAATATACTCAGGAACTATTACACTAGTTGAATTATCAAAATGATTAGTTTGAGAGAAACAAGCTAGTTTTAAAGCATTACCATCTTTATAATATGTATCTTCAAACAATACTTGATCTAATTGATAGAAATAGCTCCTAACATGATAATTATTCATATTAATATGTTCATCCACATGTCTATATTGTGAAGTAAGAATAATAAAGTTCCTAATGAAATGAACTAAAAATAATAAAACAATAATTAAAACAATAGTCTTCAAAATTCTATATTTTTTACGAAATTTTTTAGAAAACTTAACAAATTTTTTAGATTTAGTTTTTTCATTTTCGTTTTCATCAGATTTCATAGAATTAAGAATAGTAGTACATTCGCTACATTCTTTTAAATGATTTTCAATAAATAAATTAGTATCATTATTTGTTAAATTTTCAATATAGTTAGGAAGTAAATCTCTAACTAAATTACAATCTTTATTTTTCATAAGAATCACCTTCTTTCAACTTATTCTTTCCTCTATAATAAGTAACTCTAGCCCAAGTTTCAGTTCTACCGGAGCATTTTTCCAATTTCCTTAAAAGTTAAATCATCATAAATATGAAGATAAATAACCTTTTTAGTCATATCATCTAAAGAATCTATTTTTTTATTTAATTCTGAATGTTCTTCATTTGAAATGAACTTATTTTCAATACTTTCATCAATATTTATATAATCAAAAATATCATCAGAAGTATCAGAAATTTTTTTCTTTTTACGAAGTTCATCAAAATAAAGATTTTTTGCTATTTTACATAACCAAGTAGAAATTTTTGACTGATTTTTAAAAGTATTAATATTCATAATTGCTTTAAAAAAAGTGTCTTGAGTAAGTTCTTCTGCTAAATCACTATTTTGAGTTAAGCAATATAGATATTTATATACAAGATCAAAATATTCTACATATATATCCTCTATATTTTTCTTCATATGTTTGCTCCTTTGTAAATTAGACGTTTTAAAAAGAAAAACGTTACAAAATAATGAAAAATTATATTTATATATGAGTAATACTATATAACAAATAAAAAGAAGTGAGGCGGGAAAATATCCCCGCCAACCGAATAGATTTGATAATTAGAAAATCTGAGATGCAAAATCGTTAATGCTTTTCAAGAATGCGAACCGCAAAACGACCATCGCTTTGATCTGTGGTTACAGTGAGTTTTCCATACTTGGTGAAAACGTACTGGTTTGCCCGTTTTTTTATAACTAAGCTACCATACCGAGAATGCACATGAATATGTACATTTTCTTCTAAACTTTCACAATCCAAAGTACAGTCTCTACTTAAAGCAGTCACAGATAAATCAGACTTATAGACATCGATGGAATGCTGTGTTTGATTTACGATTGTCAAGCCATTTTCCATTTAATCTACCTCCTAATATAAGCTAAAAATATTATACATTAAAAATGGTATAAATTCAAGAATATCAAGGATTATAATGTTTGATAAGATAAAAATGAATAAAAAAAATGGTTAAGTTAAAAATAATATTATGAATAAAGAGAAAATACAAAATATATTGGTAGGATTTATAGCTGGAATAATTAGTGGATTATTTGGAGCAGGCGGAGGACTAATACTTGTTCCATTTATGACTATTATTCAAAAAGAAGACGAAGTAATAGCTAGAGCTACAACAATAATGTGTATATTTTTTATGGTATTAACAAGTAGCTTTTTTTATTATAATCAAAATTTAATTGATTGGAATATATCAATCAAATGTGCAATTGGTGGAATAATAGGAGGAGTTATCGGATCTAAAGCATTAATATCATTAAACAAAAGCATATTAAAAATTTTATTTGTAATATTTTTAGTATATGCATCTTTAAGAATGATTATTTAGGAGAAAATATGTTAGAAATACTTATTGGAACTATATCTGGAGTGGTAGCAGCTTTAGGAATGGGCGGTGGAACAATACTTATTTTATTATTAGGAATATTTACTAGTTTAAAACAACACATAATACAAGCAACAAATTTAGTTTTTTTTATACCAACATCAATTGTAGCAATAATAATGAATGTAAAAAATAAAAAAATAAATTATAAAAATGCAATCACAATTATAATCAGTGGAATTATTGGAGCAATAGTAGGATGCAAAATTTCATTTAAATTTGATAATACAAAATTAAAAAAGCTATTTGGAATTTTTTTGCTAGTAATAGCAATTTTTGAAATATATGAAATTTATACATCGTATAGAAAAGATATAAAAGTAAATACTAAAAACAAATAAAAAAATTAAAGGAGGTAGAAAATGAAATTCGTTAAAGGTGCGTTAATAGGTTCAATGGCTACTGCAACAGCTATGATGCTATATAGAGATATGAGCAAAAGAGAAAAAAGCAAAATAATAAGAAAAGGAAAACACCTAGCTAGAAAAGTAGGAGTTTTATAAAAAATCCCCTCTAAGAAATATTCTTAGAGGGATTTAATTTATAAATATTATTTCATTGGAGGAAAAGGAGTTATTTGATCATTGCAACATGGTTTGTTATCTTTTTTGCAAGGTTCTAATTTTGTTCCTTTTAAGCATTTTTTCTTTCTAATAGGGCAATCAGCACAAACTTTTATATGTTTAACTCTATCAACCCAAACTTGTATTTCATAACTGCTATCTGGACAAAGAGGACCAAAAACAAATTCTCCATTTTTATCAGAGAAAGTATGAGAAACAGGTCTTCTTTCTTCTTCACCATATTTATGAACTATTTCAATTAATTTTATAACTGCATCAGGAATAACTTCACCACATTCATCCTTTAAAACACCATAGATAACATTTCTATTATCATTAGGTACAACGATTTCAATATCAAATTGTTTACCTTCTTCAATAAATCCATCCACTTTTACAACAGGACATACATCTTTTTCTATTTCCATTTTTACATCATCCTTTATATAATTTAGCAATTTGCTTAGTATATATTATGAAAAATAGGAAAAAATGTGAAAAGAGAGCATATACTAAAATAAAAAGAGAGGAGAATTATTAAAGTGTCTGTAGTAGGAATAATCACAAGCCAAAATAATATAATAGAAATTGAAGAAAAGATAAAAAGAAATCAAATAAATGAAAAAAATATAATTATAATAACTAAAGAAAATATAAGAAATATAAAAAATGTGAAATTTGATATAGTAGTCATTTTCGATGAAACACAAGAACAAGAAGAGCTAAAAAAAGTAGTTAAAGAAAGTAAATGTGTATTATTAAATAGTGATTATAAAGAAAATTTAAAATTAATTGACGAACATACTAATTCATATGTGATAACTTTTGGCTATAATAGTCGTGCAAGTATTACAATTGTAAGTAATGAAAATGAGGAAATAATATTAGAAATTCAAAGAGAAATTAATTTAAATAAAAACCAAAAAATAGAATGTCAAGAAATAAAAATGAATAATAATTTTGCAAAAAAGTATATATATGAGGAAATAGCAATGAAAATTTTAACAATTTTGTTAAAAATATAAAGTTTTTATGTAGACAAAGTAAAAAAAAAGTGCTATAATGTAGATGTTTCTAAAGAAATTTAATAAAAAACAGACATAAATGAAAATACACTAGATAAAAATAAGGAGGAAAAAAGAGTGGTTACAAATTTATTAGAAAATAACCATCTAGTATTAGTGGGAAAAGTTACAAGCGAAAAAACATATAGTCATGAAATATATGGAGAAAAATTTTACATATTTGATTTAGAAGTACCAAGATTAAGTTCAGCAGTAGATATTATTCCAATTACAGTTTCAGAAAGATTATTAACAAGTTTAGATTTACAAATTGGAAAAAATTTATCAGTAGAAGGACAATTCAGATCATATAATAGTTATCAAAATGAAAGAAACAAATTAATACTAACAGTATTTGCTAAAGACATTATTGAAGTTGATAGCGAAGATACAGAAAATGATGATGAACAAGAAGAGAAAAAAGATATTGTAACAAACGAAGTTATTCTATCAGGATATGTTTGTAAAAAACCTATTTACAGACAAACACCATTTGATAGAGAAATTGCAGATTTACTATTAGCAGTAAATAGAGCATATAATAAATCTGATTATATACCTTGTATAGCTTGGGGAAGAAATGCAAGATTCTGTCAAAACATGGAAGTTGGAACAGAAGTAAGAATTGTTGGTAGAGTTCAAAGTAGAAAATATGAAAAGAAATTCGAAGATGGAACATCTGAAACAAGAGTAGCTTATGAAGTATCAATTTCAAGCATGGAAATTGTAGAAAAAAAAGATGAAAATAATGTAGACGTTGGATAGAAAAATAAATAAAAAACCAGAGAAATTAATCTCTGGTTTTATTTATTTTAAGAGTAATAATTATTGAATAAAAAAAAATATTTTGATATAATTCGAGCTGTAATAAAATATAAAGAAGGTGATTTTTATGATATTAAAAGCTATAACATTTAATATGTGCCATGGTGAAGGAATTGACCGGAAATATTGATGTTGAAAGACAAGCTAAATTTTTAAAAAAGTACAAGCCTGATATAATTTTTTTACAAGAAATAGACATGTATACTCAAAGAGTATACAGTGAAAATCAAATTTACACTTTTTCTAAACAAGTAGAATTACCATATAGAACAATGGGAATAAATATAAAATACAAAAATGGATATTATGGTGATGGAATAATATCAAGATTTCCAATTGAATATTCTACTAATTATTTAATGCCATTAGTTGATCCACAAAATGAGCAAAGAGGAATTTTATGTAACAAAATATCTTTTGGAACAACAAAATTAAATTTATTTTCAGTCCATTATCCAACAAATTTTGAAGAAAGAAAATTAGGAACAGAAGAGCTTATAAATATCATAGATAAAATAGACGAAAATGAAATAATAATAGTAGGTGGAGATTTTAACATAGGAATAGAAAAAGTTGGAAAACATAAATACAAATACGAAAAAAGTGAAAAATATGTGGAATACGAGATGTTAAAAGAGCATCTAGATAAACTAGAAAATGAAGAAGATACATGGTTTTCTAAAAATGGTCAAGGATGTATAGATACAATGTTTTATTCAAAAAATATAAAATTATTAAATATGAAAACAATTGCTACAAAATACTCAGACCATTATGCAGTTTATGCAGAATTCGAAGTTTAACAATTAAGGAGAAAAAATGGAAGAACAGAAAAAAATAAATAGATATAAATTTCATGTCATAATAACATTTTTTATAATTATTTTTTGTACAGGCATAGTAGCACCAAAGACATTACAAAATGACACTTTTTATACAGTAAAAGTAGGAGAATATATAGCACAAAATGGCATAGGAAATTTAAATCAAGATCCATTTTCTTGGATAGAACTACCATATACATTTCCGCATTGGCTATATGATTTAGGAATGTATGAAATACACCATTTAGGTGGCTGGACAGCAATATATCTATCAACAATAATATTAACTAGTATATTAGGAGTTAGTATATATTTTACTTCAAACAAAATTTCAAAAAATGCACCATTATCAGCAATAATAACTTTTATAGCAATGTATTTAATGAGACCATATGTAGCAGCAAGAGCACAATTAGTAACATTCTCACTAATGATACTATCAATATATTTAATAGAGAAGTATTTAGAGAAAACTAAAAAAAGATACGCAGTAGGTTTAATATTAATGTCACTATTAATAGTTAATCTGCATATGGCAGTATGGCCATTTTTCTTTGTTATATTCTTACCATATATTGCAGAATATATATTATCCTTAGATATATTTACATTTGATTTAATAGTCAAATTGAAAATATGGATTATAAAAAACTATACTTCAAAAAATATTGATGAAAAAGTAGAAAAATTAAATAAAAAAATAGAACATAACAAAATAAATAGAAAAAAAGCCAGAGAAAATCCATACAAAATAAGAATTACTAGAAATGATAATATGAAAAAATTAATTTTAGTAATGATTATCTGTGCATTTATGGGACTTATAACACCAACAGGACCAAGTACACCATACACATATTTATCTAAAACTATGGTAGGAAATACAGTAAAAGTTATAAACGAACATCTACCATTAGATTTGCCTTCAAACCAAGAATTTGTAGCATTTTTTGTAGCGTTTATAGTAGTATTAACATTTATAGATATAAAAATAGATTTCAAACATTTATGCTATTATTTAGGAATTTTATATTTGGCTTTAAATTCTAGAAGACAAGTATCTATGTTTTTGGTTATATGTACGCCAATACTTGCAAAATTAATAGGTGAAATATTTGAAAGATATGCGCCAGAATTACAAGAAAAGATGATAAAACTTGTAAATAATTTTTATTGTAAAGTCGCTTTAACAACAATGTTTCTTGTAATAGGAATACAAGGAATAAAGCAAAAAACAGAACAAAGTTATTATTATCCACATGATTATCCAATATATGCGGCCAAATGGATAAAAGAAAATTTAGATTACAAAAATATAAAGCTGTTTAATGAATACAACTATGGCAGTTACTTATTATATAATGGAATACCTGTAATGATAGACTCAAGAGCTGATTTGTATTCACCAGAGTTTAATACAAAAACAAAAGATAGAAAAGATGGAAATGATGTATTCATGGATGTACAAAATATAGCAACAGGTGCAGATGATTACAAAAAAACATTTGAAAACTACGGAGTAACACATATAATCACATATTCAGATTCAAGAGTATCTAAAAAATTAAAATCAAACTCTGATTATGAAAAAATATATCCATTAACAGAAGAAGAAAAGGCAATAGATACAAGGTTTGTAATATATCAGAAAGTGCTAGAATAATAACAAAATCGTACAATTATATTATATGAATTTTGAATAGAAATCTTATAATAAAGAAAGGGGCAAATTTGAAAAAAGAATATCTAGTAACAGAAGATGAAGTTAGATTAGATAAATATATATCACAAGTTGACAGTGAAGTTTCAAGAATGATGATACAGAAATTAATCGAAGATAATAAAGTATTCGTCAATAGTAAAATACAAAAAGCTTCCTACAAAGTAAAAATAAATGATAAAATTGAAATGGAAATAGACGAGCCAAAAGAAGCAAAACTAAAACCAGAAGAATTACCCTTAAATGTAATATATGAAGATAATGATATTATAATAATAAATAAAGAAAAGGGAATGGTAGTACATCCTGGAAACGGAAATCCAGATGGAACTTTAGCAAATGCAATAATGGCAAGATGCAAAGATTCTTTATCTGGAATTGGTGGAGAAATAAGACCGGGAATAGTACACAGAATAGATAAAGACACATCAGGAATAATAATAGTAGCTAAAAACGATAAATCACATATAGATATAAGCAATCAAATAAAAGAACATAAAACAACCAAAACTTATATTGCATTAGTAAGAGGGATTGTTAAAGAAAATGAAGCAAGTATCGACATGCCAATAGGAAGAAGTAAAAAAGACAGAAAGAAAATGGCAGTTGATAAAGATGGAAAAAAAGCAGTAACACATTTTAAAGTTTTAAAAAGATATTCAGACTGTACCCTATTAGAATTAATTATAGAAACAGGTAGAACCCACCAAATAAGAGTACACTTATCAGAAATAGGTTATCCAATAATAGGAGACTATACATACTCAAACGGAAAAAATAGATTTAATGTAGAAGGACAAATGCTACATGCTTACAAAATAAAGTTTACACATCCAACAACTAAAAGTGAAGTTGAATTTGTAGCAGACTTGCCAAAATATTTTAAAGAAATAGTAAAGGAACTAAATGATGAAGATAAGCAATAAGAAAATTATAATAACAGCTATAATATGTATAATTTTAATAAGTATTGCAATAGCTCAAAAACAAGTATCAACAGATACATTTTACACAATAAAAATTGGAGAATATATTAACGAAAATGGAATTTGGAATTTAACAGAAGATCCATTTTCATGGATAGAATTACCATATACATTTCCACATTGGCTTTATGATTTCATGATGTACCAAATATATAGTATAGCAGGTTGGACAAGTATATATATATCTACAATTTTGTTTACAGCAATCTTAGGAATTTTAATATTCATTTTAAGCTATAAAAAATCAAAGAATGAGATTTTATCTGGAATATTAAGTGTATTGGCATTGTACTTAATTAGAGCTTTTTGTGTAGCAAGAGCTCAAATGATATCGTATGCAATATTTGTCTTAGTTATTTTATGCATAGAAGAGTTCTTAGAAAAAAAGAAATGCATATATGCTGTTTTTTTACCAATATTATCTTTGATTTTAGTTAACATCCATATGGGAACATGGCCATTTATGTTTATACTATTTTTACCGTATTTCGCAGAAAATCTTTCAGTAAAACTGTTGAATATAGTAAATAAATTTAAATCAAATAAAGAATATAAAAAATATATTGAAAAAAAAGAATATGATTTCTATAAAATTAAATTAAAGAAAAATGAAAATATAATAAAACTACTAATTATAATGATAATAAGTATGTCTATGGGAATATTAACACCAACAGGTATAAGTACACCATATACATATTTATATAAAGCAATGAGTGGGACTACAACAGATTCAATTATAGAATACACTCCTGCAAATATAGAATCTATATATCAAAACATAATAGTATTTTTTGGAATAGCGTTAATATCTTTTTTTACACCAGTAAAATTAAAAATAAAAAACATATTTTTTTATTGTGGACTAATGAGTATGACTTTAGCTCAAGCGAGACACTATAGTTTATTTATAATATTAGTAACACCAATTTATGTAGAAATATTAAATGAAATATTAAACATATATTTTAAAGAAAATCTAAATATATCAAGAAAAATTATAAATATGGTATATACACCTATATTTATAGTAATGATAATGATAATGGTATCATATAAGATATATAAACCAAAACTAATCACTAAATACATATCTGGAAGAATTGTACCAATAGAAGCTACGATATGGATAAAAGAAAATTTAGATTACAAAAACATAAAATTATTCAATGAATATAATTATGGAAGCTATTTATTATTTAATGATATTCCTGTAATGATAGACAATAGAGCGGAATTATATTCTCCAGAATTTAATACTAAAACAGGAAAAGTAGAAGATGGTAAAAATATTTTTGAAGATGTGGTAAATAAGATAGAAAAAAACATAGATGTATATGAATACTTTAAAAAATATGGAGTAGAATACGCTATTTTAGGAAGAGCAAACTGGGAATTTTACAATGAATTAGAAACAGATAAAAAGCACTATGAAAAAATATATCCATTAGAAGAAAAAGATATAAAGCAAAATAATACATTTTCAGTTTATAAAATTTACTATGATAGTGAGGAAAAATAGTGGAAGAAGAAAGATTACAAAAATATTTAGCAAGTTGTGGAATTGCATCAAGAAGAAAATGTGAAGAACTAATTCTTCAAGGAAAAGTATCAGTAAATGGAAAAGTAGTTACAGAATTGGGAAGTAAAGTAATTCCAAACAAAGATAAAATTGAATTTAATGGAAAAGAAGTAAACGTGCAAGAAAATAAAATTTATATTTTACTAAATAAACCAATTGGATATGTTACAACAGTTAAAGAACAATTTGGTAGAGATAAAGTAACAGACTTAGTAAAAATAAAAGAACGATTAGTTCCAGTAGGAAGATTAGATATGTACACATCAGGAGCAATAATTCTAACAAATGATGGAGATTTTGTTTATAAAGTAACTCATCCCAAAAATGAAGTCACTAAAACATATACAGTAACTTTAAAAGGACAAGTTACAAATGAAGAAGTAGAGAAACTAAGAAGCGGTGTCACCTTAGATGATGGGTTCACAACTAGCCCAGCAAAAGTAAAAAAAATAATGGAAGACAAAGAAAAAAATAGAACTAGATTAGAAATAGTAATACATGAAGGAAAAAACAGAGAAGTCAGAAGAATGTGTGAAGCAATAGATAAAAAAGTTTTGGCTTTACATAGAAGCAAAATAGGAACAATTAACCTAGAGCGGTTTAACAATTGGAAAATGGAGATATTTAAAAGAAAATGAAATAAATAGTTTACTAAAGTAAACAGTTTTGTTAAAATACTAAAGAAGAGGAGAGAAAATGAATTTTAAGTACGAAAGAAAAGAATTAGGTCAAGATAAGATCGAATGGATACAAAATGAAGCAAAACAAGGAGAAATATTAGAAGGAACTGTAAAAAACATCAAGCCATTTGGAGCATTTATAGAGATGAATAATGGAGTTACAGGATTATTACATATAGAAGATATTTCAGTTTCAAGAATAAAAACACCAGAAGAAAGATTCGAAATTGGACAAAATATAAAAGTTATGATAAAATCCATAGACAAAGATTTGAACCGAATTGAATTAACACATAAAGAATTACTAGGAACATGGGAAGAAAATGTTGTATCCTATCAAGAAGGAGAAAAGGTTCAAGGAACAGTAAAAGAAATAGAAAAACAAAAAAATGGAATATTCATAGAATTAAAACCAAATTTGGTAGGACTTGCAGAATATAAAGAAGGCTATGAATATGGACAAAAAGTAGATGTGTATATCAAAAAAATAGTAAAAGACAAAAAGAAAATAAAACTACTAATAGTTTCATAAAAAATAGAGATAATAAAAATATTATCAGTTTTCTACGAAAATTATAATAGGAAAATATATAATCCTATTATATAAATAGAACATATTTACTATGTTCTTAATATATAGAGATTATTTTAATAAAAGAATCTCGTTTTATAACAAAAGAAAGCCTAAAAATAATAATTTAGTTGGAGGTATTAAAATGGTAGAAGATGAAAAAATTAAAACAAAAGTATCACCTTTTGCAATGAAAGAAGGAGAAATCAAAACTTTTGATGGGAAGGATGGATATGTTTCAATTAACCAAATAATTCACAGAATGAATTTAGGACATATCACAGAAATCCACTTAAAAATATTAGAGCTAGTAAATGAATTTGAATTTATGACATCAAGACAAATTTATCAAATACTAGTCCATAGAAATATTGACGTCAAATCACAAGATAAGTTAAATAATAAACTTGAGCAATTGATAAAAACAAAAATATTAACAAGATACTATTTTTCAAGTGAAGATGGAAAATGTATCTATAGAGTATATTGCCTAGAAAAAATGGGGAAATATCTTTTGAATTCTAGAAATATAGAATGTAAATGGCAACCAACAGACAATACAAAACCAGTATCAATGATTAAAAAAAGATTAGCCGGAAATCAAATAATAATAGCATATATGAGAAAAGTACAAGCTTTTGATTCATATAAAGTTAAACCAGCAATTACAGCCAAGAAAAGCGGAAAAATACTAAAAGCAAATGCAGGAGTAACACTAGTAAAAAGAGGAATAACAATAGACTTTTTATTTGAAGCAGTAAGAAGAGAAGAAGAATGGGAAACAAAATTTGAAGAAAGAATGAGACTATATAAAGAATTCTATGAGAATTTTGTACAATTTGATTCTGGATATGAAAAAGCACCACAATTTATTTTAGTAGCTGAAGATGACAAACATATGGTAGAAATATTTAAGATAATAGTAACTAAGAAGTTAGAAATTCCAAATTTAAAGATATATTTTACTCAAGACTTAAGTCAAAATACTACAACATTAGATAAATCACTAATTGAATTCGTAACAGATGAAAATGGAAAATACAAAATGAATACTGTAGAAGTTAAATTATTGGGATAGAAAAAGATTTTAAAGTGCCTTTAAGAGGCACTTTTTTATTTTAATAATAAGTAGTATGGATATAGTTAACAAATTTTGCTCTTCGCAATCTCCGAATAAAAAACTCCGTTTTTATATTGTAGATTGCTCAAATTCGCACTTCACTCACTAAGATTTAAGGAAGTTAATTTAAAACAAGTTTTAAATTAACTACTAAGACTGTAAAAATCATAGATTTAACAGTCTTAGCAGCTAGCGCAATTTGCTAACTATATCCATACTACTTATAATATAAATAAAACCAATAATATCCTTAAAGGCACTATTAAAATGCTTGTTCTATAAATAAAAAAACAAGCATAATATGAAGTATGAAAACATTAGAGTTAAGTAAGTTAAAGCCTGGAGAAAAGGCCATAATTAAAGAAATAAATTTACAAGGAAAGTTAAAGTATAGGTTGTTAGAATTAGGAATAGTAGAAAATACAAAATTTAAACTAATAAAATATGCACCATTAGGAGATCCAATTCAAATATCAATAAGAGGATATAATTTAGCTATGAGAAAAGAAACAGCTAAAAAAATCAAAATTGAAAAAATAGATGAATGGAGAAAACAATGATAATTTCATTAGTAGGAAATCAAAATAGCGGAAAAACAAGTATTTTCAATAAAATAACAAAAATGAACCAACACGTAGGAAACTTTCCAGGAGTAACTGTTGATATAACAGTAGGAAAAGTAGAAAAATATAATAATTGCGAAATAATAGACTTACCAGGATTATATTCGCTTTCTACTTATTCAAAAGACGAAAATGTAACTAAAGAATTTTTATATAAAAACAAACCAGAAGTAATAATAAACGTAGTAGATTGTATGAATTTACAAAGAGCATTATATCTTACAATGCAATTAAAGGAATTAGGAATACCTATAGTGATGGCACTAAATATGTTAGACGACCTAGAAAAAAACAATGGGAAAATAGATATATTAAAATTAGAAAAAATATTAAATATACCAATTATACCAATAACTAAAATAACAGACGAAGAAATAAGCAAATTATTAAGAAAAGCAACAGAATGTGCGGATAAAAAAGAAACAATACACGAAATAGAAATAAAAAAAGATACATATGCAGAATATAATGAAATTGATAAAATTTGCAAAGAAATTTTGAACATTCCTAAAAATAAAAGAGAAATAAAATCGTATAAAATAGATAATTTGTTAACTAATAAATTTTTAGGAATACCAATTTTTATATTAATAATGTATAGTATTTTTAAACTAACATTCGACATTATTGGAAATACCTTAAGTGAAGTATTAGAACAAGGAATAGATGTAGTAGCAAATTATATCCTAATATACTTAGAAAAAATAAATGCAAGCATTGTTATTAAAAGTTTAATAGTAGATGCAATATTAAAAGGAATAGGAGCAGTATTAAGCTTTTTACCGATAATAGTGACATTATATTTATTCTTATCACTATTAGAAGATAGTGGATATATGACAAGAATAGCATTTATTATGGATAAAATATTTCAAAAAATAGGTATATCAGGAAGAAGTATAGTTCCAATTTTATTAGGGTTTGGCTGTTCTGTTCCAGCAATACTTTCTATAAGAACAATTGAATCAGAAAAAGAAAAAAACTTAGCATTAAATTTAGTACCATTCATAAGTTGCAGCGCTAAAATACCCATATACGGAATATTTGTGCAAATATTTTTTAAAGAAAATCAAGGCTTGGCAATGTTAATTTTATATTTAATAGGAATATTAATCGGAATAGGAATAACTATTTTTATAAAAATGAAAACGCAAAATAAAACAGAAAACTTATTTTTATTAGAACTACCAAACTATAGAATGCCATCAATAAAAAATACATGGCATTTAATGTGGAATAAAATAAGTGAGTTTTTATCAAAATCATTTACAATAATATTTTTTACATCAATGATAATATGGTTTTTAAAATCTTTTGATACAAATTTATATTGGGTAACAGAAGATAAAAGTATGCTAGCACTACTAAGTAAAAAAATGTTACCATTTTTTAAACCAATAGGATTTACAGATTGGAAAGTAATAACAGCATGTATAACAGGAATAAGTGCAAAAGAATCTATATTAAGTACACTAACAATATTATCAAACACAAGTATAGAGAATATTATTTTAGAAATATTTACATTTAAATCAGCAATCAGTTTTATGATATTTACATTATTATACACACCATGCATAGCGGCATTAGGAGTTATAAAAAAAGAATTTGGAATAAAAAAAGCAATAAATATTGGAGTAAACCAATTTTTTATTGCCTACATAATATCATTTATAACATTCAATTTAATTACGTTTTTCTAAAATTTGTTCTAAAGCTGTAGCAAGTTGGTCAGGACATGATGTTCCTTTAACTCCACATGGTATACCTTTTAATTTTTTTATAACATCATGAATATTATTTCCTTCAACTAAAGTAGTAACTGCTAAAGTATTTCCAGGGCATCCGCCACGAATTTTAACAGAAGTAATAATATCACCATCCATAGTTATAACAAATTGATTAGAACAAACTCCAGTAGGTGTGTATACATATTCCATTCTTTATCACTCCTTTCGAAAAAAATTATAGCAAAAAATGAAACATTATACAAATATTGTGATATAATTAAAAAATAATATTCAACAAAAGGATAATAAAAATATGGAAATTGAAAAAGTATTAAAGAAAACAGGATATACATCAATTATTACATCAATAATATTAGGAGTTTTAGGATTTGTAATGTTTATATATTCAAAAACTACACTAAAAATTATTACATATGCAATAGCAGGGATACTAATATTTGTAGGATTTATAAAAGTAATAGGATATATAATAGACAAAAATAAAAAAGAATATTTTAATTATGACCTAATTTACGGAATAATTAATGCAGTAATAGGAATTGTATTAATAACACATCCAGGTATATTAGAAGGTTTATTAGGAATAACAATGGGAATATGGATTATCTATACTGGATTAACTAGATTTGGATTATCACTAAAATTGAAAGAATATAAAACAAAAATATGGATTCTAATGCTAATAATATCAATCATAATAATAGGCATGGGGATATACATAATAATAGCACCAGACCTTATAATAGCAACGTTAGGAAGTATAATATTTATGTATTCAATTATGGATTTAATTGAAGGAATAACTTTTATAATAAATGTAAAAAGATTTGAAAAAATGGGAGAATAGAATAAGCAGATATATTCATATTAAATTGAATATATCTGTTTTTGTTTGAAGCAAAAAAATAATATAACTAATTTTGATTTTTTAGAATTGTTTTGATATAATCAATTGGAAAGAAAAAGGAGAGAGAACATGAGAATAGCAATAATATCTGACATACATGGAAATTTAGAAGCATTGAAATCAACAATTAAAGATATAAAATCAAAAAATGTAGATAAAATATATTGCTTAGGAGATATAATATCTAAAGGAAATCATACACACGAATGCATAGAAATAATAAAAAAAGAATGTGAAATTGTCCTAAGAGGAAACTGTGATAGACATTTTTCAGGAGAAATAGATAGAGAAAAAATAAAAGAAAGATTAAAAGAAAAAGCAAAAATAGAATTTGATAGATGGGATAATCTAAGTAAAATATTAACTGAAGAAGAAAAACAATACTTGAACAACTTGCCGTATTCACATGAGTTTTATTTAAGTGGAAGCCTAATAAGACTATTTCATGCTTCACCAGAAAAAGACAATATAGCAGTAATAAATCAAGACTTTATGGAAGATAAATATAAAATGTTTTTGCCAAGTGAAAAAACAATATCTCAAGAAGTAGCAGATGTTATAGTATATGGACATATACATCATCAATATATGGATAAACTATATAATAAAACATTAGTTAATACAGGAAGCGTAGGAAATAGTTTCTGTTTAATTAGGAACGAGAAAAAAGATAGTAGCATAAAAGAAATCAGACAAGCACATTATGTAATATTAGAAGGAAAATATGGAGAAAAAGAATATTCAAATTCATCTATAGGAATAGAATTTAATAAAGTACCCTATAATGTAGAAAAAGAATTAGAAGACGACGCTTTTGAAAAAGATTTATTTAGATATGAAGTATTAAATGGAACATACAGAAACATGACTAAAATTAAAGAAAATTTTGAAAGACTAGGAATAAATTTTGATGAATTTTAAAAAACTTAAGTTTAATTTAATATTATATTAATAAAATGAAGCAATAAAGAAAGGGGATGATATATGAAAAGTTAAAAATTACAAAGAAAGGAAATATTTATTTATGGAGGAAAATGAAACTGACCTGATACAGGCAGGTAATATTATAAAATTAGAAGAAAAATTAGATAAAAAAGCAAATGAATTTGATAAAATTATGTTAATATATAAATCTGCAATGAAAGTATTAAAAACAAAATTTGATATACTAAATGAAGAATTCGAAAATTTTTGCGAATACAATCCTATAGATCACATAACAGAAAGAATAAAATCACCAGATAGTATTATAGAAAAAATGACTAAAAGAGAACTAGAACTTACTTATAAAAATTTAATAGAACAAATAAACGATATTGCAGGTATGAGAATAATATGTTCATTTAAAGATGACATTTTTAAAATTGTAGATATAATAGAAAACTTTCAGGATATAGAAATAATTGAACGAAAAGATTACATAACAAATCCAAAAGCAAGTGGATATTCAAGTTACCACATGGTAGTAAAAGTACCAGTAACATTTACAGATAAAACAATATACGTAAAAGTAGAATTACAAATAAGAACTGTAGCTATGGATTTTTGGGCAAGTTTAGAACATAAATTAAAATACAAAAAAGATATAAGTAAAAAAGCATCAAAAGATTTAATATCAGCGGCAAAAACAATTGCTAAACTAGATGATAAAATGATGCAAATAAAATTAAATGCATAAAACAAAACAACTATTAATTTTAATATTAATAGTTGTTTTTATCTTTCATCCGGAATATTTTGTTTTGTCACCCTAATTTTACCATTAACTAAATTTATAGATTTAGAAGAGTGCATGTTAGGATTATTATAATTCATTACACTATATAAATGATTAACAAAAGGTAGCCTTTTTCTTACTAAAGGTGTAGCCTTATAATTTTGAGAATTAGACATAGAGTCTTTGATTAGTGCTTTTTGCTCTTCTGTCATAGGAGCTAAGACAGGTATAGAATATAAACCATTAGTGTAATCAGTTCTACCTTGAAATAATGGTAAATCATGCATAGAGGAAGCTTTAATTTGAAAATCATCTACCATATAATTTTCCAGAAATTCAATCAAAGTTGATCGTTTAATATGTAGTAAGAAGGTATCAGTCATACCATTATCTATTCCTACGCCAACAAATTTACCTAAAAATCCAGAATTATTATTTACATCTATTGCATTTGGAATTATACCAGCATTTAAATAATGAGAATTTTCCTTTAAACAAATTAATAAATATAACATAGTAGCATCTTTTAAACCACATGTAGCGAATATAGGATTATAAAGATTAAAATAATGTTTTGCATCTTCAGCTAAATCATTTTTTGAGTTAGGTAAAAATGTATCAAAATATCCTTTATATTTTTCTTTATACTCATTTTGAATATAATACAAGAAAGTGTCACCAGAAAAAGCATAAACATTTTCAGAAATATCATATTCAGACTCATTATTTATTTTCAATTTTTCAGCTTTTTGCATTTCTAAAACAAAGCGAATTGGATCATAGAATAAATTCATTTTAACAAGTTCTTTTTTTAAATCATCTTTAGAAGGCGACTTAAAAGTTCCATCAATCATTGATTGAGTTAAATCAAAATCACGAATAACAAACATTGCTTCTAAATAAGTATCTAATTCTTTATAAAATCTATTAACCCAAAAAGAATATAAAGTTAATAAATTGAATGGCGATTGTTCTTGCATTTGTGCTGAATCTCTAAAAATTGACAAAAGCTTCTCAGTTTTATTATCAGGACTATCAGAAACTAAAGCATCAGCATATTCTTTAAATCCTAAAAAATTCATCTTTTTATCATTTATATCTAAATAAGAATATAATAATCCAAATTTATCTAATTGCTCCAAAATTAAATAAGTGGAATTAGAAATATTTCCTTTGAGTTCAGGAACAATTTCATCTAATCTAAATTTTAAAAAATCATTAATATCAGAAAAAGTAGAATTAGAGAATTCACGTTCTAATTGAGCTGCGTAATATATTTGAGTTAATGAAAAATTAGAACGAGGTAATTCTTCTAAATTATCTAAAGGACAGTCAATAGAATTTAAAAGAGAAATATAATGACTTAATCTTTGAGGTTGTTTAGAAAATAAGTCATAACAAATATATTGCATAAAAGATTCAGAAATTTTGACACCAGAATAAGAAGCAGCCGAAATTTCTTCTAAATCTTTAGCAAAAATTTCTTCAACTTCTGATTTCGTTATATCTGGATTTTGCAATTTTAAGTTTTTCACATACCTATTAATACGATATAAAAAATTCTTCAAAAACTTAGCTTCGTTTTTCTTTAACTCAGCGAAACTCAGCGAATGACTAAGATTATGATCAAATGTATGAAAAGGTATAGATAATGAATCTCTGTAATTTGCCATAATATTCCTTCCTTAAAAATATAAAGTGCACGCACGTAGTTAACATAATTATACCACGGTAGAAAGTAAAAATCAAGATATGGAAAAACAGGAAAAAATAGCAAAAAATATTTAATAAAGTAGTTGACAACCAATATATAGCCATAGTATAATAGATGAGCGTAAGATAAAGCGATGAAGCAGAATGTGGCTACACTTTATAGTGGAGGGAACTTCTGCAGAGTATGTCTTGGCTTAGACCGGGCGATAAGTTTGATAAAAGCACACTTATCCAGGATACAAAAGAAATATTGTAACTTGGATTTATATATGGTTTTAAAAGAAACACAAGGGTGCGTTTAAAACTTGCCGTTACATTTAATAAGGAGGGAAAACAATGGCAACATCAAACCAAAACGTAGGAAGTGAAAAAATTAGAATAAGATTAAAAGCTTATGACTTCGTAGTTTTAGATCAGTCTGCTGAAAGAATAGTAGATACTGCTAAAAGAACAGGAGCAAAAGTTTCAGGACCTATTCCACTTCCAACAGAAAAAGAAATAGTAACTATTTTACGTTCTCCACACAAACACAAAGATTCAAGAGAACAATTTGAAATGAGAACACATAAAAGAGTTATCGATATTCTTTATCCAACACAAAAAACAGTTGATAGCTTAATGAAATTAGAGTTACCAGCAGGTGTTGATATAGAAATCAAATTATAATTAATTCTAATTATAAAATTTGCACAACACAAATTAAAAATGTTGTACAGAACCAAGCTACTTATTTATAATATGTAGCCAATAGTAATGTATAGGAGGAAAACAAAGATGAAAAAA
>CAQPBJ010000021.1 GCA_948852945.1 uncultured Clostridia bacterium | reverse complement strand
TTATAAGCCCTTTTAGGGCAAGTTCAAACCACGCGTTTTACACGTGGTTATGATTCTAAAATTGTTGTAGTACTTGCACCTTTTCCAACTACTTGATTCATCAAACTATTCCATGTAATAGGTCCTAGCATTCCATCTTGCGACAATCCATTGTTTCCTTGAAAATTAATTACTGCTTGCCTTGTTCTACTGCCGAATATTCCATCTAATCCACCTGTCTGCTGACCTAATGTATTTAAAGCATCTTGAGCAATAAGTACATATATTCCTCTGCTTCCTGACTGAGTTAATGGATAACCACTTGCTATCCATCTATTATCAAAATGTACCCAACGTGGTGTCAACGAAGCTGGTTCAACATATCTCCAATATCCAGAATTTTTAGCTAATACCCTCATATAGTTTCTGCCATTTCCATCTAAATTTTGCCCTACATCAAAAGCTACACCTGCATAATGCTGGCTTTGTAATCCGTGTCCGCCTTCCCAACAACGTTTAAAAGCAAAACCTACATAAATTGGCCTACCATATAAAGTTCTAAAATTATTCCAACTCTGCATTGTTCGTCTGTCTGTCCATAGTAAATTGCTTTTACTAGATCCTCTAAATTCTTTTACTTTTAAAGTCCCATTGTTATATGGCATAGCTTCTTCTTCGCCTTTATAATACGTTTCCATTCTATTGTTTTGATTATTATATATTAAAATTTTTGCCAAAAAAAATCACCTCAATATATAATATTAAATTTATATATTTTGGTTAAATAAAAAAATAATTTTTAGAAAGTTGATAAATAAAAGGCAAACCCCGTTTCTAAATTTCAGAATCGGGGCAAGCCACTACCATGTATGTCGCTTAAGCGACACCTCCTTGTTTAGGCATACCTGAGTAGATTTTGCAACCACGGTGGAAGTGTGGATCCACCAGGCCTAGATGCATTTCTGCGAATGTACCTGACGATTTCCCGCTTAATGTGGAAGGTCGCGATACCTGCCAACACAACAGCAGAAACAATTTCCACCATAGCGATGTGAGGGGCAAGCAACTCGATAGCCACCATACCAAAAAGGCAGAGGATACAAGGAGTCCAAGCCTGACGCACATGAGCGAAGAGTGCCAGAGCACCACAACACAGCATAGCCAACGCCAGAAATGTCATTACAGCCGAAGCTTCGATAACAATGGCGTCGAGGAACATGGAGAGGATACAATAGCATCCATAAAACAGTGCGATGAAAGTGATCATAAAGAATACCTCCTGTTTTTTTATTTGCAATCACTTTGCTACATAACTATTATACCATAAAATGAACTCAAATACAATAAAACAGGCATTGTAAAGGAACTTAGAGGGAATAATAAAAGTTATTGAGATAAAAAAATAATTATGATAAAATCAAAAAATACAAAATAATTTAAGAAAGAAGGAAAATATGTTAAAAATAGGATGTCACTTATCAATATCAAAAGGTTTTTATGAAATGGGAAAAGAAGCAGTAAGTATAAATGCAAATACAATACAATTTTTTACTAGAAATCCAAGAGGAGGAGCTGCAAAAGAGATAGATGAAGAAGATGTACAAAAATTTAAAGAATTGGCAAAAGAAAATAAGATAGAGAATTTATTAGCACATGCACCTTATACATTAAATGCAGCAGCAGCCAAACCAGAGCTACGAAATTTTGCAAAAGAAACAATGATTGATGATTTAAAAAAAATGGAATATTTTCCAGGAAATATGTATAATTTTCATCCAGGAAGCCATGTAGGACAAGGAGTAGAAGTAGGAACAGAATATATTATAGAAATGCTAAATGATATTATTAAGCCAGAACAAACAACTAAAGTATTATTAGAAACAATGGCAGGAAAAGGTTCAGAAATAGGAAGAAACTTTGAAGAAATAAAAAATATAATCGACAAAATAGATTTAAAAGACCATATAGGTGTATGCTTAGATACATGTCACATATTTGATGGAGGATATGATATAGTAAATAAACTAGATGAAGTAATAGAAGAATTTGACCAAATAATAGGTTTAGATAAACTATATGCAATCCATTTAAATGATAGTATGAACGAGTGCAATTCGCATAAAGATAGACATGCTAAAATAGGAGAAGGAAATATTGGACTAGAAGCACTAGTAAAAGTAATAAATCACCCTAAATTAAAAGATTTACCATTTTTCTTAGAAACACCAAATGATTTAGAAGGTTATGGAAAGGAAATTAAAATATTAAGAGATAATTATAAAAATTAAGAATAATAAAACATAAGAAATAAGAAGTAGTTTAACAAATTTTGCTCTTCGCAATCTCCGAATAAAAAACTCCGTTTTTATATTGTAGATTGCTCAAATTCGCACTTCAGCAAATTTCATTTGCTTACGTTTGGTCGCTAGCGCAATTTATTAAACTACTTCTTATTTCTTATGTTTAGTTATGAATAAATAAAAATACAGTATCAAAATTTGATACTGCATTTTAATTATTGCTCAGTTTCTAAAACTGGAGCATTTATATTAGCTGTAGAAGCATTACCATCTAAAGCCGTAAAAAATGTCTGAATATTATAAGTTTTTCCATCTGAAGTAAGTAAAACAGTTCCAACCTCATCAGTTCTATAGATTTTAGCACCAACTTTATGAAGAGTATCAAGAGTAGATTGAGCAGGATGAGAATAAGAATTATTCTTACCAACAGAAATAATAGCTGATTCTGGTTTTACAGCATTAATAAATTTTTCAGTAGAACTTGTATCAGAACCATGATGACCAACTTTCAAAACATCAACTTTTGACCAAGATATCATAGATTCAATTTCTTTTTCTGCATCACCCATAAACAAAAATGTCTTATCTCCATAAGCCAAGTGAATAACTATAGAATTCAAATTTAAATTAGATTGTTCCTCATTTTCAACAGACATTATAGTACAAATACCATCACCTATACCAAAAGTACTTCCAATCTCACAACGAGTAATTGAAAGACCTCTTTGAGAAATAGCTGATAACACAGCTTGGAAAGTAGCAGTAGTAGTCGTTGCATCAGGCATATAAATCTTTCCAATTTCAAAATTATTAATAATATCATCTAAACCACCAATATGGTCTTCGTGAGGATGAGTTCCAACTAAATAATCTATTTTAGTAATTCCTAATCCTTGAATATAGCTAGCTAGAAGAGGACCGTCCTCATTATTTCCAGCATCTATAAGCATTGTTTGATCATCAGCAACAACTAAAATAGAATCTGCTTGACCTACATCAAAATAATATATCTGCAATTTTGAATCAGCAGATACGACTGTATTTTGAGCCGTATTTACTGAAATAGTATTATTTTCTTCAGCAGGAATATTTAAATTTTCTTCGATAAGATTATTTACTTCATCTGGAAATTGATTACTAATAATTGCACCAATAATTAGTAAAACACCAAAGAATAAGGTAATACAGAAACTTCTAAGAGTACTATTTCTCCTATTAGTATTACTCATATAAACCTCCCATATAATCACATATAGATTATAAATATATACCTACAAAAAATCAAGACGAAAGTTTAAAAATATAAAAATAAATTTTTATATTACAATTTTATTAAAAAATAAAATTAAATTTAAAAAATACTTGCATTTAAAATTAATATATATTACAATTTAACCACAAAGTGGAGGAAAGTGGTAGAAAGTGGTTTGATACCAGAAAGGACGTGAACGCATGTTAATTGGCGAGTTTGAGCACTCTTTAGATGCCAAAGGAAGATTAATAATGCCAGCTAAATTAAAAAGTGCAATAGGCGACAGATTTATTGTAACTAAAGGTTTAGATGGTTGTTTGTTTGCGTTTTCACAAGAAGAATGGAAAAACTTCGAAGAAAAATTAAAAGCCCTTCCACTTTCAAATAGAAATTCTAGAGAATTTACAAGATTCTTTCTATCAGGAGCAACAGAATGTGAAATAGATAAACAAGGAAGATTCTTGATACCAAATAATTTAAGAGAATCAGCAGAATTAAAGAAAGAAGCTGTAATCATTGGTGTAGGAACTAGAATTGAAATTTGGGATAAAGAAAAATGGAATGCATATAACAGCACAGAAAATATCTCAGTTGAAGATATCGCTGAAAATATGACAATGTTAGGTATATAACTTGAAAAAGTTTATATAAAATACAAAAGAAAAGAGAGAAAAGTTACAAAAGAAAAAAAGGGCAGCTTATGCTGCCCAAAGAAAAAAATACAAAAGATAAGAAAATACAAAAGACTTTTAAAATTCAAAAGATTTGAAAGTACAAAAGATTTAAAAATACAAAAGAAAAGAACAAAAGAAAAAGTCTTCTGAGGCTGAAAATGCCTCAGAAGAATAAGAATATTAATACTTAAATAAGGTAAGACGGTTGGTATAAAAAATGTGTACCAACTTTTTAGCAATTAAAAACAAAGAGGTTCAAATGGATTTTGTTCATAAATCAGTACTACTATCAGAATGCATAGAAGGACTAAACATAAAAGAAAACGGAATATACATAGATGGAACTTTAGGAGGAGCAGGACATAGTAGTGAAATAATAAAAAGGTTATCTAAAACTGGAAAATTAATTGGAATTGATAGAGATACAGAAGCGCTGACAGCTGCAAAAGAAAAACTTAAAGAATACAAAAACGTAATATACTATCATGGAAATCACGACAATATAAAAGAAATATTAAATGACTTAAAAGTAGAAAAAGTAGATGGAATATTACTAGACTTAGGTGTGTCATCATATCAATTAGATGAAAAAAATAGAGGTTTTAGTTATCTAGGAGAAAACATATTAGACATGCGAATGGACAAAACTCAAGAGCTAGATGCAAAATTTGTAGTAAATAATTACAAAGAAGAAGAATTAGCAAAAATAATTTTTGAATATGGTGAAGAAAGATTTTCTAGAGCAATAGCAAAAAACATATGCATAGAAAGAAAAAATAAAGAAATAGCAACAACCAAACAATTAGTAGAAATAATAGAAAAATCAATTCCAGCAAAATTCAAAAATAAAGATTCTCATCCAGCCAAAAGAACATTCCAAGCAATAAGAATAGAAGTAAATGATGAAATAAAACCATTATATCAAACAGTAATAGATTCAATAGATTGCTTAAAATCAGGTGGAAGATTATGCATTATAACTTTTCATTCTTTAGAAGATAGAGCAGTAAAAAATGCATACAATGACCAAGAAGGAAAATGTATATGTCCACCAGGATTACCATATTGTGCATGTGGAACAATAAAAAGAGGAAAAAATATAACCAAAAAACCAATCATACCAACAAAAGAAGAAATGGAAGAAAATTCTAGAAGCAAAAGTGCTAAACTAAGGATTTTTGAAAAAATATAAAAAGGAGGTGCGTTTGATTTGGCAATGCAAAGATTCAATAAATATCAATATGAAACAAGTCCAAGAAAATTAGAACCTGAGTATAAAGCACCAAAAAAGAAATATCCTAAAAAATCAACAGCACCTAAAATAAATACACAAGCCAAAAAAGAAAAAACAGCAAAAGGACACAATATAAGAAAAAGAGATAGAGCAAAATTAGTTATATCATTAGGATTAGTATTTACAGCAATATTTGCAATAAGCTTTAGAAACTCGCAGATTGATGAATCATTTTCTAAAAACGAAGAAATGAAGCAACAATATTTATCAATTGAAAAAGAAAATGACCAAATGAAAGTAGATATAGAAAACAGCTTGAACTTAAATAATTTAGAGCAACAAGCAAAAGAATTATTAGGAATGCAAAGACTAACAAATAAACAAACAGTATATATCAGCTTACCAAAAAAAGATTACATACAACCAGCAGCTGAAAGTGTAATCATAGAAGAAGATGAAGGAATAGTTGAAAAAATACTACATACAATTAAAAATATATTTTAGAAAAAAGAAATAATCATAAAAATTATTTCTTTTTTTATTGCTAATAAATAGTTCTGTTTTTTCTATTTAAAGAATACTTTGATATAAAGGAGAATTTATATGGGAGCTTTAAATATAAAAAAGAGACTAAGAATAATGTTTTTTATAATGATGTCAGTTTTTATATTATTAATATTTAAAGTGGCATGGATTCAATTCATAAAAGGCGAAGAATATAAAAATATGGCAATTAAGCAACAACATCTAGACAGAGAAATATCAGCTAAAAGAGGAATAATATATGACTGCAATGGCGAAATATTAGCCATGAGTGCATCAACAGAAATGATAACAATTAATCCAAATAATATAGATCCAAATAAAAAAGAAGCAGTAGCTAAAAAGATGTCTGAGGTACTAGAGCTAGAGTATGAAAAGATTTTAAAAAAATTAAAAAGAAATAGTTCAATCGAAATTATAAGTAAAAAGGTAGAAAAAGAAAAAAGTAATACCTTAAGAAAATGGCTAATAGAAAACAACATAGATACAGGAATTAATATAGATGAAGACACAAAAAGGTATTACCCAAATAACGCATTAGCATCTCAAATAATAGGATTTTGCGGAAGTGATAATCAAGGACTAAATGGAATAGAAGCATATTATGATGACATATTACAAGGAAAAAAGGGAAGCATCGGACAAAAAACTGATGCGAAAGGAAAACATATAAAAGATGAAACAGAAGTATACGAAGAAGCAAAAGAAGGGAAAAGTATAGAATTAACAATAGACAAAAACATACAATCAATAGCAGAAAAGTACTTAGAAGAAGCATGTATTGACAATGAGTGTACAGATGGTGGAAATATAGTGATGATGAATCCTAAAAATGGGGATATTTTATGTATGGCAACATATCCAAATTATAATTTAAATGAGCCATTTAAAATAAATAATAGTGACCTAGAAAACGTATGGAAAGATTTATCACCAGAAGAAAGAAACAATAATCTGCAAGCAATGTGGAGAAATAAAGCAATAGCAGATACCTATGAACCAGGATCAACATTTAAATTAGTAACAGCATCAGCAGCATTAGAAGAAGGAATGACAGATACAGATAAAGCAGGAGAATTCTCATGTAGTGGAGGAATTGAAATAGCAGGAGTAAGAATAAAATGCTGGAGGTATTATAGACCACATGGAAGCCAAAGCCTAAGAGATGCCCTGATGAATTCATGTAATCCAGTATTTATAGGAATAGGACAAAAAATAGGAGTAGAAAAATACTATCAGTACTTAGAAAAATTTGGGTTCTTAAAACGAACAGGAATAGATATACCAGGAGAAGCAAGAAGCATATTCTTAGCAAAAGAAAAAGTAGGACCAGTAGAACTCGCAACTATCAGTTTTGGTCAAAGATTTGAAGTAACTCCGATTCATATGGTAACAATGCTTTCAAGTATTGCTAACAAAGGTAGATATGTAAAGCCACGATTAGTAAAAACAATAATAGATCCAGAAACAGGCAAAAGGGAAGAAAAAGAACCAGAATATGGAGATCAAGTAATTAAAGAAGAAACATCAGAAAAAATATTAAGCATGATGGAATCAGTAGTAGCAGAAGGAACAGGAAAAGGTTCAAAAGTAGAAGGTTATCATATAGGAGGAAAAACAGGAACATCAGAAGACGGAGTAAATACAGGAAAATACGTAGCCTCATTTATAGGAGTAGCACCAATAGAAGACCCAGAAGTAGTTATATTAGTTACTTTATACAATCCAACAGGAGAAGGAGGACACCAAGGAGGAGGAGTTGCATCACCAGTATCAGGTAAAATATTATCAGAAGTATTACCATATTTAGAATTACAAAAAGAAAAAGAAGAATTGGCAGAAATAAAAGTGCCAAATCTTATTGGAAAAACAATTGGTGAAGCCGAAGAAATACTAAAAGAAAATAATTTATTAATAAAATGTGAAGAAACAGATAAAACAAAAATAGTAACAAAACAAATTCCAGAAGAAAATGTTGTAGTAAAAGAAACTACAGAAATTATTGTTCATAGCAATTAAGAAAGAGTGATAAAATGAGCAAAGAAAAATATAATAGAAAAAAAGTATATGAATATGCGAAAAAATGGGCATATTCAAGAAATCAAAAATATTATAATTATGAGCAAATAGGAGGAGATTGCACGAATTTTGCATCTCAATGTATATTAGCTGGATGTAATGAAATGAATTACAATAAAAATAATGGATGGTATTATAGAAACGCAAATGATAAAAGTCCATCATGGACAGGAGTAGAATTTTTATATAAGTTTTTAATCTCTAATAAAGAAGCTGGACCAACTGGAATAGAAACTACAATTGATAAACTAGATATAGGAGATGTAATACAACTAAATTTTGATGGAACTAAATTTTCGCACAGTCTTATAGTAGTACAAAATGGAGAAAGTATTACAGATACTTTAGTAGCAACACACAGCTTTGACATTTTTGGAAAAAGAATTATAGATTACAAATTTAATGTGTACCGATGTATCCACATACAATTTAAATAATACAAGGGCTCTACTGCAACATTATGCAATGGAGCCCTTAACACAGTCTTCAAAACCAATCTTCAAACTGAGCTTTCAGCTCTTCGGGAAGAGAATCATACATTCCGCGAAGTCGACGAGTATAGTCGGTAACGAAAAAAGAACTGTTTGAAATAGAAATGCCATCCAATTTGCCCATATGGTCTACAGCAAAAGAATACGCTTTATAAAAATAGTTTGCCCGCTTAGCAATATCTTCAAAAGTATCAAGGTTAGTAAGACTATTAGAATTATTGCAGGTATAGTTATAACCAACATAATCAATAGTAACAACCCTGCTAGAAGCAGCTATCAAAAGCGGAATTAAAGCAACATCTTCATAGCACCTGAATTTAGGGAAGACAGGAACCTTAGAAAAAATAGAAGCTTTAAAAGCAAACAACCAGTACACAGCATACTTTTTACCTTCGATTGACCACAATTTCAGGGCATCAATACCAGAGTTAACATTGAGGTTTTGTGTGAAGTTGTATCTCTGGTGGTCTTTATGTGGCGCATCATTCACCAAATTAGCCTGATATCTAACAATATCGGGATAATTATGAGTAGAAAGCGTCACTTTAAGTTCACTCAAGAGATTAGGGTTAATAGTGTCATCTGAGTCCACGAAAATAACATAATCACCAAGTTCAAGGTTAAGCCCTCTCTTACGAGCGATAGCTACACCACTATTGGCGAAATGGTAAACGTGAACACAGTCGTACTTAGCAGCATATTCATCAAGAATTTGACTAGTTCCATCAGTAGAACCATCATCGATGGCTACAATTTCAAAGTCAGATGAATCTTGCGCTAAAATGCTGTTTAGGCAATTCCGAAGAAAGCCTGCGTTGTTATAACATGGAACAATTACTGAAAACAACATGTCGTTGCACCTCCCTTGTACTGCGCCAGACTTCAAAAGAAGTCTAAAGAAACTAAGTTCCAAGTTGGGTAGATTATATTACGGTATCTTGGCAAAGTCAACAACAAGATTGAATAAAAAATATATATATGATATAAATATAAAATATTTGAATAAGTTGGAGATAAATATGAAAAATAAAAAAATAATAGAAAAAATGACTATAGAAGAAAAAGCAAAACTTTGTGTAGGAGCAGATTACTGGAATAGTTTAGAATTAGAAAACCATAATATACCTAAAATTACAATGTCAGATGGACCACACGGACTAAGAGTGCAAAAAACTAAAGCAGACAATTTAGGAATAAATGAAAGTGAAATATCTACATGTTTTCCAGCATTATCTACAATAGGAAACAGCTGGAATATAGACAATGCATATAAAATAGGGAAAACAATAGGAAAAGAAGCAAGAAAAGAAGAAGTGAATATTGTTTTAGGCCCAGCAATTAATATAAAAAGAAGTCCACTATGTGGAAGAAACTTTGAATATATTTCAGAAGATCCACACCTTACAGGAATATTAGCAAGTGAATATGTAAAAGGAATGCAAGAAGAAAATGTAGGTGCATGTGTAAAACATTTTGCAGTAAACAATCAAGAAAATAGAAGAAGAACAGTAGATGCAATAGTTGATGAAAGAGCATTAAGAGAAACTTATTTAAAAGCATTTCAAATCACAATAGAAAAATCAAATCCATGGTCAATAATGAGCGCCTATAACAAAGTTAATGGAGAATACTGTAGTGAAAATAAGCACTTATTAAAAGATATACTAAGAGAAGAATGGAATTATGAAGGAATAGTAATTTCAGACTGGGGAGCAGAAAACGACAGAGTTCAAGGATTAAAAGCAACACATGAACTAGAAATGCCAGGAGGAAGAGGAAACGGAGCAGAAGAAATAATTGAAGCTGTAAAAACCAACCAAATAGATGAAAAAGATTTAGATGAAGCAGTAGATAGAATAATAGAAATTGCTAAAAAAGCAGAAAAAAACAATAAAAAAATAGCAGAATATGAACCAAAAAAACATCATGAAATAGCTCTAGAAATAGCAGAAGACTCAGTAGTTTTATTAAAAAATGAAGATAACATTTTGCCACTAAAAAAAGAAAAAATAGCTCTTATAGGAGATATGGCAAAATTGCCTAGATATCAAGGAGCCGGAAGCTCTACAATAAATCCATATAAAATAGAAAATGCATATGACAATTTTAAAGAAAACAAAATTGATTTTGAATATAGCCAAGGATACGAAAGAATCGAATCAGAAAATGATAAAAAATTAAGAGACGAAGCAGTAAAATTAGCAAAGAAAAATGCTATAGTAGTAATATTTGCAGGACTTACAGAAAACTATGAATCAGAAGGGGTAGACAGAAGCAACTTAAATCTTCCAGAAAATCAAAACAAATTAATAGAAGAAATAAGTAAAGTAAATAAAAATATTGTAGTAGTATTATCAAATGGTTCGCCAGTATTAATGCCATGGAAGGATAAAGTAAAAGCAATAATAACAGGATATATCGGAGGAGAATCAGGAGGAAAAGCAATCGTAAATTGCCTAATTGGAAAAGTGAATCCAAGTGGAAAATTAGCAGAAACATATCCATTAAAACTAGAAGATACACCATGCTTTAAAAACTACCCAGGAACAGAATTAACAGTAGAATATAAAGAATCAATATATGTAGGTTACAAATATTATGAAAAAGCTCAAAAAGAAGTTTTATTCCCATTTGGATACGGATTAAGTTATACAAGCTTTGAATATAAAGACTTAAAAATAGAAAAGAAAAATGAAAAAGTAAAATTAAGTTTCAAAATAAAAAATACAGGAAAAGTAACAGGAAAAGAAATTGCCCAAATATATGTAAAAGAAGAAAAACCAAGCATATTTAAACCAGAAAAAGAATTAAGAAACTTTATAAAAATAGAATTAAAACCACAAGAAGAAAAAGAAGTAAAATTAGAATTAGAAAAAAATGATTTTGAATATTATAATCCAGAAACTAAAAAGTGGTCTATAGAAGAAGGAAAATACAAAATTCAAGTAGGCAAATCAAGCCAAGAAATAGTTTTAGAAACAGATATAAAAATAGATTCAAAAGACGAAAAAATAAAAAAACAATATCCAAATAAATACTATACAGGTAAAGTACAAGAAATCACAGACGAAGAATTTGAAAAATTATTAGAAAGAAAAATACCAGAAAGACACCTAAAACTAGAGAAAATAACAGATGAAAACACCCTAGAACAGCTAAAAGAAACAAAGATAGGAAAAATAATATATGAAAATCAAATGAATAAAATGAACAGATTACTAAACAAGCAAAATGTAAATAAAGCAACAAAAGTAATGATGGATATGCAAAAACCACTTAAGAAATTTTATGAAAAGAAGAGTAGTAAAATAACAAAAGAAATGATAGACGAATTAATAGACATTGCAAAAAATGATAAGCCATTTACAAATTGCAAATTTTTAGAAGAATATCTAGAAAAATAGAAATGAGGGAAATATGATAAAAGCAGTATTTATAGATATAGACGATACTTTATTAACAAGTAATAGAGAAATAACAAAAGAAACAAAAGATGCTATAGAAAAATGCATAAAAAAGGGAATAAAAATAATATTAGCATCAGGAAGATCAAGAAAAGAAGCAATAGACTACCAGAAAGAATTTAAAACAAGTCCATATATTATTTCATCAAATGGAGCCTCATGCTACGATATAACTGAAAATAAGGAAATATATAATGAATCAATAAATAAAAATATAGTATTAGATTTATTAAAATATTCAAATGAAAATAATTATAAAATAAAGTTGAATTATAAAGATAGATTAGTATTAAATCAATCTTTTTATCCAGATGAGAAAGATAAAGAGCTACCAAAAGAAGAACTAGAAAAAATAGCTCAAAAAGAAGAAGTTGTACAATGTGTAGTATCAAATCGCGAATTAGAAAAAATGCAAGAATTTAAAAAATATTTAGAAGAAAATTTTACAGAAATAAAAATAGAAAATGAATCAAAGAGATTAAAAAATCCCGAACTGAAACCAAGTAAAAACTATTATTGCGATATAACATCAAAAAAAGTTTCAAAAGGAAATGCAGTAAAAAATATCTGTGAATATTTAAAAATAGATACAAAGGACATAATAACAATAGGAGATGGAGAAAACGATATATCAATGTTTGAGGTTACACCTAATTCAGTAGCAATGGAAAATGCAGTACCACAAGCTAAACAAAAATCAAAATATCAAACATTATCAAATGATGAAAACGGAGTAGCAATAGTATTAGAAAAAATATAAGAAAGAGGCTGGTAGCAAAAAAGTAGCTACCAGCCTCTTATGGCTCCAAAATCATGGACGCACAAACCTCATTGCTCCTATACAACCAGAATAGGGATCGAATGTGGACGTTGTCATGGTGAAATCTTTCAAAAAACGGGAATAGGCATGCTTTTCGATAAAATCTTTTGTAAGATCGAAATAGCCTGCAAAACTAAACCCACCACCAGAACAATATACAACATTAGGGTTGAAGGAATGTATAAGGGACACCAGCGTGGCACCCATATACTGCGATGCCGAGTCGATAATACGAATATTCTTCTCGGCATCAAGGTCTTCAGTCATCCGTTTTAAGATCTTAGAACCAGAACACAGCTTCCCAACCTTGGTAGGATTAAGTGCATCATCGAGAACCGGATTGCCATATATTTCACCAGCAAATCCAGTTCCGCCAGCAAACAGCTCGCCATTAATCACAACTCCGCAACCAATACCAGTACCATTAGTAATTCCCAATAAAACTTTCGCATCAGGGAATTCCAAAGTGCCGGCAAGAGCAGTTGCATTAGAATCGTTGATAAGGCGGACGTTACTGCACAAATGTTTGAAATCATCTGCACTCAAATACTCAAGGCAAGGAAGAGAGGTGTGGCAAACGGCAAAGCCGTCAACTGTGCACCCTGAAAAAGCAATTCCTAATCCGTCAAAGTCATAATTAAATGACTCATAGAATCGAGAAATTTCTTCTACCAAGGATTCACGGGAGAAATCATCACCAGAGGCAATCCTCCGAGAGACAAGATTCCCGTCGATGACAGCAGCCATCTTGACGTTAGTACACCCAACATCGATACCACAAAGATTGTTCAATTGCCTAATCTCTACCATACAGATACCTCCTTGTTGAGATGTTAGGTATTATAACACGATTTATTTAACACTACAAGCAAAATACAACTGATATTAAAAATAAAATTGTATTTTGAAATAATTTCTGATAAAATAATGAAAATAAAAAAATAAACGCAGGAGGATACTATGAAAAAAATAACAGATTCAATAAGCTATATAGGAGTTGACGACAAAACAATTGACCTTTTTGAAAGTCAATATATAGTACCAAACGGAGTTTCATATAATTCATACATAATACACGATGAAAAAACAACAATTATGGACACAGTAGATAAACGTGCTACAGACGAATGGCTAAAAAATGTAGAAGAAGACTTAAAAAATGAAAAGCCACATTATTTAGTAGTTTCTCACTTAGAACCAGACCATTCAGCAAATATAGAAAAACTAGTTGAAAAATATCCAGAAATAAAAATAATATTAAGTCAAAGAGCAGCAACAATGTTACCACAATTCACAAACAAAGACTTAAGCGATAAATTAATAATAGTAAAAGAAGCAGAAGAAATAAATTTAGGAACACATACACTACAATTCTTTATGGCACCTATGGTACATTGGCCAGAAGTAATGGTAACATATGAAAAAACAGAAAAAATACTATTCTCAGCAGACGGATTTGGAAAGTTTGGAACATTAGATACAGACGAAGAATGGGACTGTGAAGCAAGAAGATATTATTTTAATATCGTAGGAAAATATGGA
Organism: uncultured Clostridia bacterium; assembly: GCA_948852945.1. Lineage (GTDB taxonomy): Bacteria > Bacillota > Clostridia > TANB77 > CAG-508 > UMGS1994. Next base: position 11,216 of record CAQPBJ010000021.1, on the reverse strand, counting down.
GCACAAGTACAAGCACTATTAAAAAAAGCAGCTACATTAGACATACAAAAAATTTGCCCATTACATGGACCAATTTTAACAGAAGACTTAGGTCATTATATAGAAAAATATGACATATGGAGTAGCTATAAACCAGAAAAAGACGGAGTTTTAGTAGCATACAATTCAATACACGGAAATACAAAAGAAGCAGTATTAGAATTAGAAAAAATACTAAAAGAAAACGGAGCAAAAAAAGTAGTTTTAAGTGATTTGTCAAGAGATGACATGGCAGAAACAATAGAAGACGCTTTCAAATATGATAAATTAATAATAGCATCACCAACATATGATGCAGGATTATTTCCAACAACAGAAAAATTTTTAAGACACTTAAAACACAAAAACTACCAAAAAAGAAAAATAGCATTAATAGAAAACGGATCATGGGCACCAATGGCAGCAAAATGCATGAAAGAAATAATAAGTGAATTAAAAGATATAACACTAGTAGAAAAAGTTGTAACAATAAAAACAAAAATGACAGAAGAAAACAGAAAAGAAATGATAGAATTAGCAAAAGAAATATTAATATAATTTATAATAAAAGGAGGAAAATATGAAATACGAATGTATAGTTTGTGGACATATTTATGATGAATCAGTAGAAGGAGTTAAATTCGAAGACCTGCCAGAAGATTGGGTTTGCCCTCTATGTGGAGTAGGAAAAGATATGTTCAAAAAAGTAGAAGAATAAAAAGTTACAAATAAAAAATCACTCTTTTTAGACTCTGGTTGTAGGATAAAAAGAGTGATTTTTTATTTGCATTTAAAAAATTATGCAAGTTTAATTAAAGTAAACATAGATTAAAATTAAGACTATACAAAAAAAAATTTTAAGTATATAATAAAAAGAGATTTTAGAAATAGGAGAGGTCTAAAGTGAAATTAAGTGAGATTTTAAGCGGTATAAGCGATTTGAAAGCTAAAGGAAATGTTGATATAGACATAGCTAACATAGCATATGATTCAAGAAAAGTTACACCAGAAAGTCTATTTGTGGCAGTAACAGGATATGACAGTGATGGTCATGATTATATTCAAGAAGCAATTCAAAGAGGAGCAGCAGCTATTCTTCTAGAAAACGTTAATAAAATAAGAGACATAGTTTTACCAGAAGATGTAACATTTATAGTAACTACAAATACAAGATATGCACTAGCAATAGCATCATGCAACTTTTATAAAAATCCATCAAGAAGATTTAAATTAATAGGTGTTACAGGGACAAAAGGAAAAACAACAACAACATACATGATTAAAACTCTATTAGAAGCTCAAAATAAAAAAGTTGGTTTAATAGGAACAATTGAAAACTACATAGGAGAAGAAAGCCTAGGAGAAAGCGAAAGAACTACACCAGAAAGTCTAGAACTTCAAAGAATGTTTGCACAAATGGTAGAAGAAAAAGTTGAATATGTAGTAATGGAAGTATCATCACAAGCATTAAAATTAAACAGAGTAACAGGATGTCATTTTGATATTGGAGTATTCACAAACTTCTCAAAAGAACATATCAGCCAAAAAGAGCACAGTGATATGGAAGAATATTTTAATTCTAAAATGAAATTATTTGAAATGTGCCAAACAGGATTTATAAATATTGATGATTTTAGAGGCGCAAGAGTAAAAAAAGAAGCAAAATGCCAAGTAAAAACTTATGGTATAGATAACGCATGCGACCTTTTAGCAAAAGATATAACAATAACAAATATAGGTGTTGATTTTAAAGCAAAATTATCAGACAAAAACGAAAGAATAAAAGTAGATATACCAGGAAGATTTAGCGTATATAATTCACTAGCTGCAATATCAGTAGCATTATATTATGGATGCTCACCAGAAATAATAAAAACAGCATTAGAAACAATAAAAATACCAGGAAGAAGCGAATTAGTACCAAATAAAAAAGAACTAAGTATAATGATAGATTATGCACATTCGCCAGAAAGTTTAGAAAACATATTACAAGCAGTTAAAACATATACTAAAGGAAGAGTAATTGTTGTATTTGGATGTGGTGGAGATCGAGATAAAACCAAAAGACCAATAATGGGTGAAATAGCAGGAAGAATAGCAGATTACAGCATAGTAACTTCTGACAATCCAAGAACAGAAGACCCAGAAGCAATTACAAAAGATATAGAAGAAGGAATATCAAAAACAAAAGGAAAATACGAAGTAATAGTAGACAGAAGGCAAGCAATAGAAAAAGCTATATCAATGGCAAATAAAAAAGACATAGTAATATTAGCAGGAAAAGGACATGAACCATACCAAGAAATAAATCATCAAAAATATCCATTTGATGAAAGACTTATAGTAAAAGATATAATAAACAATATGAAATAAGGAGAGAGGAACGTGGAATTTCAACTAAAAATATTGCTAGTATCGTTTGTCGCAACTATTGTACTAGGAATATTCGCAATACCAATCTTACAAAGAATGAAAATAGGTCAATCAGAAAGAGAAGATGGACCAAAATCACATTTGAAAAAAAGTGGGACACCAACAATGGGTGGAATAATAATGGCAATATCAATTATAGGAGCATCAATAGTAGCCTTTATTCACTATATAGGAAAAGAACCTGAAGTTGGAAGAAAATTAATACCACTAATAATGGCAACAATAGGATTTGGACTGATAGGCTTTATAGACGATTACAAAAAAGTAGTATTACAAAATACAGATGGACTAAAACCAAGACATAAAATGCTAGGATTATTAGTAATATCAGTTCTATTTGTATTTTATATAGAAAAAGTATTAGGAATAGGAACAGGTATAATAATTCCATTCATGAAAACAACAATTAGCCTACCAGCAGTAATATATATACCATTTACAATTTTCGTAATATTAGCTACAACAAATGCAGTGAACTTAACAGATGGAGTAGATGGTCTAGCAACATGTGTAACATTAACAATAGTAACAACATTAACAGTATTATCAATAATATATGACGTAAAAGAAGTTATAATATTAGGAAGTATAGTTTGTGGAACATGCTTAGGTTTCCTAATATTCAATTTAAATAAAGCAAAAGTATTTATGGGAGACACAGGTTCACTATTACTAGGTGGAGTTGTTGCATGTAGTGCAATATATCTAAGAATGCCACTAATAATATTAATAATAGCTTTAGTACCAGTAATGGAAACCTTATCAGTAATAATTCAAGTAGTATATTTTAAGAAAACAAGAAAAAGATTTTTCAAAATGACTCCAATTCACCATCATTTCGAATTATGTGGATGGAGAGAAAATAAGATTGTAACAGTATTCAGTTTTGCAACAATCTTATTATGTATAATAGGATTATTTTCCGTTATATAAAAAGGAGATAAGATGACAAGGAAGAGAAAGAAAAGTGCAGTAATTTTAAAAAAACCACTTGATTTTACACTACTAATAACAGTATTTATCCTATTAGGATTAGGGATAATAACAGTGTTATCAGCCAGTTCACCAACATCGCTTTCAGAAACAGGTAGTAGTTATAAGTATGTTAATAAACAAATATTTTCAGCAGTGATAGGTATAATACTGATGTTTACTTTATCAAAAGTAGACTATAAAATTTGGCAAAGAAAATATATGCTAATATACACATTTTGTATAATACTATTATTAAGTGTCGTAATATCAGGAGCTGCCGCAGGTGGAGCAACAAGATGGTTAGATTTAGGTTTTATTTCTTTCCAACCATCTGAAATAGCAAAAGTAGGTATAATAATTTTCTATGCAGCCTTACTTACACGAAATAGAGATAAATTAAAATCAATAACAGACGGATTTATTAAACCCTTATTATGGTTATTACCAATAATAGGAATAGTTTTAATATTACAAAACCATTTTAGTGCAACATTAGTAATATGTGCATTAGCAGTAATCTTAATGATACTTGCAGGTTGCAGAATAAGGTATTTTGTAATAATAGGAGCACCAATTGTAGCATTAGGAATATCAGCATTATTATTTAAAGGTCAAGGATTCAGACTACAAAGATTTATTACTTTCTTAGATCCCTGGCAAGATGCAGCTGGAGATGGATGGCAAATTATCCAAAGCTTATATGCTATTGGTTCAGGAGGAATATTTGGAGTCGGACTAGGAGAAAGTAAACAAAAATACTTATACATACCAGAGCCACATAATGATTTCATATTTGCAGTATTAGCAGAAGAACTAGGTTTTATAGGTTGTGCATTAGTAATTATACTATTTGCTGTGTTAGTATGGAGAGGCGTTACAATAGCGATGAAAGCACCAGACATGTTTGGTAATTTATTAGCAGCAGGAATAACCTCAATGATAGCTTTGCAAGTGCTGATAAACATAGCAGTTGTTACATCATCAATGCCAGTAACAGGAATGCCATTACCATTCTTTAGCTATGGTGGAACAGCATTAATGATAATGTTAGCGTCAGTAGGAATACTTTTAAGTGTATCAAGAGCAGGCAATCGAGAATAAACAGAAGTATAAAAATATTGCTTGTATTACTAGGCAAACAAGCGAAAAAACCGCAGGCGTATTTTTATACGTCGAGGATTATTGAGCGAAGTTTAACAACGTAAGATAAGCAATATTTTTATACTTAAATGGAGGGGAAAAATGAAAGTAATAATAGCTGCAGCTGGAACAGGAGGACATATAAATCCTGGAATAGCTATTGCAAATAAAATAAAAGAAAAAGAACCTGACTCTGAAATTATATTTATAGGAACAGATAGAGGAATTGAAAACGATTTAGTTCCAAGAGCAGGATATAAATTAAAAACAGTAGAAGCATATGGAATAAGCAAAAAAATATCAGTAAAAACATTAAAAAATAATATAAAAACAATAAAAGGATTTAGTCAAGCAAAAAAAATAATAAAAGAATTTGCTCCAAATGTAGTAATAGGAACAGGCGGATACATATGTGGAGGTGCAATAAGTGGTGCACATAAATTAGGAATACCAACAGTTATTCATGAAAGTAATGCATATCCAGGAAGAGCAACTAAATTTTTAAATAAAAAATTAACAAAAATTTTGCTAGGATTTAAAGATGCAGAAAAATATTTTGAAGATAAATCAAAATTAGTAGTAACAGGGAATCCAACAAAAGTAAAAGAAGAAAAATTTACAAAAGAAGAAAAAACTAATATATTAAAACAACAAGGATTAAATGAAAATCTTCCAACAGTATTAGTATTTGGTGGAAGCCAAGGAGCAAAAGCGATAAATGATGCAATGATTCCTCTAATAAAACAAAAGAAAAATAGCAAATATCAAATAATATGGTCAGTAGGACCAAAACAATATGAAATAATAAAACAAGAATTTTTAAAAGATAATATAGAAATAGATAAAATAGAAAATGCTAAAATAGTTCCATACATATATAATATGAGCGAAATTATGAATTCTGTAGATATAATAGTTTCAAGAAGTGGAGCAATGACAATTACAGAAATAAGCCTAGTAGGAAAACCAGCAATTTTTATACCACTTCCAAGCAGGTCTGCAAACAGACAAGTAGATAATGCAAAAGTTTTAGAAAATTTAAAAGCAGCAAAAATAATATTGAATGAAGAAGTAAATTCAGAAAATCTTTCAAAATCAATTGATGAACTATTGCAAAATCCAGAAGAATTAAAGCAAATGGGATTAAGAGCAAAGCAGATTGCTACCTATAATGTTGAAGAAAAAATTTATGAAGAAATAAAAAAGATCGTTAAGTAGCCGAAAGCTGCTTAACGATCTTTTTGGGATACAGAATCCGCTTAAATGAGAGTGTGAGCTACATTTAATCAACAATTAAAAGCAACAAATTTGATACTTACAAGCCTACGTGCTACGCGGTGATCAAGCGCCTTTACTTATACATCCAGCACATGATCCGCATGCCAACCTTGGTGTATGCGGAATATTCAAAGGTATATGAACCACTGGAAGCAAAGAAAATAGTATACTTGGCTTCCCCGCCATCTTCACCAGGAGTAAGGAATACATTGTTTTTGAAATAAGAACCATTCGGCTTTTTGATAGAAATAAGAGCCGTGGAACTGTTAGAAGAAGATTCTACTTTCAATGTAATTCCTATTGTTCCAGTATTGGATGTATAAACCTTGAATTCTCCATTACTGCTTGAGTCAAGCCAGACGCTGTTGTAGTCGGTGGACAACGGAGAGATACCATCGTCATCAGCGCCAGCAGGCGTTCTTACGACTGTCATCTCATCATCCTGATAAACAACGACTGCAGCGTCATCAGCCACAACAGGCTCGGTTACGTGCTCGTCCGGTGTGGCAGCAAATGCCACTGCGGAAAAAGAAAAGGCCATAACCATAGCCAAACAAAGAGCTACGAAAGATTTAATTTTTCTCATAATAATCTACCTTTCTAATAGCTCACACTCTCTATACCAAAGCCGAAGCTTAGGTACTGAATTAAATATGCCCAATAGAATAGCAAAAACAAGAAAAAAAGTCAAAAAAACAGCCATTTGTCAGAAAAAACGACCTTATATGTCAAAAACACCAAATATATAATAATATATGATAAAATACAGAAGGGGTAAAAATGGAATACAAAATATTTACAAAGGATAATATAAAATTAGAAAATCAAATTAATATAATTATTGAATGCAATAAAAAAGACGAACAATATGAAGACTTACTTCAATATATTAAAAGATATAACAAAGAAAAAAATAAAAAAACTAAAGTAATAGTTAAAAAAGATAACAAAGAAGTTTTTATAAATAAAGAAGATATACTATATTATTTTAGTGATAAGAAATATAATTATTGTAAAACAAAAGAAGATAGTTATAGAATAAAAAGTACATTATATGAACTAGAAGAAGATAGTATAGATTATATTAGAATATCTAAAAGTTATGTTATAAATACAGATAAAATCAAAAAGTTTGATATGAGTGTTAGTGGGAAAATTACAGTTATAATGGAAGATGATAATAGACTACAAGTATCAAGAAGAAAAATATGTGAAATAAAAGATTTTTTAGATGAAAGGAGTTTATAAAAATGGAATGGTTAAAAAAGATATTACTATTAATAGGTGGATATGTATTATTTATTATAATAATAGCAGGCTTAGAATCAGTAATAGTAACTACTTTAGGAATGGAAAGCCATATAGTAAATAATTTAGAAGAAAATACTAAATATACATTAAGCATATATATTGGATTAAACATATTATTTTGGGGAATAAATTACATTTATAATTTTAAAATGGTTGAAAATTTAAACAAATTATTAGATAAAGTAAAAGAACGTGAAATTGAAAATAGTAAAAAGGTAGTAGAAGATGAAAAATAAGAAAATAGTAATAGTATTTATAATAATAGTAATTATAGTAGCGATTATAACCGGAATAATCAAAATCATGGCTTCTTATGCGTTTAAAGGAAGTCTTAAGCAAGAAATAAAAATAGATGATGGAGATAATAAATTAATTAAGCATTTAAATGAAATAGAAAACAATGAAGAAAAGCAAGAAAAAGTACAATGGTATTTAGAGTCCAATAAAATAACTGAAAATGAAGCAAAAAGAATTCTAGAAGAGTAAATCTTAAATAAAGTAAATGTAGATAATAAAAAAATAAAAATAAGTATAAGGTAGTAAAGAATGAAAAATAAGAAAATAGCAATAGCATTTATAATAATAGTACTAATAACAGCAATCTTAACAGGGATATATAAAATTATGACTTCTTATGCGTTTAAAGGTAGACCTAATCAAGAAATAAAAATAGATGATGGAGATAATAAATTAATTAATCATCTAAATAAAATAGAAAACAATGAAGAGAAAAAAGAGAAAGTGCAGTGGTACTTGGAAGCGAATAAAATAACCGAGCAAGAAGCAAAAGAAATCCTAGAAAAATAAAAAACTTTAAAAAACGATAAACGATTTTTAAAGAAATAAAGTGTGAGAGATTAATTGGATTTATCTTTTGGAAAATTAGACTTCTAATTATATAATTATATTAGTATAATTAGGAGCACTCACACTTTGTAAATACCATATGTAAAAATATAGTAACCAATTAATCTAAAAATAATTTAACAAATAATAAAACAAATGTCAAAGCGATTACCGATTATCACAAAAATCGACCTCATGTCCGAAACCCCTTCCCAAAAATAACCAATGTGATAAAATAAAAACTGGAAAAAAATGAAAGCAGAATATGCTTAAAATAAAAAGGGAATACTTGTTATTAAACATAAAAACAAGAGGGGAAAATGAAAATATTTGAAGAAATCATATTGATATTAATTCGGTTATATTATTTTTATACTAGTAATGTCTGGTTTAGAATATATAGTAGTAAATATTTTAGGGATGGAAAACAGCCTTATAAGTAATATAAAAGAAAATAAAAATGTATCAATTAAAATTTATTTAATAATTAACTTGATTTTTTGGTCTGTAAGCCATATAATGGAAAAAAAGTTGTAAGAAGAAAGGAATTAATCGTGGAAAGCAAAAGAGCAATGGCTATAATAGTTATATTAATTTCATTAGCTGTTATAGTAGTAGCAGGATATAAATTAGGCGCATCATATATTGAAGAAAGACGGAAAAATGAAAGACAAGCATACAGAAGTGATTAACAGCTTAAAAAATGAAGAAGATAAAAAAATAAAAGAAGAAAAGGTTCAACTTTTATTAGACACTAGAGGAATAACACAAGCAGAAGCAGAAGAAATATTAAATAATTAAAGCCAATCATATAAACCCATTATAAAAAGGGAAGGGAAGTATTTTTATAATACTTCTTTTCTCTTTTAATAAAGAATAAAATTACTATTAATAAAATAGACTTGCAAAAAGAAAGAAAATAATTTACAATACAAAAAGATTATATAAAGGAGGTCAAAAAACAAATGACCGATAAATTAATAATAGTTGAGTCTCCAGCAAAAGCCAATACTATCAAGAAGTTCCTAGGAGGAAATACAAAAGTAGTTGCATCAATGGGACATATAAGAGACTTACCTAAATCTAAGCTAGCGATTGACACAGAACATGATTTTGAACCGGAATATATAAATATACGTGGAAAAGCAAGCTTAATAAATTCATTAAAAAAGGATGCCAAAAATTCAAAGCAAGTGTACCTCGCAACTGACCCTGACCGTGAAGGAGAAGCAATAGCGTGGCACTTGGCATACATTCTAGGAATACCACAAGATTCTATTTGTAGAATAACTTTTAATGAAATAACTAAAGAAGCAGTTAAAGAAGCTGTTAAAAAACCAAGAAAAATAGATTTAAATTTAACAGATGCTCAACAAGCAAGAAGAGTATTAGATAGAATAGTTGGATACAAAATAAGTCCAGTACTTTGGAAAAAAGTAAAAAGAGGATTATCAGCAGGAAGAGTACAATCAGTAGCAGTTAAGCTTATATGTGATAGAGAAGAAGAAATCGAACATTTTGTACCAGAAGAATATTGGAATATAACAGCAATACTTTCAGATACAAAAACTAAAAAATCTTTTGAGTCAAAATTCTTAGGAAAAAATAAAGAAAAAATAGAACTTCATTCAAAAGAAGAAGTAGATAAAATATTACAAGATTTAGAAAAAGCAAAATTCATAGTAGAAGATGTAACAACAGGAGAAAAGAAAAGAAATCCAGCTCCACCATTTACTACTAGTACAATGCAACAAGAAGCTTCAAGAAAATTAGGTTTTGCAATCAGAAAAACAATGTCAGTAGCTCAAGGACTATATGAAGGAGTTAAAATTCCAGAAAGAGGAACAACAGGTTTAATAACATACATGAGAACTGATTCTACAAGAATTTCTGATGAAGCTAGAAGTATGGCAAAAGAAGTTATAGAAAAAAACTTCGGAGAACAATACTATGAAAACAGATTCTATAAAGTAAAAAATGATTCACAAGATGCTCATGAAGCAATAAGACCATCATACCCAGATTTATCACCAGAGCAAATAAAAGAATATCTAACACCAGACCAATATAAACTATACAGATTAATATACAACAGATTTATAGCTAGCCAAATGACATCAGCAATATATGACACAATAACAATAGATATAAATGCAAATGAATATAACTTTAGAACAACAGGACAATCAATAAAATTCAGAGGATTCATGACATTATATGTAGAAGATACAGATGATGAAAAAGAATCAGAAGAACTAGGAATAGCAAATATTCCATACTTAAATAAAAAAGATGAAGTTAAAAAAGAAGAAATTCAAACAAAACAAAGCTTCTCAGAACCACCACCAAGATATACTGAAGCAAGTTTAGTAAAAACATTAGAAGAAAAAGGAATAGGAAGACCTAGTACATATGCACCAACAATAACAACTATATTAGCAAGAAACTATATTGAAAAAGTTCAAAAAACAATATTCCCAACAGAACTAGGAAAAATTGTTAATAAATTATTAGTAGAAAACTTTGAAGGTGTAATTAATGTAGAATTTACAGCAGAAATGGAAAAACAATTCGACAGTATAGCAGAAGGAAATAAAAACTGGAGAGAAACAATAAGAGAATTCTACGGACCATTTGAAGTTGTAGTAGAAAAAGTTGAAAAAGAATTAGAACATGTACAATTAGTATATGAAGAATCAGACGTAAAATGTGAAAAATGTGGAAGAAACATGGTAATAAAAATGGGCAAATACGGAAAGTTCTTAGCTTGTCCTGGATATCCAGAATGTAGAAATGCAAAACCTATAGTAGAAGAAATCGATGTGCCATGTCCAAAATGTGGAGCAAAAGTACAAATTAGAAAAACTAAAAAAAGAAGAAACTATTATATATGTGAAAATAATCCAGCGTCATGTGACTATATTTCATGGAATAAACCAAAACCAGGAGAAGTAGTAGAAGATAGTGACGAAGAATTAAAAAAAGAAGTTAAAAAGAAAACTACTACTAAGAAAACCGCAACTAAAAAAACTACAACAAAGAAGAAAACTACCAAAAGAAAAACGACAAAGAAATAGAAATATAAAAAGTGAGCTACATAATAAATAGTTCACTTTTTTATTTGAATGAATATATAAATAGTAAAAAATAAAAAAAGTTTAAACTTTTTTAAAAAAGTAGTTGACATTGATAAAAAATGGTGCTAGAATACAGGA
>CAQPBJ010000020.1 GCA_948852945.1 uncultured Clostridia bacterium | reverse complement strand
TTTTTCCTTGTTTACGAATTAAGTTTGCTAGTTTTCCAGCAGTTGTTGTTTTACCTGAACCTTGAAGACCAACAAGCATTATTATAGTTGGAGGATTTGGTACAAAATTAATTTTACTGTCTTCACCACCTAATAATTGTACTAATTCATCTTTAACTATTTTTACAACTTGTTGACCTGGAGTTAATGACTTTAATACATCTTGACCTACAGCCTTTTCTTCAATTACTTTAATAAAATCTTTAACAATTTTAAAGTTAACATCAGCTTCTAATAAAGCAAATTTTACTTCACGTAAAACTTCTTTCAAATCACTTTCAGTAATTCTAGCTTTTCCTTTTAATTTTCTAGTTATTTCTTGTAGTCTTGATGATAGTCCTTCAAAAGCCATATTATCCTCCTATTTTTCTTCTAGTATCATAAAATTTTTAAAAGAATTATTATATTGCAAGGCAAATTGAAATTTGAAAACCGGAATGTACATCTGTACATGAGGATTTTAAAATTTTAATTTAACACAGCAAGATGATGATTATTTTAAAAATTAAACCAAACAATTTAGTTCTTTACGTATATGTTCAAGTATCTTTCCAACTTCTTTATCTGAAGAATTATTTTGAATCTTATTTATCTCAGATAAAATTATTGCAATTTTTTCTTCTTGCTCCATCGTCTTTTTCATAACATTCAACTTCTCTTCGTATTCGAAAAGTTTATTTTCCCCCTTTTTTATATTATCTCTAACAGCCTGTCTAGTAATTTGTAAGTTTTCTGCAATTTCTGAAAGAGATAAGTCGTTGTTATAGTAATCATTAAGAACTTGATATTGTTTTTCTGTTAATAACTTACCATATATCTGGCAAAGTATACTTATTCTAATATTTTTGTCCATAACAATCACCTCTTTTTGTAATGCTAATATACTTTACATCTTTTTTGGGGATTTGTCAAGTAAAATCGCAATATTTAAACATTTTTTATATTTTGGGAATAAAAAAAGAACTATATTTAAAATATAGTTCTTTTCATTTCTTTATTTTCCTCTTATATCATCCACAGAATAACATTCTTTTCCACTATACTGTATCGGTTTTAATGAGTACACTTTTTTTGCTGCAGCATCGATTATAACACCTTCAGCATTTTCCAAAGTATCTCTAATTTCAAAATATGCAACTAAATCAGCAGAAGACATGTATCTATAATTAACATATTTTTCTTTTTCACTATCTGCTATAACACTCTCTAATTTACCTTCAGAATTTAATTTATCTAAAAGTTCTTTAGCCTTTTTTATTTCTTCCACAGACACAGCATCATCAGAACTAGATACATATGAATCAGAAATTTCAGTTCCAAGAGCTCTTAAGCTTGGTAATGAAGAAACATTAGCTTTATCTTCATAAAGACTCATTTTTTCTTTTATCAATTCTAATTCTTCAATATAAACTTTTACTTTTGCTTTCTTATAAGTGGATATAGCCGCCCCAGCAGTTGCAGAAATCAGTATCACTAAAATAAGTACAGTAATCACTAAAACCATAAAGGTAATACCTTTTTCAGATTTACACATAAATGGTACTCCTTTCAAAATTAATAAGACGATGTTGTTCCTGATGATGACATATAACTAGACATAAACATATTGAATACTTCATCAAAATCAAAAGCTTCTGAATATTCTGGCATTCCATAATCAACACCTTTAGTATCAACAGTTACTTTATTTATTACTGGCGCTGTAATTGGTTTTGTTGTTGTTTCTTCTACTCCACTTTCATTAGTTGTTTTTTGCAATTCACTTTTAGAAATTGCATCTACAACTTCCATTCCCTTTTTAACTTTTCCGAATGCAGTAAATGTACCATCAAATCCTGTATTATCCTCTGTCAATATAAAGAACCCTGAACTTTGAGAATTATATAGTTCATTGTATAACGTATCAGCATATTCTCCATATCCCATCATTTGAACCATAGCAAATTCTTGTTGATATTGTCCATATGATGATCTATACATAGAAATAACTCCTCTTGAATGTGATAATGTATTATCATTAAATCCATTTTGTACAAATTCGCCTTCTATTGAATAAGCTTTATCTGTTTCCCCTTCTGCTAAGTCTTTTATATTACTTAGTTTAGCACCTTCTGTATAAGTTTCTCCAGCTTCATTAGTATTTGTTACTAAGCCTCCTCTGATTAATCCATCTTCGATATCAGTAATAGTTTTTCCATCATAATATCCTCTTTGAGCTAATCTAATAAAATTCTTTACAGTATTAGGTGCCATGTTAGGATATAATTCTATTTCTACAGTTCCATAACCTTCAAATTCAATTTTTACAATAGGATTAGCCTTTTTATTTACTTTTGACATAGCAAAATTAACTGTAACAAATGCAATTGCAAGAATTAATGCAAGTACAATTAATATCAATAGTATTTTTCCAAACTTTTTCATAGTATCCTCTCTTTCATTTTAGTCTTAAATGCTTCATCGCATCTATAATATCCTTGCAGCCTATTATATCTAATTTGAATTTTTCTTTCAATAGTTTTTTATTAGTTTCTGGAATTATACAAGTTTTAAATCCCATTTTTTCAACTTCTTTAATTCTCTTTTCTATCATATTAACTGATCTTATTTCTCCAGTTAAACCAACTTCACCAATTACTGCTACATCATTTGGAATACTAATATTTTTATAACTAGATGCAGCTGCTAAAATAATTCCTAAATCTAAAGCAGGTTCACTTATTTTTATTCCACCTACTATATTCATATATACGTCTTGATTACTTAAATTAATTCCTCCGATTTTTTCTAAAACAGCAATAAGTAAAGTAACTCTATTATAATCAATTCCATTAGCAGTTCTTCTAGGCATACCAAATACAGTAGTCGCAGTTAATGCTTGAATTTCAATTAAAATAGGTCTTGTTCCTTCTAAACTTGCTACAATTGCAGAACCTGCTGGATTATCCTCTCTTTCTGTAAGTAATACACTAGAAGGATTAGTAATCTCTACCATTCCTTCATTTTGCATCTCAAACATACCAATCTCATTAGTAGAACCAAATCTATTTTTTACACCTCTTAAAACTCTATATGAAAAATATCTTTCACCTTCTATATATAATACTGTATCTACCATATGTTCTAATACTCTAGGACCAGCAATAGTTCCATCTTTAGTAACATGCCCAATAATAACAGTCGTAATTGATTTCATCTTGCACATTTTCATTATTCTAGCTGTTATTTCTCTTACTTGACTCACACTACCTGGAGCCGAAGTAATGTCATCAGAATACATTGTTTGAATTGAATCAATAATAACAAACATTGGTTGTAACTCATCAATTGTTTCCTCAATACTATTAATATCAGTCTCTCCTAAAAAAATAACATCATCATTTTTTATTTCTAATCTGTCTGCTCTTATCTTTATTTGTTCTGCTGACTCTTCGCCTGAAACATATAAAACTTTTCCTTCAACTTGAATCTTATCACATATTTGTAAAATAAGTGTTGATTTACCAATACCTGGTTCGCCACCAAGTAAAGTAAGCGATCCTTTAACAAATCCTCCACCTAACACTCTATCTAATTCATCAAACCCTGATTTAATTCTTGATATTTTTATATTTTCAATTGAACTTAATGAAACTGGATCTGACTTTTTAGCTGAAACTACTTTTGAACTTCCTTGTTTAACAACTTTTTCTTCTACAAAAGTATTCCATGCATTACAAGCAGGACATTTTCCCAGCCATTTAGCTGATTCATATCCACATTCATTACAAAAAAACATCGTAGAAGTCTTTGCTTTTGCCATTTTATACCTCCTGATAAAATTCATTTAACACTAGAAGTATATCGAACTTTTGTTTTGTTGTCAACATACTTTTAAACTTTAATATAAAATAAAGAATATATAAAAATGAAAAATAATTTTTATATATTCTTTTACTATATATTTTATTTTAAAATTATATCATTCCCATACTAGCTAATTTATTAATAACTATCACAAACATCGCATGAGACCATGTAAGACCAATAATCCAAGAAGGTTGCATTGTTTCATTATTAACTTGTTCACCAAGCAATCCATGTTCAGAAGCACTCTTAACAACAAATTCAAAACATTCTTTAGCCTTCTTCTTTTCACCTGATTCCAAGTAATAATTAGCCATCCATAATGTAGCTATAACCCATGGATTATACCCTCCATTATATCTATCATCTTCATAACGAATATATCCACCAGTATATGTTCTTAAAATCATATTCATTCTTTCTATTGTAGTTGTAAATTTCTTTTCTTTAGGTGTAATCACTTCGAAAGGAACAACTCCACCTAATATACTAATATCAATTCTTTTATCATCATTATTTCTAACAAAAGATTTTTTAGACTCATCATAAAATGTTTTTAATATATATTCTTTAACTGCTCTAATTCTTTTTTCTACTACAGATTTACGTTTTTCCATAGACTCTATTCTTAATCTATTATTCGCAAATTCTGATTTCACTTCTTTATAGATTTTCAAAATGGCATTATATGCTCCATATATTGCACACATAGAATAAAAACTAATTCCTTCATATTCTTCCCATAAATCATAGCTCTTTTTCATTTGAAATTTTTCTTCTAATATATCTTTAACATATTCATCTATAAAATCAATTGCATTCTCACACATTTTTACAGTGTCTTTTAAAAATTTTATATTTTTAGTTTTTTCATAGTGTCTATAAACTCCAAATACAACACTTGCTGTTTCATCTATTTGATATCCCCAACAAGGTGCTAATCTACCATCAGTATAAAATCTTTGTTCCCAACCACCATCTCTATTTTGAGTCATTTTGCAAAAAGTTTTATAAAATTTATCTGTCTCTTTTGTCATATTAACTTCGTCAAAAGCTTCTGTAATAAATGCTGCATCTCTTGGCCAACAATATGAATATCTACCACATTTAGTTTTATATTCATCACTTTCTACACCAGCAGAAATTCCACCAGTAGTATCGTTTATTAACAATGGAAACAATAATATTGTTCTATCATAGATTTTTTTCATCTTATCATCATTCTTAAAATCAATAGTAGAATGATCTTTTAAAAACTTTCTCCAATATTTTTTAGTATCTTCTAATTCTTTTTTCAAATCAATTTTTCTAAATCTTTCAATTTCAACATCTAAATCATTAAGAAGATTCTTTTCTTGATTATTACTTACATGAATATATAAATTAAATACTATTTCTTCACCTGGCTTCAAACTTCCCAAATCATAAGCAATAGAAGAATCTGGTGACATGCCTATATAGTCTTTTCCTTCAACCGTTCCTCCCATAAAGCTTTCACTACTATTATTAATTTGATAACTAGTGATGTTTTCTTTAGCAAAACTGCAAACTGTATAATCGTGTGTATATTGTAAAAGAGTATCATTTTTTACAAATCCACAAGCATCATTATTAATATTTGTAAACAATTTAGAATATGCTGAAAATCTCAAATCTAAATCAATATTATTTTTATTTTCAAATTTATATCTTCTAATTAAAACATTTTCTTTTAGTAAAACAAAATCAATTTGAGTAATTTTTAAATTAAAATATGTATTAACAATTTCAGTAACTAATACATTAGTTCCATCTAAATAATATTGTTTATACATATTATTTACATCATTATGCAAATATATATTGGCCGAATCATTTACTTTAACTCCTACATGAAAAAACTCAAAAAATTGCTTATAATCAGGAGCTTGATTAAATAATCTTAAAAGTTCTCCAGTTTTTGAAAAACTAACTGTCATCTCCTTATTTCCAATAATCGCATCATTATAATACTTTGTTTCCATTAATCTATACCTTTCTCCCTAATTTTCAATTAAACCTTTTATCTGTTCTTCTAATTTTTTTACTTTGTCATTTAATTTTTCAATTTCAACATCAGGATTTTCTTTCATCAATTTTTCTTGTTTAACAACCTTTGTCATAGTATCAATTTCATCTGTAATTTTATCAAGTTTTTCTAGTATTTGTAATCTTAAGAATCTATCTTCTACTTTACTTGAATATTCAACTCTATCTTGAAGTTTTGGAATATCAGAAACTTCATATTTTTCTCCAAAGTCTGGAATAGTTACTGGTATTTGCGTATTTTTCTCAATCATTCCTTTTAAAACTTCTTGACTTTCTTCTTCACCATGAACTAAAAAAATATGTTTTGGCTTTGTTATAAATGAATATATAAAATTCAATAACCATTCTTGATCTGCATGTCCGGAATATCCTTCAATATATTCAATTCTAGCATTTATAGAAATCTCTTCACCAAAAATTTTAACTTTGTCTGCACCTTCAACAATTGTTCTTCCTAATGTTCCTGGAGCTTGGTAACCAACAAATAAAATTGTACTTTGTGGATTCCATAAATTATGTTTTAAATGATGCTTAATTCTACCAATATCGCACATTCCACTAGCTGAAATAATTATTGATGGATAATATGTTTCATTTAATGCTTTAGATTCATCTGCTGTTTTTGTAAATTGTAACCCAGAAAATTCTAATGGATGGTCTCCATGTTTTAATTTTTCCTGAATTTCATCTTCAAATAAATCAATATTTTTTCTAAATATTTCTGTCGCAGAAATTGCTAATGGACTATCGACAAACACTGGTGTTTTCATTAATTGTTGATATTTTCTTTGAAATTCTTCATCATCTGTATGCGCATCTTTTATTTTATCAATTTCATATAAAATCTCTTGTGTTCTTCCTACTGCAAATGAAGGAATTACCACACGTCCTCCATTATCTAACGTTTCAGAAACGATATCTAAAAACATTTTAGCTTTATCATCATTTCTCAAATGCAACCTACTTCCATATGTAGATTCCATAACAACATAGTCTGCATTGTCTAACATCGTTGGTGAATCTAAAAGAGGAATATCATTATTTCCAAGATCCCCTGTAAATACAATTTTTTCAGTTTTTCCATTTTCAGTAACCCAAATTTCAATAATACTAGATCCTAGCATATGACCTGCATCATTAAATCTAACTTGAATATTTTCAGCTACATCAATTATTTTGTCATACTCTACTGCTTTAAATACCTCCATTGATTTAGCTGCTTCTTCTGCTGTATATAAAGGTGGTAATGGGTCTAATCCAGCTCTAATTCTTTTTCTATTTTTCCACTCCACTTCTGTTTCTTGAATATGACCACTATCTGGAAGCATTATGCTACACAAATCTACTGTTGCTCTATGTGCATATATTGGTGCTCTATATCCTTCATTATATAACTTAGGTATTCTTCCTGAATGATCTATATGAGCATGAGTTAATAACATAAAATCAATTTCTAAAGGATTAAATAAAAATTCTTCAGAATTTTCAATTTCTTGTGCTGCTTTTCCTTGATACATTCCACAATCAACTAAAAATTTCTTTCCTGCAGCTTCTACTAAAAAATTCGAACCTGTAACTGTTTTTGCTGCACCTAAAAAAGTAATATTCATAAAATTTTCCTCTCTTTTTCTTCAGTATCTACATTACATACATTGGTATTCTTTTTCCTTGCTTTATACTCAAATCCTTATCAGTCAATGGATATTTTATCTCTACTTGTCTATCTAATATTTCATTATCATAAACATATATTTGAAGCATTTCACCATCAATTTTAAGTGATATATCTATATCTTCATAATCAGCAATTGAAGTATTTAAAGCTTTTTCTATAATTTGATAATTAAACTCTATATCTTTACAAAAAATATTAAAAGTTCTTTCTTTACATGCTATAGTAACTAAAGTTTTTAATATTTTTTTAACATAATCATATAATACCGTTATGTCCTCTATTTTTTCATTTTCAGTAACTCTAATTTTTCTATAATAGCGCATTTTATATATTATATCAATAATCTCTTCTTTATTAGATATTTTATTCAAATTTTCATAAAAACATTTTAATGCTGCTTCTTGAAAATCAATAGAATATTTTCTTATATCATTATTTTCAGTAACCACAGAAAGTATACTTAATTTTTCAGCTAATTCATTTTTAAGCTGACTATAATTCAAAGGCTTAACAAGTTCATTTAACTCTTTAATTCTTTTAATACATTTCTGTCTTTCAGACTGTAATATATCTACTAATGCACTAACATTAAAAATTTTCATATCATCTGGCAAATTACTATTTCTTTTATTAAATTCTTGTATCAAACCTTTACTATCATTTAAAAGTTTATCTTTAGCTTCTATTTCTACTGTAATCTTTTTCTTTTCTTCAGAAACACGATATATATATTCCGTCTTGTTTTTCATGCTATTATAAGCAAAAGCAACTTTATCATATTCTTCTTTAACTTTCTTTCTATTCTTTTTTAACGAACTTGCAACCACTAATCTAGCCATTGCTATATAAAATTCTCTACTACATTCTTTACCATAATACTCAAGTAATTCTTTTCGCATTTCATAAATATAATCAATTTTTGAAGACGTATTTTGTTCCCATTCTCTAAGAAAATCTTCATCAATTAATATTCGAATTGCTTGATAAATCATATTCGCAACATGATTTATATTTGCATCTTCTGCTAAATTCCATGACCAACCATTAAAATTACGTATTACCTCAGTATCATTTAAAATTGTTCCTTCAACTAAAAGTGCTTGCAATTGTTCTTTAAGATAATAATAGTTTCTAGCAATATAAAAATATTTTGGTTTTATTTCAATTACACCATATAAAATTGCAAGTTCTGTTGGATACGCATAAATTCTTTTTTCTTTTTCATTAGTAAGAGCTAACACATTTTGTTCTTTTAACATCTTAACTTCTTCTTTTTTAGGATCAACTAAAAATAGATATTTACAATACTTTGAAACATTATCAATAATTCCGTCAATAAAATCTGTTTTAGTTTCAAAAATTCCCTTTATTTGTGCATAATCTTTATACGAATTTTCAATTTTATAAATCATATTTAAAAGAAGGTTTTTAGCATCTTCTGAAAAACGTTTTTCTTCTAAAACCTTATCTAAAATATAATTATAGTCTTTAAATTTAGAAAATAAACCTTTTTTCATAAAATAACTAAATCCCTTCTTTCTTTTGTAATTTTTTATTCTCCTTCAGTATTGCTTGGTGTCATTTTTAATTCTTGCCATCTTTCTTTAGACATTAATACTTCTCTTGGCTTACTTCCTTGATAACCTGAAATAATGCCTCTTGCTTCCATTTGGTCTATAATTCTACCAGCTCTTGCATATCCAACTTTAAATCTTCTTTGAATTAATGAAGCTGATGCTGAACCAATTTCTATAACAGCTTCTATTGCCTCTGCTAAAAATGGATCTGCTTCATCATCTTCAGAATTTTCTTCAAGCTCTCTGTCAGAAGTATTAGCTTTTTCTATTTTTTCCAAAATATCTTCATTATAAACAGTCTCTCCATCTTTCTTCAAGAAATCAACTATTTTCTCAACATCACCATCTGAAATAAATGCTCCTTGTACCCTAGTAGCTTTTGAAGCTCCAGATGGATAGAATAACATATCACCTTTTCCTAATAATTTTTCAGCTCCCATTGAATCTAAGATTGTTCTTGAGTCAACTTGTGAAGAAACAGCAAAAGCAATTCTTGATGGTATATTTGCTTTGATAATACCTGTAATAACGTCTACAGAAGGTCTTTGTGTTGCTATAACCAAATGCATACCTGCAGCTCTTGCCATTTGTGCTAATCTACAAATTGCATCTTCAACATCTTTTGGTGAAACCATCATTAAATCTGCAAGCTCATCTACAATAATAACTATTTGAGGCATTGTTTCATCAATACCTTCTTTTTCTAATGCTGCATTATATCCTTTTATATCTCTAACATTTTTTTGAGCAAATAAACTATAACGATTAACCATTTCTTGAACTGCCCAAGCTAAAGCACCAGCAGCCTTTTTAGGATCTGTCACAACTGGTATTAATAAATGAGGTATTCCATTGTAAACTGAAAGTTCAACAACTTTTGGATCAACCATTATAAGTTTTACTTCACTAGGTTTTGCTTTATATAAAATACTTGTTATTAATGTATTTATACAAACTGATTTACCAGAACCAGTAGAACCAGCAATTAAAACGTGTGGCATCTTAGCAATGTCTGTAACTACATTATCACCTGATACGCTTTTACCTAAAGCAAATGATAATTTAGATTTTGATTCGTTAAAATCATCTGAATCTATTATTTCTCTTAGTGCAACAGTTTCTTTTTCTTTATTTGGTATTTCGATTCCAACTGCTTGTTTTCCTGGTATTGGAGCTTCAATTCTTATACTTTCAGCAGCCAAATTTAATGCAATATCATCTGCAAGTTTTGCTATTTTACTTACTCTAACACCTTCAGCAGGTTTTAATTCATATCTAGTAATAACTGGACCTACAGAAACATTTTCAACTTTTGCAGAAACTCCAAAACTATGTAAAGTTTTTTGTAATTTTGTAGCAGTATCAGTTAGAGCTTTTTTACTTCCTTTAGCTACTTTTCCACCAGGCTGTGATAATAAGTTAACTGGTGGCATTTCATAATTTTCATCATCAATAGTATGAGTTTGATGATCAAGCTGTAACACTGCTTTTGTTTTTTCTTCTTTTTCTTCTTTCTCTTCTTTAAATATATTTTCTAATTCATCTGGATTATTTTCTGGTTGCTCAAATTTTTCAGGCTCGACATCATCAATCATATCTCCACCCATTTTTTTCTTTCCAAATAATCCAAACATTCCTTTTTTCTCACTAGCTAATTCTTCAGGTTCATTAAAATTATTTATAACGATTTCATCTTGCATTAAATCAACTTGCTCTTGCTTTGGCATCTCTTTTCTACGTCTAGGTCTTTCTTCTTCAACATTAGCTACATGCCTATTTCTTCTTTCTTCTCTACGCTCTTCTCTTCTAGCATTATAAGCTTCTCGTTCTTGCTCTCTTCTCTCTAATCTCTCTTCCCTTCTATCTGCACTATTTTCAATATAATCAACTAAAAGTTGAACTGGATTTATTCCTAATATGTACATTAGTGTAATAACAGCAATAGCAACAGTTAAAATAGTAGTTCCTAGCTCGCCTATTAAATTAATCATTGGTGTAGCAACTATTGCTCCAATTGCACCTCCACCTTTATTCATTGTTCCAATTTTGTATGCTTCATTTACAACCTCTTCAAATGTTACATTAGAAGCCATATTTATTTTTGAAAACTGATTTATATGCATTATTGTTGTTATACATAAAACAAAAATAATAAATTGTGTAAGCTTTGTTGTAACAAATGATTTTTCTTCTTTGATTAATGATAGTGCAACTACAATTATTCCAATAGGTATAACATATTTTATTATTCCAACTAATCCTCCAAAAAGCGGACTAACAAATCTACCAATTTGTCCTGCACTTGTATATATTAATACACCTAATAAAACTCCAACTAATAACATAATCATAATAATCATTTCAAAACTTAGTCCAGCAGATCTATTAGATGATGATGTACTTTTTTTCTTCTTTTTTCTACCCAAGTTTATTCCTCCCATATTGCATACTTTTTTACTATATAATTATAACAAATACATTCAAAAAACAACACATTTTTTATAATATTTTTATCATATTACTCAAAAAAGTATCTATGCATATAAATAATATTTGAATTAATTATTCGAGCAAGTTTAGAAAATTATAAAAAAATTAATAGAGATACGAAGAATTTTCGAGAGACTCTATTAATTTTTTTATTAAATTTTCTTAATAAAGCGAGATGGTTTAATGAAAATATTATTGATAAATACCTATCCTATTTCTTATAACATTAAAATAAGATAGAAATTATTTTAAAACTTCTATCTTATATGTATTTTTTTATTCTAATTCTTTTCTATTATTTTTTAAGGTACTTACTGCAGTATTAATAGTAGCCTGAGCTGTTTCTATGTCTCCTTTTAATAAAAGAATTGTTTCTTCTACACCACTCAAAATATTATCAACATATTCTTTAGTAGCTTCAGACATCTCCTTAGCTATATCATTAGCTGAATCAATAATTTTTTGCTTTTCATCATAAGCCTTTTTAGTAATCTCATGTTCATCTATCATAGCAATAATTCTATTTTCAGCTTCCTTAACTATGTCTTCTCCTTCTTTTTGAGCTTCTTCGATTATTCTAGTTCTTTCTTCCTTCACCCATTTAGCTTGTTTCAATTCATCAGGAAGTTTTAACCTAATTTCTTTTACAATATCTAAAATTTCTTCTCTATCTACAACATATTTGTTTGAAAAAGGCATTTTTTTGCTTTCTCCAAGTATCTCTTCAATTGCCTCTAAAAGAGTAAAAATCTCCATTTCTTATTGTCCTTTCCAGATAATAGTAGATTAAAATTATTTCTAATCCTTCCTAATTTTGCTTTAAGAAAAATAAATTAACTCTCCCATATTTTCTATTATCTATAATTTCGAAATTCAAATCAGCTATTTCTTGTTCTATACGTTCTGGCTCATCAGTTTCAAGAACTATAATAGCATCTTCATTTAATATGCTTCTACTTAAAATTTCTTCTAATGACTTTTTTATTAAATCCGTTTTGTATGGTGGATCTATAAAAACTACATCACATTTAATTTTTTTATCTTCAATAATAAGTAACGCATCTTTATAATCTTTTTTTATTAACAAAGTCTGCTCTTTAAATTTAGTCTTATCAATATTTTTTTCAATAATATTTTGAGCTTCTCTATTATTTTCTGAAAAAATTGCCTGTTTAGCACCTCTACTTATAGCTTCTAGACCAAGAGCTCCTGAACCTGCAAATAAATCCAATACTATTGAATCTTGTAACTTAAAATTCATAATATTAAATAGAGATTCTTTTACTCTGTCTAAAGTTGGTCTAGTATTCAAACCATCTAAAGTAAACAATTTAGTGCCACGAGCTTTTCCACTAATAATTCTCATAAGTATCCCTAACCTCGACAATTATATACGTATATTTTATGTTAAATATGCAAGAAGTCAATACGATTTACAGAAATGTAAATAATACTTAATCTTGTAACACTCACTTAATTCTTTTGTAATATACATTTCTAACACAAACATACATTCTAATATTTTTATAGTCTAAAAAAAAGGTTGATATTTACTCAACCTTTTTCTTTATCTTTTGTTAATCTTCTTTCATATCCTTTAGTAACTCTAATTGTGATATTAATAATGCTTCCATTTTTGCTCTATATATATCAAATTGTTTTTTAGTTTCTGCGTATTCTCTTTTTCTTGTCTCTGACTCTTTAGCTAATTCATCAACAGAATCTTGCATTTTTGATCTTGCATTTTTAATTATATTATCAGCTTCTTCTTGTGCTGCATCCTTAATTTCATCAGCAGTTTTTTGAGCCATCACTAATGTATTTTGTAGTGTTTGTTCTATTGTTTTATATTTATCTATATCTGATTTAGATCTTTCTATTTCTGCACGTAATTCTGTATTTTCTTTATATAGTTTCTCATAATCAACAGTTATTTCGTCTAAGAAATCGTCTACTTCATCAACATTATAACCATTCATCATTTTTCTTTGGAATTTCTTATTTTCAATGTCTAGTGGTGTAAGCATAGTAATCCTCCTATTTTATTTATTTAGCCATGAAACAGAAAGTTTATTTTTTATTTCCTCTCTTGTCATATCGTTAACTATATCATAATTAAATGGTGCAACTATAAATATTGAATTAGAAACTTTTTCAAAATGTCCATCTAGAACTTTAACAGCTCCACTAATAACATCTAAAATTCTTCTAGCAACATCTTTATTAACATATTCTAAATTAACAACAATAGCATTTCTTTCTCTTAATAAGATACAAATATCTTCTGCTTGTTCAAAAGATGTTGGTTTTGCTATTTTCATTTTAATTTGTTGTTGTGCTAAATTAGCAACTTTACCAGATTTTCTTGTATTGAATAATCCTCTTTTTTCTTCTTCAACTGGTAATTCTTCTTCATCTTCATATATATCTGCATATTCATTATCTAATAATTCTTCATCTTCTATAGCTTCTCCATTATCAACACCTAAAAAATCTAATATTTTATTTACAACTGCATTAGCCATTTAATTTCCTCCCAAACTTATTCATTTAAATTTTAATTACTGCATATAGTATCCGTCTTTTAAAAAAATATGTCAATACAATTTTGAATATTGTTAATTATTCTTAATTTTCTTGTAATATTTTTGTAACATTATTTACTATTAACGACTACTTTATCATATTGCTTAATACTATACATATTAACAATTTCATCATATGAATACCCCATTTCTTTTAATTCATCAGTAGTATAATTATCTATTATTGCATATGAATCATCTTGCTTTAAAATTTTTACTAAAACTTTTGCATTATATCCAGCACGATTTCTTTCTACATATTTTTTTCCATTCTCTTCGATTAAAGCTGAATTTGGAACTTTTAATCCTGTATGTTCCCACCAAATTATTTCTACTGAAATTTTTCTATAACTTATCATCTTTTCTGGTAAATCATCAACTTTAAATACTAAAATTTTACTCTTTTCACCATCATTTATATGCACAATTTCAGAAGATACTATAGAATCAGTATCATATTGAATTTTTACTTTATCGCCAACTTTAGCATTCATAGCAGATTCTGAATTCATTTCAATAGCCAAATAACAATAAAAGTCTGTAATTATTTTTCCTTTTTCAGTACTATTTTCAATTATTTCTCCTGTTTTCAAATTTAAATTAGTCAAAAAAGATGATGTTAAATAATTAAAATCTGTTGTCGTAAAAAGCTGTTCCATATTATCTATTCTATATGACACAATTCCACTATCTGTAGTAATAATTTCTTCTGCACCATCAGTAAGTTTATTCAAATACTCTGTTTTCTTATTAATTAAATCCTTTAAATATGAACCAGCTGGACTACTGTCCCCAACTATTACTGAAATTTTATATGTATAATCTTCTATTTCTTTTTTATATTTTTCAATCTCTTCTTTACTATTTGAGTCATATATTTTTTCTTCTGCTTCTCTAATTTTTCGCTTTAATATTTCAATATCAGCTGTAGATATTGGTTCTTCATTTTTTTGAGCTTCTTGAATTTGCTTATCTAATTCTGCAATTTCATTTTTTATTGTTTCTTCTCCATTAACGTAATATCTAAAAACTGAATCACCTTTTGCAACTTTCTTTCCTTCTGCAATAACTTTTTCCATCCCATTTTTATAATTATTTCCTTGTAAAACCACTTCATTTCGAATAACATAAGCATCTTTTACTTCTGACACACTAAGAACACCCTGTTCGACAACAAATGTATCTGCAGGTCTCATAATTAATCTAATGGTATTATAAATCAAATAAGAAATTAAAATTACTACTAGTATAAATAATACTATTCTAAATAATATTTTCTTTGATGTTTTCTTTTGTTCTCTCAAGTCAATAAACATTCCTTTCCACTATATTTTAAAGTTCTGCTTCATTAATAATTAACTCAATATTTTTTTGTTTATCTTCCAAACCATTAATCCAGATAATTTCTTTATTTTTTCTGAACCAAGTAAGTTGTCTTTTGGCATATCTCCTGCTCTCTTGCTTTATTTTATCAATCATTTCTTGCTCAGTAATATCACCATTTAAGAATTCAACAACTTCTTTATACCCTAAACCTTGCATAGCAGTTGGAAATTTAGAATATTTTTTTACTAATTCTTTGACTTCATCTACTAATCCTTGCTTCATCATTATATCAACACGCAAATTAATTCTTTCATAAAGTTTTTCTCTATCCATTCCTATGGCAAACACTCTATAATCATATTTAACGCCATTAATTCTAGAAATTTTTTCAAGCTCTGTTTTAGTTTTACCTGTTGCCTTATACACTTCTAAAATTCTAGTAATTCGTTTTTTATCACTCGAACTTATCTTTTCTATTGCTTGTGGATCTATTTTTTTTGCTTGCTCATATAATTCTGCTAACCCTTCTTCTGATTCAGCCTTTTGCATTAACTCTTTTCTATATTCTTCATCTAAATCTAACTCTGGATATTCAATTCCATAAATTAGAGTATCAATATATAATCCAGTTCCTCCAACAACTATAGGAACTTTTCCTCTAGAAACAATGTCATCAATAGCTTTTTCAGCATCTTTCTTAAAATCAGCAACAGAATATCTACTATCAGGCGAAACAAAATCAATCAAATGATGAGAAATTCCATCCATCTCCTCTAAAGTTGGTTTCGCTGTTCCTATTGTCATATCTTTATATATTTGCATAGAATCACTTGAAATAACTTCTCCATTAATCTTTTTAGCAAGTTCAATAGATAAAGACGTTTTCCCAGATGCAGTAGGACCAGCAATTACAATAACTTTGGCTTTATCCATATAAAAATCCCTTTCTATTTTCTAGCAAACTTTCTTTCTATATCATATTTTGTCATTTTAATAGCTGTAGGTCTTCCATGTGGACAAGTAAAAGGATTTGGTAATTCAAGTAATCTTTCCATTAATTTATCTACTTCTCTTTCTGTAAGTTTCATTTTTGCTTTAACCGCTGATTTACATGCAATAGTTGCTATAAATCTTTCTTCTTTTTCTTGTCTATCTGTTTTACCATAATTATCAATTTCATCAAGAAGTTCTAAAAATAATTGTTTCGTATTCATATCAATACAAATATTTGGAACTCCATTTAATTTTAAAGTATTTTCTCCAAAAGCTTCAAATGAAAAACCAGCTTTTTCAAACATTTCTTGATTTTCTTTTATAATCTCTGTTTCCTTGTGTGAAAGATTTATAATGTCTGGTAATAACATCATTTGAGAATCTTTTTCTTCTTCACTATAATAATTTTCTTTTACTTTTTCATACATAATTCTTTCATGTGCTGCATGTTGATCTATAATATACATTTCATTTTCAATTTCTACAATGATATATGTTGAAAAAGCAATACCAATAAATTTGTAATTCTTATCTGCCATATTTTTAAATTCTTCTAGTTGTTCTGTATTTTCATTTGTTATTAAAATTTCTTCTATGGCATTTTCTTTATTTTCGTCTTCTACTTTTTCATATTTTTCTATATCATTATCATCTTCATTTTCTATTTCTGTTGCTTCTACGACTTCTGCTTCTGCTACATTTTTTTCTGGCCTAACTGTACTTTTAATTTCTTCTAGCATCTTTTTCTCATCTTCTGAAAGTTCTTTATCTACTTCTGTAGAATCAACTGCTTGTACAGACTTATTTCCAAAAATTTTTGCATACATATCGTTAAATTTTGTTGGTTCTTCTTTTACTACATTTCCTTTGTTTAAAGGATTTTCTAATTTACTATTTTTAATAGCTTCTTTTAAAATTTCTTCTGACTCTCTTTGTTTAATAAGTTCTTCTGTCATCTCTTGAACTTTTTCTTCAGATGGAATAGAAATTTCTTCTGCAACTTCATCTTCAACTTTTTCAGTTTCTTTGCTTTCTTCCTGATTATCTAGTTTTTCTAAATCTGATAATGCTGTATTTGTTGCTGTAGAAGCTTCAGCAATACCTAATTCCTTTAGCCCTTGTCTAAATTCTAAAAGATTTTTCTCTTTCTCATCAACTACTTCTTCAGATACTTCCTCAGGTTGCTTTTCTTCTTTAGTTTCAACTTCTTCTGGTTTGTCTTCTGCTACATTTTCAATTAATTCTTTTTTAGATAAAGCATCTTTTATTGCATAATATACAGCTTTAAAAACTTTATTTTCTTCTTCGAATCTAACTTCTAATTTAGCAGGATGAACATTAACATCTACTAATGCTGGATCCATTTGAAGATTCAAAACTAAAAATCCATATTTGTTAATAGGAATCATACCTTTAAAAGCCTGCTCTGCTGCTGCAGTTAAAGTTCTATCTTTTATAAATCTTCCGTTAACAAAATATAATTGATTTGAACGATTTGATCTAGCAATTTCAGGTTTTCCAACTACTCCTGAAATTTGTATTCCTTCATATTCATATTCTGTATTAATTATTGCTTCTGCAACATCTTTTCCATAAATGCTATATATAACATCTTTTTCATCGCCATTACCTGTAGTTTGTATAACAGTTTTTCCTGAATTAATTAGTTTAAAAGATATATCTTTATTTACTAAAGCTAATCTAGTAATAGCATCTTCAATATATCCTGATTCTGTATAATCTTTTTTCAAAAATTTATATCTTACTGGAGTATTGAAAAATAATTTTTTTACAGTAATTGTTGTACCTACAGGTGCTCCAACTTCAGTTTGTTCTAATATTTTTCCACCTTCTACAACAATTTTATGACCTATACTTGAATCTTTTGTTCTTGAAATCATTTCTACATTTGCAATGGATGCAACACTTGCTAAAGCCTCACCTCTAAACCCCATAGACATTACTTTTGTAATATCTTCTGCTACTCTAATTTTGCTAGTAGCATGTCTTTCAAAAGCCATTTCCATATCATCTTCTGCAATACCTTTTCCATTATCAGAAATTCTTATAAAAGAAATACCACCATTTTTTATTTCAACAGTTATCTTTGTTGCACCTGCATCTATAGAATTTTCTACCATCTCTTTTACTACGGAAGCTGGCCTTTCAACCACCTCACCAGCAGCAATTTTATTAATTGTTAGATCATCTAATAATACAATATTTCCCATTTATACTCCTCCAAAAAAATCTACATCCTACTTTGTGTCTGTATTATATCATTAAACTTTTATATTTGTATATACATTTTATTCTTTTTTTAATCACAGTTTTTTTTATTTTTCATACTATATAATATACCAAGGAAATACTTAAAAAGCTACGGATGCTTTAGTTGCAAAGGGGGGAATTAGTATGCCAGAAAATAGAGGTTGTGGATGTGGATTTGGTGATGACTGCTTATGGATTGTTCTATTATTAATAATCATATTCTGTTGTTGTGGTGGAAATAGAAACTGCGGTTGCTAATTTCTAAAGTCAAAAATCCCTTAGTTAATCTAAGGGATTTTTTTATTAAAGCATAAAATAATACAAGAGATAAATATAGTTTTAAAATTTACTCTTCGCAATTACCTTAATAAAAAACTCCGTTTTTATAAGGTCAATTGCTCAAATTCGCACTTTGCTCACTTTGTTCGCTTCGTTTGGTCGCTAGCGCATTTTAAAACTATATTTATCTCTTATATTTTAATTATAAAAAGCAAAAGTCCCTTAGTTAATCTAAGGAACTTTTATATCGGAATTAGAATCCCATATCTGCAGGCATTCCATTTCCACCTTCATGTCCTCCACAAGAACATGATTTTTCTTTTTTATTTACAACACAAGCTTCTGTAGTTAAAATCATAGAAGCTATACTTTCAGCATTTTGAAGAGCAGATCTTGTAACTTTAGTTGGATCAACAATTCCACTCTTTTTCATATCAACATACTCTTCATTTTTAGCATCAAAACCGACTCCAGCCTTACTATTTTTAACTTTATCAAGGATTATAGAACCCTCTAATCCAGCATTTACCGCTATCTGTCTAACAGGTTCTTCTAAAGCATTTAATATAATTCCAACACCAATTTTTTCGTCTGCCTTAGCCTCTTTCAAGCATTCCTCAACTTTAGAAATTATATTAATATATGCTGTTCCCCCACCAGCTACTATTCCTTCTTCAACAGCAGCTCTAGTAGCAGATAAAGCATCTTCAATTCTAAGCTTCTTTTCTTTCATTTCAACTTCTGTAGCAGCTCCAACTTCTATAACAGCTACTCCTCCAGAAAGTTTAGCAAGTCTTTCTTGTAACTTTTCTTTATCATATTCACTAGAAGTTTCTTTTATATTAGCTTTAATTTGTTTTATTCTAGAATCTAATTCTTCTTTTTCTCCGTCCCCTCCAACAATAATTGTACTATCTTTTAACACTTTAACTTGTTTTGCTCTACCTAAACTTGCTACATTAGCATCTTTAAGTTCTAATCCTAAATCTTCTGTAATAACTGTTGCACCAGTTAAAATAGCAATATCTTGAAGCATATCTTTTCTAGAATCACCAAAACTTGGTGCTTTAACAGCAACAACATTTAGCACTCCTCTTAATTTATTTAAAATTAATGTAGATAATGCCTCTCCTTCTATATCATCAGCTACAATTAATAATTTTCCTGATTGTTGCATTAGCTCTTCAAGTAAAGGCAAAATTTCTTGTATAGAACTTATTTTTTTATCTGTTAAAAGTATGTATGGGTTATCCATTATAACTTCCATCTTTTCAGTATCTGTAACCATATATGGTGATATATAGCCTTTATCAAATTGCATTCCTTCTACTACTTTTACATCAGTTGTA
The DNA here is from genome assembly GCA_948852945.1 of uncultured Clostridia bacterium. Lineage (GTDB taxonomy): Bacteria > Bacillota > Clostridia > TANB77 > CAG-508 > UMGS1994. The sequence goes on along the minus strand of CAQPBJ010000020.1, from coordinate 7,087 downwards.
GATGTTTTTGACTCTTCGATAGTAATAACTCCGTCTTTAGAAACTTTCTCCATTGCATCTGCAATTAGATTTCCTATTTCTTCATCATTAGCAGAAATACTAGCTACTCTAGCTATATCTTCTTTTCCATTAACTTCTGAAGAAATTTTCTTTAATTCTTCAACAGCCTTTTCTGTAGCTTTATCCATACCTCTTTTTATAGACATAGTATCAGCACCAGCCGCAATATTTCTTATTCCCTCTTTAATCATTTTTTGAGCTAAAACTGTGGCTGTAGTAGTTCCATCACCAGCTACATCATTAGTTTTTATTGAAACTTCTTTAACTAATCCAGCTCCCATATTTTCATAAGGATCTTCTAACTCTATCTCTTTTGCTATAGTAACACCATCATTTGTAATAAGTGGTGCACCAAAATTTTTATCTAATACTACATTTCTTCCCTTTGGACCTAATGTAACTTTAACTGTATCAGCAAGTTTATTTACACCTTCTAATAAAGATTTTCTTGCATCTTCTCCATTTTTAATATCTTTTGACATAAAACCTCATCTTCCTTTCTATTCTACAATAGCCAAAACATCATCTTGACTAATAATTAAATATTCTTCGTCTTCATATTTAACTTCTGTTCCTGAATATTTATTGAAAATAATTTTATCCCCTTTTTTCACATACATTTCTTCTATCTTTCCGTCAACCATCTTTCCTGGTCCAACTTCAATAACCTCTGCTATTTGAGGTTTTTCTTTACTTGCAGTAAGAATAATCCCACTTTTTGTTGTTTCTTCTTTTTCTTTCATCTTAATCAAAACTTTATCCATCAATGGTTTTATCATTTATACTACCTCCTCTATTTTTTAGCACTCTTCTTATAAGTCTGCTAATAATTTATACCTTTTTTCATTATTTGTCAATACTAATTATATGTTTTATTTATTTAAGTTAGAACCAATTACTTAAAATTTTATTTATATACGCCAAAAGGCTCTTCTCTGCATCCAGAAAAGAGCCTTTGGGACAGACACTTGTCATTCCTCCAATACACAATCATTCTTCTTTAAAACTTTTGTAAGTGCTATGACCATAACCATGAAAGCTAAATTTATAACAGAAATTGCAATAGGAATTGACATAAAATTTTGGGTGCTTATTACAGATACAATTATTGCCAATACCCAACTTAAAATTCTTCCCGCATTCGACATGACCTCCGTCAAAACCATATATTCTGTCTTATACTCAGCATTTGCTACTGCTAATCCATATAAGTAATTTTCGGCAATCAGCCCAATAATTCCAACCACTGCATCAAAAGCAAATCTCATCAATACAATAGAAATCGTATTTGTATTAAATATTAGAAACATTACTGTGCTCAATTGGATTCCTGCTGTAATACCCAAAATAATCTTATATTTTTTAGGCGTCGAATATTTTCCAAAAAGAGCCACCAATACAATTAATGATACAGAAACTAAAGATGCAATTTTCCCAAGCTGAAACTCACTTCCATACTGATTGAAGATTAGCATATTGATTAACTGTCGTTGCGCTCCCATTAATGCAATGCCTTTGCAAATCATCATAACAATAAACAGTTTATTTGTGCCTTCTTTTACAAACCTCTTAAGAAAAAAGGCAAATTCAAACCGCTCATGCTCTTCTGATTTGACACCTTTAATAAAGCTAGCCGCCACTAATTCCAAAACTATAACACTCAAAATAACTATCCCAGTTGTAAAATAATTAGTTTTAGCAATTATTGCTCCAAACGTAATTGGGGTAATCATTCCAAGTATCCTTCCTGCAATACTATTTTTAGCAGAATAATTATGTCGTTCGGATTTTTTTACTACACTTGCATTTATCACAGCAAAAGGTAAATAATACATTATTAAAGCTAACCCTTGCAATGATGCTGCTATCAGCATAGAAAAAATTGTAAGTTTCATATTGATAAAGGCAATAAAAAACAAAAACGTTGAAATCATGCCTAATCTAAAAACTCCTAACGCATACTTTTTAACATATCTGCCAATAAATATTGCTCCCAATGCAGTAACTCCATATTTCACAATAAAGTACACTGCTATTTTGGATGTAGCACCGCCAGTCAATCTGGTCAACAATGTTGTTACATAATTGTCCTCAAAGATGTCGATGATTGTCCGCAAAGATAATAGCCAAATCATTAGCCATGCCCCTCGCGAAATTTTTGATGTGTTCGTATTCTTTTTCATATTAGCCCTCTCTTTCTTGAAATATCAATCGATGTTTTCTACGTTCACATAATATTATTATACTATATTTACGCATATTTTTCAAACATCTAATCTATGTAATAGTGTATATAACAGCAAAATCGGTTACTACTAAAAAGTAATAACCGATTTTTTTATTGAATTTTATTGCCATTTTCATCAACTACATAATAATTAATTATATAGTAAGAATCTTGTTTGTTTAGCAAAATAAATTCTAATTTATCTGTTTGATCTATATTCTCTGTTTCTGAATACGTTCTAATATTAGCAGTAAATTTCGAAACATATTTCGTTACATTTTCTATTTCTGTGTTATCTACAACTTCTAATTTAACATTAGTATTTTTAATTGCTTCAATTGTTCCTTCTTCTTGCTTTGGCAAGGTATATCTCATCATAATTAAATCATCATATTCAGTTACATTAGATAAAATACTTACATACTTTTCATCAAATTTTGAAATATCCTCTTCTGCTTCTTCTGCAAAAATATATTGAGCTGGAAAATCTGATATTGCAACCATTGCTTCTCCATTTTTTGTATTGTATGAATCAATAAAAGCATCTAATATTCCTTTAGCATCTTTTTTTCCCAGCTGTGTAATTTCACTTCCATATGCTATATCTGTTAATGTAACATTTGCCGCTTCTTCAGCTTTCTTAGCCTTAGTAATTTTAACATTTCTATTATACAATACTACAACTGCTGCAGCTAATATCAAAAATATAATCATTAATAAAATATTCTCTATCTTTTTTCTTTTGTCTGATTTTTCCATTATTTATACCTTACCTTTTAAAAAAACTTTTCTTTTTAGTATTGTCTTCCCCAAACTATCATCTTATCAGCTTTTTTTCCACAGATTGCACAAGTATCTCCTAAATGTTCTTGAACAAAAGGCATACATCTTGAAGGTGCACCAGTAACTTCTTTTACTTTATCTTCGCATTCTTGAGATCCACACCACATAGTTTTTACAAAACCTTGATTCTCATCTAATATTTTTTGAATTTCTTCTAATGAATTTGCCACAGATGTTTTCTCTTCCATATTTTTCAAACATGCATTATACATATTAGCTTGAATTTCTTCCATTAATTCTGATAATCTAGTTTCTATGTTTTCAAATTTTACAACTTCTTTTTCAAGAGTATCTCTTCTAACTAATACCACTTGATTATTTTCTATATCTTTTGGTCCTAATTCTATTCTAACAGGAACTCCTCTCATCTCCCAGTCATTAAATTTAAATCCTGTTGAATATTGATCCCTATCATCTAATTCCATTCTAAAGTTTTTCTTTAAGATTTCATATACTTCTTCAGCCTTTTCAATAACGCCTTCTTTATGCATTGCAATTGGAACTATAACTGCTTGAATTGGCGCAACTTTTGGTGGAAGTTTTAAACCTCTATTATCTCCATGAGCCATAATAACAGCACCGATTAATCTAGTAGTAGTTCCCCAAGATGTTTGATATGCATACTCTTCTTGCCCTTCTTTGTTTTGGAATTTTATATCAAAAGGTTTAGAAAAATTTTGACCAAAATAATGAGATGTTCCAGCTTGAAGTGCTCTACCATCATGCATTAAAGTTTCTACAGTATATGTAGCCTGAGCCCCAGCAAATTGTTCTTTCTTAGTTTTTTGACCTTTTAAAACTGGTATAGCAAGTAAATTTTCAATTGTATCTGCATATACATCAAGCATATCAATAGTAAATTTTTCTGCTTCTTGAGCTGATGCATGAATTGTATGACCTTCTTGCCATAAAAATTCTCTAGATCTTAAAAAAGGTCTTGTTTCTTTTTCCCATCTTAAAACACTGCACCATTGATTATATAAAAATGGTAGTTCTCTCCATGAGCTTAACCATTTAGAATACATCTTAGAAAAAATTGTTTCAGATGTAGGTCTCACACAAAGTCTTTCTTCTAGTTCTTCTTCTCCACCAATTGTAACCCAAGCAACTTCTGGAGCAAAACCTTCAACATGTTCACTTTCCATGTTTAATAAACTTTCTGGAATTAAAACTGGCATTGAAATATTTTTTACTCCATGTTCTTTAAACTTTTTATCTTCATAATTTTGAATAGCTTCCCATATAGCATATCCATATGGTTTTATAGCAACAAAACCTTTAACATCTGTATAATCTGCAAGATCTGCTTTAATAACAATATCAGTATACCATCTAGCAAAATCTTCATCTATATTAGTAATCTCTTGTACAAATTCTTTATCTTTATTTCCCATTCTATTCACTCTCCTCATTCTCTTTCGTATCATCAGATATAACAATATCATCTAATACAATTTGTTCATTTTCATCTAACTTATAACGCGGAAGTGTGGGTAGTTCATCTAAAGAAGATAATCCAAACATTTTCAAGAAACTTTCTGTTGTTTTATAAGCCGTTGGTTTTCCAGGCAAATCAAGTTTTCCATCTTCTTCGATTAAATTATATTCTAATAATCTATAGATTGTTCCATCAGAGTTAACCCCTCTAATAGCATCTATTTCTGCACGTGAAATTCTAGGATTATATGAAATAATTGCTAAAGTTTCTAAAGCAGCAGCAGATAATGAAGGTTTAGCTCTATTATCTAATATTTGAACTATATAATCATAATTTTCTTTCTTAGTTGTAAGTTGATATCCATCATCTACTTTAATAATCTCTATTCCTCTTGTTTCAGCTTCATAATCCAATTTAAAAGCCTGTACAATTGAATCAATTTCTTCAGGTGTCATTTCTAATATAGTTGCCAATTCAGAAATTTTAACAACTCTACCAGCTGCAAATAGTACTGATTCGATTATTGATTTTGCACATTCTAATTTCATACTAATCCTCCTTTCTTTATTCATACAGTATATCTATTATTACATGAAATGCCTTTAATGTCAATAAATACAAATTTCAAAATATTCAAAAATTTGTTCTGTTTTTTGTTAAAAAACATCATTTTTCTATTGATTTTTATAGTATTTAGTGGTATAATTAATACGTATTTTATGAAAGGAGCAAGAAAACAAAGATGAAAACAATGCAATATGAAAATAAAAAATCTATTTTTTCAAGATTGATTGATGCTTTAAGAAACTCTATCTTATCTGATATTCTTGTTAATGAAGAAGCAGGGCAAGTCATTACTCCTGATGAACTAGATTCAGAATCTAGAGTTAATAAACTTGCTCATGATACTAATACATCTGAAAAAGATATGTGGATTTATGAAAGACAATTCAATGAAGCTCTATCTTCTATTGATACACTTGAAAAAGAAATTTCAAAACTTCCACAAGATAAGAAAGAATCAAATAATCCTTTTAAAGTAGATGAATCAGAACTTTCTCATGATGAACCAGTCATTTCAAGAACTAACCATGAAAGAGAAACTATAGATTCAGAAAAAGGTATTGAAAAATAAATTGTTTTAATCATTTAAAAAATAGAAGGCTGATTAAAAATCAGTCTTCTATTTTTATATTATAAATACTATTTTATTACTTCTGCAAATAAATCATATTCCTCAAATCCTACAATCTTACACTTTACAAATTTGTTTAAAATTTCTTCTATAGCACCACTCACATAAATCACACCATCTGTATCAGGTGAATCCATATAAGATCTTCCTACATAAAATAATCCATCTTCAGAAATATCGCAAATCAAAACATCATGTATCTCTCCTACTCTATTCTGCATTTTTTCTTTAGATATATCATTTTGTAATTCCATAATTATATTTCTTCTTTTTTGTTTAGTTTTAGAATGAATTTGATTATCAAATTTAGCAGCTGGTGTTCCATCTTCTTTTGAATAAGTAAAACATCCTAATCGATCAAATTTTATATCTTCAACAGCCTTTTCTAAACAAATAAAATCTTCTTCTGTTTCACCAGGAAAGCCAACAATTAAACTCGTTCTAATTATTGCCTCTGGTATTTCTTCTCTAATTTTATTTATAATATTTTTAATATTTTTTCCTGTAGTTTTTCTATTCATTTTTTTTAAAATATCATCTGAAAAATGTTGTATTGGAATATCAAAATACTTACAAATTTTTTCTTCTTTCTTAACTACTTCAATTAATTCATCTGTTATACTTTCAGGATATGCATATAAAAATCTAACCCATTTAAACCCTTTAATTTTACAAATTTTTTCTAATAATTCTGGTAATTTTAATTCTCCATATAAATCTATACCATATTTAGTTGTATCTTGAGCTATTAAAATAACCTCTTCGATTCCTGACTTAGCTAAGTTTTCTGCTTCCTCAATAATGTCTTCCATCTTTCTGCTTTCAAATCTTCCTCTAATATATGGAATAGCGCAATATGTACAAAAATTATCACAACCTTCGGCTATTTTTAAATATGCCATTTTTTCTCCTGTTGTAATAATTCTATTTCTATAAGACAAATAATCATTTTTTTCCACATTTTTATAAACTAATGTGGAAATATTTTTCCAAAAATCTTTATATTCATCTATACTAATCCATAAATCAACTTCAGGAATTGCTTTTTGCAATTCACCTTTATATCTTTTAACTAAACACCCCATAGCAATTAAGTATTTACAATTTTTTTTCTTATATTCTGCCATTTCCAAAATAGTATTTATAGCCTCTTCTTTAGCAGATTCAATAAAACCACATGTATTTACAATTATCATTTCCGCTATTTGTGGATCATTTACAATTTCAAAATCATGATTTTTTAAAACACCTATTCCCATCTCTGTATCAATTAAATTTTTACTACATCCAAGTGATATAAAACCTACTTTCATTTTTATGCTCC
>CAQPBJ010000019.1 GCA_948852945.1 uncultured Clostridia bacterium | reverse complement strand
ATGCTACTTTATATAATTCTCAATTTGATGAGGAAGAGGAATAATACTTTCAATATCAACAAACTTAATTGTAAAAAATAAAAAAGTAATCAATAGCAATTTAAAATGCGCTAGCTGCTAAGACTGTTAAAGCTATGCTTGTTACAGTCTTAGAAGTTAATTTAAACTTGTTTAAATTAACTTCCTTGAATTGCGAAGAGCAAATTTTAAATTATATTGACTACTTTTTTATTTAATTGCACTTAACTTTAATACTTATTGAAAGTATTATTGCTAATTTTGCTAAAATTGAATATAATTGACTAAAATTGTTTAAGAAAAGGAATAGTTATGTTAGAAAATAAGAAAGTAATTATATTTGATTTAGATGGAACATTAATTGATTCAGTAGGAATATGGAATGAAATAGATAGAAGACTAATAGCAGAAGTAGGAACAAAATCAGTTGGGGACGAAGATATCGGAAAGCAAAGAGATGAAAAATTAAAAGAATATAGTAAACAAGGAGATGCGTATTTATTATATTGTGGATTTTTGAAAGAAAAATATGGAGCAACAGCATCAAAAGAAGAGATAAAAAAATTAAGATATGAGATTGCAGACAATTATTTAAGAAATGTAATTGATTATAAACCACAAGCAGAAGAAGTTTTGAAATATTTAAAAAGAAAAGGATTTACATTAGTAATTGCAAGTACAACAAATGACCATACAATAGAAACTTATAGAAATCATAATCAAAATATAATTCGAAAAGCAAATTTTGATGATATATTTACATTAGTATATTCAAAAGGAGCAGTAAAAGAATTGAAACCTAATCCGGAAGTACATTATAAAATTTTAAGTGAGTTAGGAGCAAAACCAGAAGAATGCTTAATAGTAGAAGATGCACTAATAGGTGTTGAAGCAGCAAACAATGCAGGAATTGATGTAGCTGTAATGTATGATAAATATTCTGATGGCAACAGAGAAGAAATAAATAGATTAGCTCAATATACATTTAAAGATTTTAAAGAAATGTTATCAAAAATAAAAGCAGAACTAGAAAAAGATAAAGATAAAGATGAGGTAAGATAGTGAATAAAAATATTTTAAGAATATGTATTGTATTTGTTATGTTTTTTGCTATTAATAATATAAATTTGTTTGCAAAAGAAGCGGATATTGAAGAAAAGGTAGTAGATTTTAATATACAAATGGAGATTAATGAAGATTCTTCTGTAGATGTAGAAGAAAGTTTTACAATAGTAGCTACAGAACATATGAAAGAATATGTTGTAAAAAGAAGTTTTCCTGTAGAATATGATGGAAGAAAAATCGAAATAACTAATATTGAGGCTTCTGAAAATGGAGAAAATATTGATTTAAAGATTAATAGAAAAGACAGAAATATAGTTATAAATTTAACTAATAAAGAGCTAAGTGTTAAAAAATATACATATAATATTAAATATAAAGTTAGTAACTTAATCAAATTTAAAAAAGATAGCTGTAATATAAATTGGAACTTATTTAGTGATTCTTTTGGAATTCCAATTAATAATTATACTATTAAAATTAAATTTCCAAGTGGAACAAAAATAGACAAAGATTATTTTGAAATTAGTACATTATCAAATGAATCAAAGATAGAAAAAGTTAATTTACCAGTAAAAATAGATAAAGAATATATTGAATATTCAGATGATAGTTTAGTATATCCAGGAACAGATATTATTTTAGAAGTTTCATTTGAAAACAATAAAATTAGTAGACCAAGTTTTATTAAAATAATATCAAATTTTTTTAGTAGAAATTTAATTTCTATAGTTGTATTTATATTGTCAATAATAGCGTTTATTTTTCAATTATATATATTAAAGAATTCTGTAAAATTAGAAAAAAATGATATTACTTTAAGAATATTAATTATGCTTGCAAGTAATATATTTATTTTTATTATATCTATTTTGATAGGCATGAATGCAGATTATGATATAACGATGAATTATATGAAAAATGTATTTATAAAATTTATGTCATTGCTAATATTTGAAGGATTTATTACAGTTATTACATATTTAAGTGTTAGATATGAATTATTTGAAAAAAGTAAGCTAAATCAAATTGCTAGTATATTGGTAGTTGTTCCACTAATATGTATTGGAATGATATTTTTAAGTAACTTTTTAGTTGATATATATTATAATATTTTTGGATATTTAGTATTAATTTTTGTATTGATATCTGATATGTATTATGCATATTGTTTAAAGGAAAAAAATTGCAATATTGAGATTTTATAGGTATAATGTGTATGATTTTAAAAGATGAAAGGACAGATAAAATGAATAATAGACCTATAGGTGTATTTGATTCAGGATTAGGCGGACTGAATGTTTTAAAAGAATTGATAAAAGAATTGCCTAATGAAAAATATATATATTTAGGAGATACAAAGAGATTTCCTTATGGACAAAAATCACAAGATGCTATTATTGAAATAGCTAAACAAAATGTGGATTTTTTAGTAAAACAAGGAGTTAAAATAATTGTTATTGCTTGTGGTACAGTAACTAGTCAAGCTATAGAGGTATTACAAAAAATATATGAAGTTCCTATAATAGGAATAATAGAGCCAACTGTATTAAATCTAAGAGACAGAATTGATGAAAGAGATAATACAATTGGAGTTATAGCTACTAAAGGAACTATTAGAAGCTGTGCATGGGAAAAGAAAATTTCAGAATATATACCAAATGCAGAAATTATAAGTGTATCAGCACCTTTGCTCGCAACAATGGCAGAAGAAGGCTGGATAAGCAACAAGGTAGCTGAATATACTGTTAGAGAATATATGAAAATGTTTAAACATGTTGATAAATTGATTTTAGGATGCACACATTATCCATTGTTTAAAGAATTAATGAGAAAAGAATTATCTAATAGAATTGAAATTATAGATACAGGTGTAGAACTTGCAAAATATTTAAAAAAGAAAATTTCAGGGTTTAATTTAGAAACTTCTGATAGCAAAACTGGAGAATATGAGCTTTATTTAACTGATATTGATCCTACTTTTGCTACTATTGCAACTTCTATATTAAATGAAAATATTAATATAGATGAAATCAAAAGATTAGAAGTATAAGGAGAAAATGATGGCAGGTACAATTATTGTTGTAATATTATTAGTTATTTTAGTAGTATTTGTAATAAGGTTGTTTAATAAAATTGTGAAAAGTGGAGATGACAATATAAATGCACTTAAAACTTTAGACCAAGTTTTAAAAAGAAGACTAGGATTAATTCCTAATTTGCAAGAGATTGTTAAAAGTTATCAAAACATAGAAAAAGTAACATTGACTGATATTGATGATATAAAAGAAGCTTTGTCTGAAAAGATGCCAGTTAATAATAGACAAAAACTTGAAGATAAATTTTCAGCTATTTTTAAAAATGTTTTTGATTCTATGGAAAGATATCCTGATTTAAAAGCTTCTAATAATTTTGTTAATTTGAAAAATGAGTTAACTGCTATTGAAAAAGATATTGAGGTTACAAGAAGGGCTTATAATGATACAACAAGAAGTTATAATGCACTTATTAAAAAGTCTCCTTATAAAATGCTAGCTGCTATTTTAGGTTATTCTAAAAGAGATTTCTTTGATGTTGATTTAGTGACTAAAGAAGAAGTTGCTATTAACTTTGAAGATAGAAGACAAGAAAGAAGATAAGTTTTATAGTACATTAAATTTAGGGAATACTAAGTTTAATGTACTTTTTGTTTAATTAACGATATCGTATATCAATAACAATATAAGTTTTTAAAACTTTGCTCTTCGCAATCACCTTAATAAAAAACTCCGTTTTTATAAGGTCGATTGCTCAATTTCGCACTACATTCACTACGTTCATTTCGTTTGGTCGCTAGCGCAGTTTTAAAACTTATATTGTTACTGATATATTTATAATAATTTAGAAATATATATAGAAAATAAAATTAGCAGTCTTGTATTGACATTGCTAAAAAGCGGATGTATAATTTCAATGTAAATAGAATTTTAAAGAAAAGTAGGTGGATTTTATGGATACACAAAAATTAACACAAAAATCTTTAGAGGTAATTAAGAAGGCTCAATCAATAGCGATAGAACATGAAAATCAACAAGTAGAGCAACTTCATATTTTATCTGCGCTTTTAAATATTGAAGATAGCTTAATTGTTCAGATATTAAAAAGAATGAATGTAAATGAAAATTTTAAAACTACTGTTGATGATGAAGTTAATAAATTACCAAGAGTAATGGGAGATAGAAAAATAGATTCAATATATATAACTCAAGATACTGATAGTGTATTAACTGATTCTGAAAAGGTTGCAGAAAAAATGAAAGATGAATATGTTTCAGTAGAACATTTGATGATAGCTTTATTTAATAAAGCAAATGAAAAGATTAATGAATTATTTAAATTATTTAATGTAAAGAAAAGTGAGTTTTTAAAAGTATTGCAAGAGGTTAGAGGAAATAGTAGAGTAACTTCTGATACTCCAGAAGACACATATGATGTTTTGAAAAAATATGGAACAGATTTAGTAGAATTAGCTAGAGATAATAAAATAGATCCTGTTATAGGAAGAGATGATGAAATACGAAATGTAATAAGAATTTTATCACGTAAAACTAAAAATAATCCATGTTTAATAGGTGAGCCTGGTGTTGGTAAAACAGCAATTGCAGAAGGTTTAGCATTAAGAATTGTTAGAGGAGATGTTCCTGAAGGATTAAAAAACTGTACAATTTTTTCTCTAGATATGGGAGCTTTAGTAGCTGGTGCAAAATATAGAGGTGAATTTGAAGAAAGATTAAAAGCAGTACTTCAAGAAATCAAAAAAAGTGAAGGAAGAATAATTTTATTTATTGACGAGATTCATACAATTGTCGGAGCAGGACAAACAAGTGGAGCAATGGATGCAGGAAACTTGTTAAAGCCAATGCTTGCAAGAGGAGAGTTACATTGTATAGGTGCAACAACATTAAATGAATATAGAAAATATATAGAAAAAGATTCTGCATTAGAAAGAAGATTTCAACATGTAATAGTTGATGAACCAACTGTAGAAGATACAATATCAATATTAAGAGGTTTAAAAGAAAGATATGAAGTATATCATGGAGTAGAAATTACTGATAGTGCAATTATCACAGCTGCAACACTTTCAAATAGATATATATCAGACAGATTTTTACCAGATAAAGCAATTGATTTAATAGATGAAGCATGTTCAATGATAAAAACAGAAATGGAATCTATGCCAATGGAGCTTGATGAAATTTCTCATAAGATTACACAATATCAAATAGAAGAAACAGCTTTGAAAAAAGAAAAAGATGAAGCTTCATTGGAAAGATTAGCTACAATTCAAAGAGAAATAGCTGATTTGCAATCTACATTTAATGAAATGAAGACTAAATGGCAAAACGAAAAAGATGCAATATATAAAGCTCAGAAAATGCGTGAAGAACTAGAAAAAGTTAATAGTGAAATTGAACAAGCAGAAAGAAATTACGATTTAAATAAAGCTGCAGAATTAAAATATGGAAAATTACCAGAGATTCAAGAACAATTAAAAATTCAAGAAGAATTGGCTGCAAAATCTAGAGAATCGAGTTTGTTAAGAACTAAAGTAACAGAAGAAGAAATTACAAAAATTATTGCTAAATGGACTGGGATACCAGTTTCAAAATTAGTTGAAAGTGAAAGAGATAAAATATTAAACTTGGGCACTTTACTTCATAAAAAAATTATTGGTCAAGATGATGCAGTTACTAGAGTTACTAATGCAATTATTCGTTCAAGAGCAGGAATTCAAGATCCTAATAGGCCAATAGGTTCATTTATGTTTTTAGGACCAACAGGTGTTGGTAAAACAGGTTTAGCTAAAGCCTTAGCAGAGGCATTATTTGATGATGAACATAATATGATTAGAATAGATATGTCTGAATATATGGAAAAATATTCTGTTTCTAAGTTAATTGGTGCAGCTCCTGGATATGTTGGTTATGAAGAAGGAGGTCAATTAACAGAAGCAGTAAGAAGAAAACCTTATAGTGTAGTATTATTTGATGAAGTAGAAAAAGCGCATCCAGATGTATTTAATACTTTACTTCAAGTTTTAGATGATGGTAGAATTACAGATTCTCAAGGAAGATTAGTGGATTTTAAAAATACTATAATTATTTTAACTTCAAATTTAGGTTCTGATATTATTTTAGATGGAATTGATAAAGATGGTAATATAAGTGAAGATGCTGAAAATAAAATAGATAAGTTATTAAAGGTTTCATTTAGACCAGAATTTTTAAATCGTTTAAATGATATTATTTTATACAAGCCTTTAAGAAAAGACGAAATAGAACAGATTTTAAATATAGAAATTGCTGATTTAAATAAAAGATTATCAGATAGAAAAATAAAAATTATTTTAGATGAAAAAGCAAAAGAATATTTAATAGAAAATGGCTATGATGCTACTTACGGAGCAAGACCGCTTAAGAGATTTGTTCAGCAAAAATTAGAAACTTTAGTTGCTAGAAAAATATTAGAACAAGTAGTAGTGCCTAATTCAGAAGTTTTTATTAATTGTGAGAATAATGAATTGACTATTAAATAATTTTTATATATAATTTGTAAAAATCATTTAATAGGAGGAAGAATAATGAAAGAAAAATTAAAAAGTAAGGGATTAATTATAGGAATAGTAGTTGCACTAATAGTGGTTGCAATTGCATGTGTAGCTTTATTTGGTAAACCATCTTACAAAAGCCAAATAAAGAAATTTGCTGCTGCTTGCGAGAGCGAAGAAAAGATGGAAAAATACGTTAAAAAATATGTTAATTTAAGAGCATATTATGCAATGCAAGAGAGTGAAGAACCAAAAGATATGGATGAAGAGTACAAAAAAGCAAAGAAATCAGACTATAAAAAAGATGATTTTATAGATGATGTAGTAAAAGTATTCGGAATGTATGTTGGAGAAGATGGACAAAAAGTTAAAGTTGAAAAAATTGGTAAATTAGAAAAAATTCCAGATGATAAAGATAACTTTTTAAGTACTTTTTCTGAAATAAAAGGAATGAAAGTAGCTGAATGTACTTTAAAAATAGATGATGAAGAAGGAAAATGCTATGCACTTTTCTATAAAGGTGAAATGTTAATGATAATGCCTGATATACAAGGATATCAAGACATGTTACAATAAGATTTTAACTTATAAAAAATATGCGAATTTGCTATGAATCTAATGGAGGAAAGAAATGGAAGAAGAAGTAAATGAAAATGTAAAAACAAAAGCACCTGTAATGAATAAGCATTTAATTATGGGATTAGCAATGGTTATAATAGTTGCTGTTATTATTGCAGTTGTTGCCTTAGCTAATAAAGAAAAAGTAGTAGATTATAAAGAACAAATTAAAGAATTTGCTAAAGCTTGCGAAAGTGATGAGAAAATGGAAGCATATGTAAAACAATATGTTAATTTAAGAGCATATTTCGCAATGCAATATAGTAAAACAGCAGAAGATGTTGAAAAAAACTATAAAATATCTTTAAAAGAAGATTATGAATCTGCAACTTTTGTAAACAAGGTAAATACTATTTTTAAAATGTATTCTTCTATAGGAACAGCACTTAATGTTACTGATATTGGTAAAATGGAAGAATTAGATTCTAGTGATGGAAAAATTATCGGAGAAGACATGATTAAATTAAAAGAATTGAAAAAAGCTAAGTTCACTGTAGAATCTGAAGGTCAAACAGTTGATTTGTATGCATTATTTTATAAAGGAAAAATTTTAATGGTTACTGCAACTGAAGGTAGCCTATAATTAGAAAATAAGGGAGATAAAGATGGAGAATACTAAGAAAATTGATAAAAGACTTATTACTATTATAGCTGTGACTTTAATAGTTATAATTGCTACAGTAGCTGCTTTAGTAGCTGTTAAATTATCAAACAAAGATGAAAACAAAGAACCAGAAAAACCTTCATATCACAAAGAACAAATTAAAGAATTTGCTAAAGCTTGTGGAAATAAAGAAGATATGAAAAAATTTGTAAAAGAAAAAGTTAATTTAAAAGCTTTTTATGCTATGAGTCAAAGTGAAGAACCAGAAGATTTTGAAGAATTATATAAAAATGCTAAAAGTGAAGAATATGAAAATAACGAATTCATAGAAAATGTAGTAAATGTATTCGAAACTTATTCTGAAGAAGGAACTAATCTTGAAGTTAAAGATATTGAAGATTTAAAAGATATAGAAACTGATAAAACTATTATAGGAAAAACATTATCTGAAATCAAAGGAGTAAAAGTATCAAGATTTACAATGGTTTCTGAAGGCGTAGAAATGGGTGTATATGCATATTTATATGATGAAAAAATATTTATGATTATGCCAGATTTTACAAGCATGGGAAATGAATATCAAGAAAATGAATAATGACTAAAAAATAAAGCTTGACTTTATATCAAGCTTTATTTTTTTTATTTAAGTTTTATAGGTTCACTATTATTTTCTATTAAACATAAATCAAGTATTTTTTCTAAATCAGTAGTGTCATAAACAGATTTAACGCTAGCGTCGAATACTTCTTTAGAAGTGGTTTTTCTTAAATCTAATATATAACCATTTTTAAAAGCTAATTCTCTAATGAATTCACGTATAGTTCTACCGTTTCCTTCTCTGAATGGATGAAGTACATTTAATTCAGATAAATAATAAGCTAATCTTTTAACTAATGATTCTTTACTAATATTTGATAAGTAATTTTCGTTTTTTAGTTCTAATAATAATCTATCTAATTCGCTTTCTATAAATTCCCAACTAGCGAATGTAAATTCACCTTTAGAAATATTTTCATTGCGAAATTTTCCTGCAAATGGATATAAATCACAAAATAAAAAATAGTGTATTTCAACAAAATGTTTTTTATCAAAATTTTTAATTTTAGTATTTTGTCTTAAAATATAAGATTTAGCAAGAACAATTTGTTTTTCTAATTTAAATAATTTATTGCTATCGTGGATATCTAATTTATTAATTAGGATATTTGTTCCAGGATAGCAATAAAGTGAATTTTTAGTTTCATAAAAATTTTCCATATTAAACTCCTTTTAGAGTGTTATCTGTTATTATATTAATCATTTCACTCTCAGAGATTTCATCATTTGAATATTTTTTTATTATCTCGAAATCTTCATCTGTTATGTACATATTTTCAATGGCAAAATCTTGTTTAAGGTTAGCAATATCGAAGTTTAATTTTTCTTCTTTTGACATATTAAACATTTGATTTCTCCTTTTAATATTTAAGTTAGAAAGTCTTAAAATATTAATACTCACTACATTCTTATTATACCATAAAATACCGAAAAAAGCTAGCATTTTTGCTATTTTTCTTTGATTTTATTGATTGCATAAAAAAACAAAAATAGGTAAATGTATTTACTTTTTTTTATAAAATAAATATAATATTTACAAATGTATATATGGAGGAAAAAATGAGAGATTTGTTTAGAAATAAAAAAACTTTGATTCCAATTTTATTAGGAATAGCGATAATAATAATTGCAATTGTTACTTTTATAGTTATAGGCGTAACTAGCAAAAAATCTAAAAGTAGAGTTTCTGTGGTTAAACTTGATAATAGCCAATCTACAACAAATGAATTAGGAAATACTTATGAAAATAAAACAGATAATAATACTACAAATGAAACTGATGATGATGACGATGAAGAAGATGATGAGGACAAGGATTTTGGAATAGAAGAATTTTATCAAGAAGCTGCTAAAAAGTTTGTAAAGGGTTTTGCTGATGAAGATGAAATAAAAGATTTTGTCGATGAATATTTTGATCCAAAAGCATATGTTGCATACCAAGATGCAGAATTAGATGACTCTAAATTTTTAGATGAATATAGTAATCTTGCTGATGATGACGAGAGAATAGAAGAATTAACTGAAAAAGCATTAAATATGCCAAAAGCGATGAAACAAGCAGAAGAACTAATAAGAGCGATGAGTGATTCCGTTGAAAACACAACTATGACAGATGATGATGGAAATGAATTAGACATGTCTGATATAGATTTTGAAGTGAAATTAGAAGATATTTCTGAACCAGAGATATCTGAAGATGATGAAAAAATTTCTAAAATTGTTTTAACAATTAGTATGTCAGGACAAGAATTAGAGCTTACAATGGTATTTTATGATGAAGTTGTAATTTATATTATGGATTCAGATGAAGAGTCTTTCTTAGATGGCATTCAATATATTGAAGAAGAATAAATATAAAAAGGGGAGAAAAAATATGAAAGAAAAAGTAATGGAATTATTAAAAAACAAGAGACTTGTTGGAGGAGTTGTAGCAGCTTTAGTTGTTCTTATAGTTATAATATTATTAGGAAAAGTAGTATTTAGTAGTAAACCAAAAAAATATGAAGATAAGGTAAAAGATATTGTTAAAGCATTATATTCAGAAGATAAAATGAAAGATGCAATAGATGATAAACTTATTGATGTAAAAGCAGCTGCTGCATGGATGGAAGCAGACCAAGAAGCAGAAGACTTTAAGAAAGAATATAAGAAATTAAAGAAAAAAGCTGATGAAATTGAGGATATGGAAGAAGGTTTAAAAGAATTTGCTAAGAAAAGTGATTCATATTCTACAGATTATAAAGTAAAAAACATAAAAGAGCCTAAAAAAGATAAAGATAATAAAAAAATATATACAGTAACAGCTACTTTAGTTCCAGGTAATTCAGATAGTGGAAAACAAATAAAAGTTGTTTTTTATAAAGGAAAAGTTATTGATGTGATGATAAAAGATTATGAGAATACTAGTATGTTTGAATTAGCTGTAAAAACAAATAAATAAAAATAATAAGTAAAGGCATTTTAGTTTTACTAAAATGCTTTTTTGTATTATAGGAAAATTTACTAAAATTTTTAAGATTATAAATATCTTTGATTTTATAAAAAGAGGAGAGAAATGGAAAAGATAGAAGAAAGTTGGCTTATGCTAGATGATAAAATAATATATTATTATATTAAAAGAAAAAAGATAAAAAATATGTATATGAGATTTTCTTTAGATGGTAAATTAGTAATTACTACTTCAAAATCATGTTCACTAGAAAGAATAGAAGGATTTATAAAAACAAAGAAACAATGGATTATTAAACAGATAAGCTTACAAGAAAAAAATTCTTCTGATAAAGAAAGAATAGAATTAATTAATGATAGTAATTTATATTTTTTAGGAAGAAAATATAAAAGCAAAATTATTTCTGGAAAAGTAAATGATATAAAAATATCAGAAGAAAACATAATTTTAACGATAAAAGAGAAATATGTTGCTAATGCAGAATATATTAAAAAAGTTTATGAAGAATGGCTTAAGAAAGAATGCTTAGAAACTACGATAAAGTATGTAGAAGTGTATTATGAAAAAATGAAAAAATATAATATTCCATTTCCTGATGTATATATTAAGAAATTTAAGTCTAGATGGGGATGTTGCACACCAAAAAAGAACAAGGTTGAGTTTGCAGTGAATTTAGTAAAAACTCCAGTAGAGTGTATTGAATATGTTATTGTACATGAACTTGCACATTTTAAGTATATTCATCATGATAATAATTTCTATAATTTTGTGAGTATATTTATTCCAGAGTGGAAGAAAAAAAGAGAGATGTTAAATAAAAAATATGGTAGACTTGTAGTTTAAAATTTTATAGAATTTTGTAACTGAAATGATATATAAAAAATGTTGTTATAAAGATTTATTAATGATATACTTTTTTATGCATATTGGAGGAAGAAGTTGAAAAAAAATAAAACCTTTAAAAAAGTTAATTTAATTTTTATTTTGATTTTTGCAATTGCTATTATTTTAGTTCTTATAGAACTAAATGTAGTAATTAAAAAGAAAAATGAGCTTCCAGCTAAAAAATCAGTTAATACAAAGGAACTTATAAATAATTCTAAAGATGAAAAGAAAATAGAAAAAATTAATGAAGGTTCAAGTTTTGAAACTTTTGTTGATAATGTTTATACAGAAGAAGAAATAAGAGATTTTTCGTCAGAAGAAATGCGTAGAGTACGTCAGATACAAATCGATAAAAAAAATACAAGTGATTTAAAAATAAAAAAAGTGTGTGGTAGTGCATCATCTGAAAATGAAGCAACTAGAAAAGTAACAAATCTATTTGAAAAATCAGAGCAATCTGTTAGATCTTCAAAAGTAGTATTAGAAACAGAAAGCTATTATATAATAAATGTTGAATCAGAGTTTATTAGTGAAAATAATACAATAAGAAATTCAGAGCAAGTTGTTGTATTTAAAGACTTTTATTATGATGTTGATAAAAAAGTTTTAAATATGGATGATATAAATAAAGTAAAAGATATATTAGATTTAAAATATTATGTAGAAACTTATTCTAATACAGGTAAAAATATAATACAGTCTTTTATAACAAAAAATGGTGAGACTAGTGAATATACCATATATTATTTTGATGTTGAATATGGTACTGAAGGAGATTCAAATAAAATATATTTAACATCAGATACATTATATATTAATTCAGAAACTGGTCTTATAGAATCTATACAAACCAATAAAATTAGTAACGGTGTTAGTTTTTAAATTATATAGAAGGGAAACAAAGTACTATGAATGAACAAATGGGTGAAATGTTTGTTGAAGGGCGAATTGTAAATTTAGATAAAGAGCCTGTTGAAAATTTAGAAAGAATACTTAGTGAAGTTTCTGAAAAAGAAGAAAAATCTCGAGATAAATTAGATAATCTTATGAGTAAATTAATTAGTATATAAAGGAGTAAAGGTTGTATGAATCCAAATACTAAACGAAAAATAAAAAATACAGCAAAAACTGGTGGAAGATGGACTTTGCAAGGAGTAAAACTTGCAGGAAAAGGAGCACTTGCTGCTACAGAATTAACTACTAAAGGTATTGCTAATATAGCTGGAAGTCGTAAAGCAAGAAAAATATTAGCTGGTGCTGGTACTCTTGCTGCTGGAGTAGTTTTTGCACCTGCAGCACTTACTTTTACGGCACTAGATTATATGATGAAGAATTGTTTATTAGATAAAAATTGTTCACCAGTAGATGCTTTAAAAGATACATTTAGAGCTACTAATAGTGTATTAAAAGGAGTTTTAGATATAACAGCTCCTGCAATTGAAGTAGTTGCTAGAGAAACTAGTAAATTAGCTAAAAAAGGTAAAGAGGCACTTGACAGATAGAAAAAATAGGAGATAAAATATGGAAAATGTTAAAGTGAATGATGATATGTTAGTTTTGATAACAGAACTAACAGGATTAGAACAAAATAAACTTATGCTATTAGCTGCTATATATACTAGAAAAGTACAAGAAATAAAGGCAAATAAGATAGAGAAATTTAGAAAATATTTATTAGATGAAGTAAGTTTTTATAAACGTAATTTAAATAAGTATAGTTCACAAATTGATGTATATGTAGAGATGTATGAGAAAAAAATAGACGAAGTTATAGAACAATATGAAATTTTATATAAATATTTACAAAATGAAATTGCATTTGCTCAAACAAATCAAAAGATAGCTGTTGCAAATTTTGTTGCAAGTAAAAGAGGACTAGACAAGGCTACTTCAGATAATAATATTGCATTAATTGAAAAATCAAATAAAAAAGTTTTTGCTACAGCTCAAAAAAAATTAAATTATGATGTAGTAATAGATCAATGTACTGATAAATTAAAAGCATGTATAGATGATACTATAGAAGCAATTGAAGATATTTTTGCTATTTCTAGTGATAAATTATTGATTAACCCAAAAGGGTTGATTGATAAAATTAAATACAATTTTATGATTACTTTTAATGGAAAAAAATCTTTTGAAAGAAACGTGATATTACCATTAGAGATAAAATTAAAAAGTATAAGAAAAACAGTGATGGAAACAATAGCAGAAACAAAATTTGAAATTATAGCTTGTACATCACAATTAGAAAAAATACGTAATGATATTAATTGTTCATTCAATGAGACATTAAATAAAGTTTCTTAGATTAAGGATAAATATATGAAAAAAACTATTATTAGAATTGTTGTACTAATTTTACTAATATTAATTTCGATAAGTATAATTTTTCTAGGTGTAGGTTATTCAAAATATTCTGATACACTTAAAGAACAAAGTCTTTCTTCTAAAGTGAAAGAAATACAGAGTGATGAAAATTATGCAAAATTAGAAGAAATTAATAAATTTTATTTAGATGCTGTAGTAGCTGTTGAAGATCATAGATTTTATAAACACGGTGGTATTGATATATTATCATTAGGTAGAGCTATGATGAGAAATATTAAAAATAAAGAACTATTAGAAGGTGGAAGCACAATAACACAACAGTTAGCTAAAAATACTTTTTTTACTCAAAATAAAGAAATTGTAAGAAAAGTAGCTGAAGGTTTTATGGCATTAAATTATGAAAAAAATTATTCTAAAGAAGAAATTTTAGAATTATATGTAAATACATCTTATTTTGGAGATGGATACTATACTATAAAAGAGGCATCTTTAGGTTATTTTGAAAAATTGCCAATTGATTTAAATGAGTATGAAGCTACTATGCTTGCTGGAGTTCCAAATGCACCTTCAGTATATGCACCAACAGTAAATTTTAAATTGGCTTCAGAGAGACAAAATCAAGTTTTAGATAAAATGGTTAAGTATGGATATATAAATAAAGAAAAGAAAAATGAAATACTAAGCCAAAAACAATTTTATTCTGAATATTTTAATAAAAAATAAAATATTAAAAATATTAAATTTTAAAGGGGGATTTTTTTATGAAAGAGAAACTATTGAAAGAAAAGGGAGGAGCAAAAGTATATATCATAATTATTGCTGTTTTAGTAATTTTATGTGTGGCTGTAGGAGCTTTCGCAGTAATAAATATGAATAAAGATAAAGATGATGAAAAGACATCTAAGAAAAATGAAACTAATACTTCAAAATCTAATGATGATGAAAAAGAAGATAAGAAAAATAATAAAAATGAAAGCAAAGATAACAATGATGATGAAGATGACGATGAAGAAGAAAGCAAAGCAACAAAATATTCTGGAACAATTGATATGACAAAATTAATGGGTACAGATGAATTAAAAGATACAACTTGGACATTAACTGTTGATGGTGATGATGATACAATATCTAAAATGGTTATAAAAGCTGAACTAGCAAAATACTTCAAGAAAACTTTTGAAGATGCAGTAGGTACATCTGATGCATATACTTATGAAGAATTTGTTGAATTAATTCATCAACAATTAGATTCTACAATGGGTTCATTAGGAACAGAGATGGCTTCAGAATTAGGAGTTGCTGATTCGAAAATAACTTCAAATGTAAATTGGGTTGATGATGAAACATTAGAAATTGAAATTGATTTAAGCAAAACAAAAAGATCTGATTACAAAGGTGTAGAAGATGATGATAGTGTTATCGAATTCTTTGTTGAATCTTTAAAAGAACAAGATATAGATATGAAAAAATCAAAATAAATTTTTCAAAAGGAAAGATGTATATCTTTCCTTTTACTTTTTGCTGGGAGAATATATATGAAAAAGAAAATTATTACTGGAATTTGTGTTGCAATATTGATTATATTATTAAGTATATTATTATTTGTTAGAGAGAAGAAGATAGCAGAGGTTATAACAAAAGATGATGAAGAAGAAAATACGATTTTGACAGAAGCAGAGATGAATAGATTGCTATATAATTGAAGAATAATTATGATTTGCTAAAGATACATAAGATAAAAAGCTACAACTTCAATTTTGAAGTTGTAGCTTTTTAAATATTATTTTATAAAAATTATAGATATACTAGATTATCTAATTGATATTTCCTTGATAAAATCTTTTTTGAGCTAATTTTTCTTGAACCCCATTTAATGCTTCACCAAATCTTTGGAAGTGAACAACTTCACGTTCTCTTAAGAAACGAAGAGGGTCAACAACATCTGGGTCATCAGCGCAAAGATTGATTAATTTTTCATAAGTTGCACGAGCTTTTTGTTCTGCTGCTAAGTCTTCTTGTAAGTTTGCAATTGGGTCACCTTTACATGCAATATAAGCTGCTGTGAAAGGAACACCTGCTGCAGATGAAGGATAGACATCAACACCATGATCTGTATAATATGCACCTAAGCCAGCTTTTTCAAGTTCTTCTGCAGGAACGCCATCAGTTAATTGATGAACGATACTGCCAACCATTTCTAAGTGAGCTAACTCTTCCGTTCCAATATCATTTAATATAGCTTTAGATTTTTCTTCTGGCATACCAAATCTTTGAGATAAATATCTAAGTGAAGCAGCAAGTTCACCATCAGGTCCGCCATATTGAGAAATAATAAATTTTGCTAATCTAGGATTAGTATTTTTTATTTTAATAGGGTATTCTAACTTTTTTTGGTACAACCACATGAGCAATTACCTCCTTTTTCCCATGGCCAAGGTTGTTCTAACCAACGCCATTTATCACATGGATATTGGATAGTTAATGGACCATATAATTTTTGATAGTATTCTGTTAACATTCTAAGTTCATTTGCCTTTTGGTTGTGAAAGTAAATAGCTCTTCTGTCATCTGGATGTGTGTCTAAATATAGAGCTAATTCTATTAATGAAAAATTAATACCTTGTATTTTATACATTAAATCTTCACGAGACATATTATTTATATCTTCATTCATGAATTACATCCACCTCCGATTTTATTTGTTCTTTTTAAATAGTTTATTTCTTCTAATGATTGATTTGGACAATAAGGACTTACTAGTTCAGGAAATATTGTTCCCATTTTTAATCCAACTTCTGGAGTATATATTTGATTCATTTTTTGATTTACTACATAACTATGAGCATACATCCAAGTAGTTGGGAAACCAGAAGTGCTTTCAAAACCACATTTACATGAATTAGGATTGCTTGGAAGCTGAATGTTATTATCTTCATAAATTGAGTTATTGTCTGTTTCATTACCACAAGAGTTACAATTTCTAAACATTTAATTTCCTCCTTTTTTTATTGTGTTAGAAAATTTTGAAGTATATATTATAAAATATGAAAAAAATATTTATAAAGTGATAAAAAGTAACACAATTGTAATTGAAGTAATGTTTTTATATGGTATAATTTTATTGAAATTATTTTAATATATAGAAGGAATGCATATGGATATTAGTAAATTAGATGAAGGACTATATGGAACATACAAAATGTTTTCAGTAAGAGCTGATGGAGAAAAGAATACCGCTAATGGAATAAGACAGGTAGTAGAAGCATTAACAAAATATTTAAAAGAGGGAAATTTGAATTTCTTTACTAGAACTAATGAAAGTAGAGATAAGATTAGAAGTATTGATCGAGAAGAATTAGCTGTATATTTAGCTGAATATTTTTTCCAAATGTCAAAATTAAGACAGCCAGAAAATGATGATGAGTTAGTTTTTAGTTTGAAAATGATATCATTAGGACATGATGATGCTATTGAACAAATGAAAAAATGTTTACTAGGACAGCAAAAAAATATTGGAGGATTGCAAGCTGATGATATTGCAAGAATGGTTTGTTCTAAGTATTCTCAATTAGAGATGACTCAATTGGACGAACAAAGAAGAACTGTTACTAAAAAGATTGAACAAACAATTGATCCTAAATATCAGGTTAGCAATTTAAATGTTAATAGTCAATTAGTAAATTATTGTCGTGAAGAAGTTTTAGATGGAAGACAAATAGCTTTGCAGAATGAGATGAGAGAGCAAAAACTAACACCAAGACCTAGAAGAGAATATATGTTAGGTGATGATATGGTGGCTATTACTGATATGGGAAATACAAGAGATACTCAACAAGATTCTGTATTAATGTTGTATCATCCTGAAAATAATAAATATAAATTCTTAATGGTTGCTGATGGCATGGGTGGAGCAGTTGATGGAGATAAAGCTAGTCAAGAAATAGCAAAACAAATGGTAACTTGGTTTGAAGGTTTACCTGCAGAGATTTTTGAAGACAAAAATAGTCAATATTTACAAAACGAATGGAATAAAAAATTAAATGAGATAAATGAAAATATTTTAAGTTCTGCACCAGGTTCTGGTTCAACATATGTAGGAGCAATTGTAGGAGAAAACTTTACAACAGTAGCAAGTATAGGTGATTCAAGATGTTATATATATGATGCAAGAGATCATTTACAACAAGTAACTGTTGATGATAATTTAAACTTTTTGGCTTTTAAGAAAAAGTGGGATGACTTTATGAAAAAAGAAGGAAGAAGACAGTTAACACCAAGTGAGCTTAGATTAAGAAGATCTGAGAAAGAAAAGTTAAGATTTAAAAGAGGAAATAATATATTAACTAAATGTTTAGGAGCTGGAAGTAAATCACCAATTCAAGCAAGCTTTACTAGATTGAAAAATGAGTCATATAAAGCGTTAATGTTATTTAGTGATGGAGTTACTGATTGTTTATCAGATACTCAATTATTTACAGTTACTAAAAATACTCCAACTGCAAAATTAGCTGCTAAAATTGTAGATCAAGCTGTAACTTCATATAGTCTTAAACCAGAATATGGAGGTAATCCAGAATATATAACAAGAATAGAAGCTGGAAAAGATAATACATCAGCTGTAGTATTTGATAAAAGAAGAGTTGAAGATAAAGAAGAAGGAAGTGAGAGATAAGTAATATGAAAGATATAATGACAATAATTAATGAAGAAAATGAAAAAGGTAAATATGAAATTTTTTCTTCATTTGATGCTGGAATTACAGGAAAAAGTTATGTAATTTATACAGGATATTATGAAAATGAAAATAAACAATTAGTTTTAAATGCAGGTTCATATGAAACAATAGACGAAGATACTATACGTGTTGATAGAAATTTGACACATGATGAAAATGTAATGCTTACAGATATAATGAATAATATATTAGAACATTTTGCTAAAATAACTGATGAAAATAATGAAAATTAATTTTTAAAATGAAACAGGCTATTATGTATAGCCTGTTTTTTAGTTGACTATGTATAATTATTAAATAAAACACGAAAATATTGATAATAGTGAGAAAAAAGTATTTAAAAATTAAAAAAAATAATATATAATATACGGGAATTGTTAATTTAGGAGAAAAAGATGCGAAAAAAATGGGAATACAAAGAGATTGATGAAGAAAAAGTAAAAAAAATACAAGAAAAATTCGATGTTTCAAATTTATTAGCTACTGTTTTAGTAAATAGAGAAATAACTGATGAAAAAGATATTGAAGTTTTCTTAAATCCTACGCGAAATGATTTTCATGATCCATATTTAATGCCAGATATGGAAATTGCTGTTGAGAGAATTGTAAAAGCAATTGAAAATCAGGAAAAAGTAATTATTTATGGAGATTATGATGTTGATGGAATTACTAGTATAACTGTACTTAAAAAATTTTTAAAGACGTGTGGATTAGATGCAGGATATTATATTCCTAATAGATTAAATGAAGGATATGGTCTTAATAAAAAAGCAATAGATAGCATACATGAGCAAGGATATACGTTAATTATAACAGTAGATTGTGGTATTTCAGGAATAGAAGAAATAGAATATGCAAATAGTTTAGGGTTAGAAACAATAGTTACAGATCACCATGAACCTATGGAAAAATTACCTCCAGCAATTGCAGTTATAGACTTAAAGAGAAAGGATAATACAAAATATCCATTTAATAGTTTAGCAGGATGTGGAGTTGTATTTAAACTTACACAAGCATTAGGAATGAAGCTTGGAATTGAAGAGAAAGAATATTTAAAATATTTAGATATAGTATGTATTGGAACCATTTCTGATATTGTTCCATTAATAGATGAAAATAGAGTTATTGCAAAGCTTGGTTTAAAATTAGTTGAGGTTACTAGAAATCCAGGACTTAGAACATTATTAAATGCTTCAGGATATAAACTGGTTAATTCTAATACAATATCTTTTGGTATAGCACCTAGAATTAATGCTTGTGGAAGAATGGGGCGTGAAGAAGAAGCACTTAAGCTTTTTTTAACAGATAGCATTGAAGAAGCCGAAAAAATAACTGAAGAGCTTAATAAATTTAATAGAGAAAGACAAGAAATCGAAAAAAATATTTTTGATGAAGCTATTAAAATGATGGAAAAAGAAGATAAAAAGAATAACGCTATTGTTCTTGGAAGTTCAAATTGGCATCATGGTGTTATAGGAATAGTGTCATCAAAAATTACAGAAATATATTACAAACCATCTATATTAGTTTGTTTTGAAGGAGAAAATGGAAAAGGCTCAGGAAGAAGTATACCAGGATTTGATTTACATGAGGCTTTAGTAAATATGTCAAAACATTTAGATAAATATGGTGGACATGAAATGGCAGTAGGACTTAGCTTAGAAAGAAAGAATTTCAATAGATTTAAAGAAGACTTTAATAAATATGTTAATGAAAAAGATATTAGTGATTTACTACCAATTCTAGAAATTGATAAACCAGTTGAAATGAAAGATATTGATGAAAAAATAGTTAAAGAATTAGATGTTTTAGAACCTTTTGGAGAGTCAAATAGAAGACCAGTTTTTGTATATAAGAATTTAAAAATTGATTCTATAAGAGCTTTATCAGATGGTAAACATTTAAAACTAACATTGAAAGATGGAAATATATTAATTAATGCAATAGGATTTAATATGGGAGAATTTTCTAAGGAATATACAATTGGTGATAAAGTTGATATTGCTGGAATGTTAGAAATAAACTCATTTAACGGAAAAGATTTTATACAAATAAATATGAAAGATATTATGAAATCATTGTAGAAGGAGCTGTTTGTATGAAGGATGATACAGTTGAGAGAAATATTGATGATGTTATAAAAGTAGCAAAGGAAAAGAATAAAAGAGTTGATGTTAAAAAAATAACAAAAGCTTATAACTATGCTAAGGCAAAGCATCGGAGATCAAAAGCGAAAATCAGGTGAACCTTATATAATTCACCCTATTCAAGTTGCTTATGTTTTAGCTGGATTAGAATTAGATACAGACACTATTTGCGCAGCTCTTTTACATGATGTTGTTGAAGATACAGAGACAACACACGAAGATTTAATAAAAGAATTTGGTGAGCCAGTTGCCGAAATGGTAGATGGAGTTACAAAACTTGGTAAACTTCAATATACAACTAAAGAAGAACAACAAGTTGAAGATTATAGAAAAATGTTTTTAGCAATGGGAAAAGATATCAGAGTTATTTTAATTAAACTTGCTGATAGACTTCATAATATGAGGACATTAAAATTTCTAAGTAGAGATAGACAAATAGCAAACGCACGTGAAACTATGGATTTATATGCACCACTTGCTAATCGTTTAGGTATATATTCTTTAAAATGGGAGCTTGAAGATTTATCTTTTAAATATTTATATCCAGATGAATATCATGAAATAGTTAAAGGGTTAGATAAAAAAAGAGATGAACGTTTAGCTTTTATTGATAAAATTATGGATGACATTAGAGATGAATTAAAGAATGCTAAAATAGTTGCAGAAGTAACAGGAAGAGCAAAACACATTTATAGTATATATAGAAAAATGCAAAGAGATAATTCTACATTAGATCAAGTATATGATTTATTTGCATTAAGAATTTTAGTAAATTCAGTTAGGGATTGTTATGCTGTTTTAGGTATAGTTCATGATTTATATAATCCAATGCCAGGTAGATTTAAAGATTATATATCTGTTCCTAAGAAAAACATGTATCAGTCTATACATACAACTTTAATTGGTCCTAAAGGAACGCCATTTGAAGTACAAATTAGAACTTGGGATATGCATAGAATTGCTGAGTTTGGTATAGCAGCACACTGGGCTTATAAAGAACAAAGCAATAAAGGAAAGAAAAAAGCAGTAGTAGTTAAAGAAGATAAATTGGCGTGGCTTCGTGAAACTTTGGAGTGGCAAAAGAATACAGAAAATCCAGATGAATTTTTAAATACATTGAAAAAAGAATTATTTGAAGATGAAGTTCATGTATTTACTCCTAAGGGCGATATAAAAGTTTTACCTAGAGGAAGTACACCAATAGATTTAGCATATTCAATACACGAGCAAGTAGGACATAGAATGATTGGAGCTAAAATTAATAGTAAGATGATGCCAATAATTACAAAGCTTCAAAATGGAGATATTGTTGAAATTATTACATCAGATTCAGCTAAAGGTCCTAGTCGTGATTGGCTAAAATTTGTTAAAAGTAGTGGTGCTAAAACTAGAATTCAACAATGGTATAAAAAAGCTCAAAGAGAAGAAAATATCGAAAAAGGTAAAGAAATTTTAGAAAAAGATATTAAAAAACTAGGAATGAAGCATAGTGATTTATTTAAGCCGGAATGGGTACAAATTGCTTTAGATAGATATAAATACAATTCTTTAGAAGATATGTATGCAAGTATTGGTTTTGGAGCTATATCTGCTACAAAAATAATTGCAAGACTTTTAGAAGAATATAAAAAGGAACACAAAGAAGAAGATTTAGAAAAAACAATTTCAGAACTTGCTTCTAAGAAAACTTTAACAAAACCTTCTAAAACAGGTGTTATTGTCGAAGGAATTGATAATTGTTTAGTAAAACTTTCTAGATGTTGTAATCCTCTTCCAGGTGATCAAATTGTTGGATATATAACTAAAGGTAGAGGTGTTTCAGTTCATAGAGCTGATTGTATTAATATTAATGATTTGCTTTCAGAAGAAAATAGAATGATTGATGTTTACTGGGCAGGAGAGGTTAAAACTAGTTATAATGTTGATATTGCTGTTTATGCAAATGATAGACAAGGGTTGCTTGCTGATGTTATTAAAGAGGTTACTGCTACTAAGTTTAATATTATGGGTGTTAATACTAAAACTACTAAAGAGAGAATTGCTATTATTGATATTACGGTTGAGCTTGAGAATTTGGAGGAATTGAATAAATTAATTAGAACACTTAGAAAGGTTGATAGCGTTTATGATGTAAAACGTAATAAATAGTTAGACGTTAAGAAAATAAACGGCGTCTTGCGTTGTTACAAAGATAATTAAATTACTGCGACGTACACACGTACGCCTCATAATATTAATTATCTTTGTGCCTAGCAATACTTGTTTCTTTTCTTAACCTGATGACGGAATAATTAATAATAAAGAATAATGTTAGAAAATACAAAGGATAAAAGAAGTAAAAAGAGGGAGATTGAAATGATATTAAAGACATTAAAACTACATGTTGGTGAAAAAAATTTAGTTACAAATTGTTATATAGTTGCTGATGAAGAATCTAAAGAGGCTATGGTTATAGATCCTGGTGCTGAAGTAGATAAAGTTATAGAGATGTTAGATATATTAGGAGTGAATTTAAAATATATTTTTCTTACTCATTGTCATGCTGACCATATTGGGGCTGTTGACCAACTTCAAGGTGTAAAGGGTGGAAAGGTTTTAATAAGTCGTGCTGATAGTACAGGTTTATATGATGAGTCTATTAGTTTAACGTATTATACTGAAACTCATAATCCAGAATTAGAAGCGGATTCTAGAATTGATGATGGTGATTTAATTCATATTGGAGATATAGAGTTTAGAGTTATTGCTACTCCTGGACATACTAAAGGTGGACTTTGCTTGTATTGTCTTCATGAGGATATGATTTTTACAGGTGATACTATTTTTTCTGGTACTTGGGGTAGAACTGATTTGCCTACTGGTAGTATGGAGGATATTATGGATTCTATTGTTAATAGAATTTTGATATTGCCTGAGAATACTATTATTTATCCAGGTCACGGGAAGAGTACAATGATTAAGGAAGAAAAACCGATATATTTGGAACTTCGTAAAAAAGACTTTTAAGCGTTGAAAAAATAAACGGCGTCTTGCGTTGTTACAAAGATAATTAAATTACTGCGACGTACACACGTACGCCTCGTAATATTAATTATCTTTGTGCCTAGCAATACTTGTTTCTTTTTTCAACTTGATGACATATATAATGACATATATAGAAAAAGAATGGAGGAATAAAAATGATAATACAAAAACCAAAAGGCACAAAAGATATTTTGCCAGATGAAGTATATAAATGGCAATACATTGAGAGCGTTGTAAGTGAAATATTTGAGAATGCTGGTATGAAAGAGATAAGAGTTCCTGTTTTTGAACATACAGAATTATTTTCAAGAGGTGTTGGAGAAACTACTGATGTTGTTCAAAAAGAAATGTATACTTTTGAAGATAAAGGTGGAAGAAGCATTACATTAAGACCAGAAGGAACAGCAGGTGTCGTTAGAAGTTATATTGAAAATGGTATGTCAAGTCAAGCTACACCAATTAAATTATGGTATGAGATGCCAATGTATAGATATGAAAATGTTCAAAAGGGAAGATTAAGAGAGTTTAGACAATTCGGAACAGAAGTATTAGGTACTAGTAGCTATTTAGCTGATGTTGAGGTTATAACTTTAGGAAATAAGATTTTTGAAGCTTTAAATATTCCTAATATTAAACTTAATATTAATAGTATTGGATGTAGTGAATGTAGAAAAAAATATCAAGAAGCTTTAAGAGATTTTATTAGACCAAATTTAGATACATATTGTGATACTTGTAAAACAAGATTTGAAAAAAATCCAATGAGAATTTTAGATTGCAAAGAGAAAAAATGTAAGGAATTGAATCAAGGAGCACCAATTATATTAGATTATTTATGTGAAGAGTGCAGAACACACTTTGAGAATGTAAAAAAACTTTTAACTAATTTAGAAATTTCTTTTGAAATTGATTCTTCTATAGTTAGAGGATTAGACTATTATACAAAAACTGTTTTTGAATTTGTATCAGAAGATGATGGTTTAACAGTTCTTGGTGGTGGTAGATATGACGGATTAGTAAAAGAAGTTGGAGGACAAGATACGCCAGCTGTTGGTTTTGCTATGGGAGTTGAAAGATTACTTGATCTTTTTGAAAAATATAATGGAGAAGAGATACAAGATTATAATATGGATTTATATATAGCAACTGTTGGAGAAGAGGCTAACTTATGTGCTACTAAACTAATAATGGATTTAAGAGATGAAGGCTTATTATGTGAAAAAGATATTTGTGAAAGAAGTTTAAAGGCACAATTTAAATATGCTGATAAGAAAAAAGCAAGATTTGTTTTAACTATTGGTGATGATGAAGTTAAAAATAATTGTGCTAAACTTAAAGATATGGAAACAGGTGAAGAACAAGAGGTTAAATTAACGGCTGAAGAAATTTTCAATAAGATATTTGAATAGAAAAAATTAGTTATATTTTTATCATTTGTACATATATTATAATAAATGCTTTATTATATATGAGGTTATAATGATAAATTTTAGAGTTATTCGAATAGGAGACATGATAAAAAATCTAGTAAAAATTGGAATACTTATAATTTGTATTTTAGTGATTACTAGATTTTTTAAATTTGTTTCAAATATAGATTTAAAATCAATTGTTGAAGATAAGAAAAAAGAATTTAAAGATAAAACTTTTATAGAATGTTTAGATGAAAACTTAGATGATGATTATATTAAAAATAAAAAAAACAATGAAAACTTTATTTCAAAAGAATTTGAGAGTGTTATTTTATCTTTTTCAAAAGATGTTGTATCTGATGAAAATATAGTTATGACATCTAATAAGAATGAACAAAGTATAGAAGAAATACCTGTTTCTCCGATTACATCTGTGGTTGCTGAACATAATAAAGAAGAAATTTATAATTCAATGTATTCAACAGTCAAAGTTAGAAATCAAACTTCTGTAGAATTAACACAAGAGATGCTTACACCAGATGTTGATTTTGATAAAAGCAATATTGTTATTTTTCATACCCATACAAGTGAGAGCTATACTCCAACAGAAAGTTTTAATTATGAGGCTAGTGGAAATTTTAGAACATTGAATACTAATTGCAGCGTAGTGGGAGTTGGAACAGAACTTAAAAATAGGTTAGTAGCTAAAGGATTTAATATTATTCATGATGAAACTTTTCATGATTATCCTGAATATAATGGTGCTTATACTAGGTCTTTAGAAACAGTTCAAAATGTTTTGAATTCTAATTCTGCTGATTTAGTAATTGATTTGCATAGGGATGCAATTGCTGATAGTACATATGGGCCAAGCGTTATGATAGGAGAAGAAAAAGTGGCTCAATTGATGTTTGTTATGGGGAGTAATGAAGGTGGACTTAGTCATGAAAATTGGAATCAGAATTTAAAAATAGCTATTAAAATCCAAGAAAAAGCAAATGAAATGTATCCAGGATTATTTAGACCAATATTATTAACCAAGTATAGATATAATGAACACGTTGCTAAAGGAGCGTGTATTATAGAAGTTGGAGCTACTGGAAATACGATGGAAGAATGTTTAACTAGTATGAAATATTTAGCAGAAGTAATTAATCAAGTATAGTGATAAATCGCTTATTAAAATACTTGATAAAAAAAATAATTATCCATATAATAAAGAAAAAACGAGGAGGAATAACTTATGGTAAAATTTAATTTCGAAAATTCAAGTATAAATGAAAGAATGATTTATGAGATGGAATCAGTAGTTTCAGAAAATCATAAAAAATTACATGATAATCCTAATATAGAAACAGATTTTAGAGGGTGGATAGATCTTCCTGAAAATTATGATAAAGAAGAATTCGAAAGAATTAAAAAGGCAGCTAGTAAAATTCAGTCAGATTCAGATGTATTAGTTGTAATAGGTATAGGAGGGTCATATTTAGGTGCTAGAGCTGTTATAGAAGCTGTTACAAATTGCTTTAATAATATGTTACCAGCTAAAAAAAGAAAAATGCCAATGATAGTATATGCAGGAAATAATTTAAGTTCTAATTATTTAACTGATTTATTAAATTTGATTGGAGAAAGAGATATTTCTATAAATGTTATTTCTAAATCAGGAACTACAACAGAACCAGCAATTGCTTTTAGAGTTTTAAGAGAAGCTATTGAAACTAAATATGGTGTTGAAGAAGCTAAGAAAAGAATTTATGTTACAACAGATAAAAAAAGAGGAGCTTTAAAAGGACTAGCTGATCAAGAAGGATATGAAACTTTTGTTATTCCAGATAACGTAGGTGGAAGATTTTCTGTATTAACTGCTGTTGGACTTTTACCAATTGCTACAGCTGGAGTTGATATAGATAAATTAATGCAAGGTGCAAAAGATGCAAGAGAAAAATATATGGATCCAAGTGTTAAATTTAATGATTGTTATAAATATGCAGTTGTTAGAAATTTAATTTATAATTCAGGTAAAAAAGTTGAAGTTTTAGCAAACTATGAACCTCAATTACATTATATGACTGAATGGTGGAAACAACTTTATGGTGAAAGTGAAGGAAAAGATGGAAAAGGAATTTTTCCAGCTGGAGTAGATTTAACTACAGATTTACATTCAATGGGTCAATATATTCAAGATGGTGAAAGAATTTTGATGGAAACAGTTTTAGCTGTTGAAGAACCACATTCTGATATTATTGTTAAAGAAGATGCTGAGAATGCTGATGGACTAAACTATTTAGCAGGAAAAGGTTTAGATTATATAAATAAAAAGGCGATGGAAGGAACTATTGAGGCTCACGTTACTGGTAACGTTCCTAACATGAAGATTACTATTGATAAATTAGATGAAGAAAATTTAGGACATTTAATTTATTTCTTTGAAAAAGCTTGTGCAATGTCTGGATTTATTTTGGGTGTTAATCCATTTAATCAACCAGGTGTTGAAGAATATAAGAGCAATATGTTTAGATTATTAGAAAAACCAGGATATTGCTAATCTTGTAACAAGCAAAGCTTTAGCAGGATTAGTAGTTAATTGAAAACTTGTTTTCAATTAATATCAATTATTTAAAAAGAATGAGTAATGATGCTTATTCTTTTTTTATTTATTGATAATTAAGACGCTTTGTGCTACTATGGAATGGTATTGAGAGGAAAAGAGAATGATTAAAAATATTGTTTTAGATGTAGGTGGAGTCATTTTAGATGATTCTGCATTTACAAAAGCTAGAGATAATTTAGATGTTACTAAACTAAGAGAAAATAAAGTGAGTTTTAGCAAATGTTTATTAGGTAAAATGGAAGTAGCTGAATTTATAAATATTTTGAGAAGATTAGGAAAAGAATATGAGGAATATGCAACTGTATTATCTCCAGAAAATTATGAAAAAAATTTGCCGGTAATAAATGAAACTGTTGAATTAATGTACAAATTAAAAGAACAAGGATATAAAATTTATATTTTTTCAAATATTACACAACCTACATTAGAATATTTAAAGAAAAAAGTAGATATAGAAAATCTAGTTGATGATATGGTGTGTTCTCATATAGAACATTTTATGAAACCAGATGTAAAATTTTATGAAAGATTAATTCAAAAGTTAAATTTGAATAAGAATGAAACAATTTTCTTTGATGATAAAATAAAAAATGTTGAAGTAGGAAATTCAGTTGGAATTAAAAGTGTAAAATTTAATTCTACTGATGATATATTAAGAAGTTTAGAAAATAGAGAGTGTTAAAAATGAATTATACAATTGTAAATGGTGCTGTAGAATTTGGTGCAGAAACTATATTAGAAGAAATAAATTTTGAAATAAAAG
>CAQPBJ010000018.1 GCA_948852945.1 uncultured Clostridia bacterium | reverse complement strand
TACTAATTTTCTATTACTGTTATTAGTCATGTCTAATTCACCTCCACAGATTTTTTAAGTTGTATAGAAAAAACTTAAAAGCTTTTTCTATATCTATGATATGTAAAAATTCAAAAAATAAACTGGAAATTTTTATATAAAATATTTGAAAATAAAAATGCAAATGTTATAATATGAAAGAAAATGAAAAATAGATTCGAAAAAGGAGAGTATGATGTACAAATTAGTCGCAATCGACTTAGACGGAACTTTGTTAAATTCATATGGCGAGATATCGAATGAAACAAGAGAAGCGATAAAAAAATCAGTCGAAAAAGGCGTAGAAATTATATTAGCATCAGGAAGACCAATAAGTTCAGTAGAAGATTTAGCAAATGAACTACAAGCAAATCATTATATAGTATCAGGAAATGGTGCTACAGTATATGATATGCGAAAAAGTGAAACAGTATACGATAGATTTTTAAGTAAAGAACAAATTTTAAATATAGTTAAAATTTGTGAAGAAAATAGTATTTACTATAATATATATACAGAAAATGAGGTATTAACAAAATCTCTAAACTACAATACATTATTTTATCATAGTGAAAACACACATAAACAAGAAGAAAAAAGAACAAACATAAATATATTAACTGATGTATATGATTATGTGCTAAGAGCAAATGATCAAAAATATTTAAAAGTAACCGTGTGTGATCAAAGCAGAATTGTATTTGGAAGTATAATAAAAAAACTAAGAACAATAGGAGATATAGATGTTTTAGATGTAGAACACATGTCAAAAAAAATCATAAAAGCAGGAACAGAAGAAATTTTAGTAGAATATTGCTATACAGAAATAACTAATCAAAATGTAAATAAGTGGACAGCATTAGAATATATTATGGAACAAGAAAATATAAAAAGAGAAGAAGTTATCGCAATAGGAGATAATGTAAATGATAAAGAAATGATAGAAGAAGCAGGACTCGGAGTAGCGATGGGAAACAGCACACAAGCGATTAAAGAAATTGCTGATATTGAAACAGCAACAAATAATGAAGATGGTGTATGTAAAATACTAGAAAAATATATATTAAACGACTAAATATTACAAAAATATTACATAAACTTGTTTTTTGGATTACATTTTATGATAATATTTACTAAAAGAATACAATGTTGTACAATAGTATCAAGAGTTTTATGAAAAATGATAAATTGAATTAGGTACCTAAAAGTACTAATTAAGGAGGAAAATAAACATGGCAATGAACCCTATGCAAAGAAAAGTAAGAAATTCTTTTCTATTTGGATTTGTAGTAGCATTATTAATAGGAGCAGTAGTAGCAGGACTTTTAATAATGAAAAACAAACAAGCACAAGAAGAAATAGTTAAAATACAAGAAGCAAATAAATTAGCTATGGTAGATGTATATGCAACAAGCAAAAGTGTAAAAGCAGGAGAAGCAATAGAAGCTGTTACTATATCTTTGCCAGCACAATCAGTTCCAGGAGATGCTATAAAAGCAGGAGACTTAGAAAAATATTTAAGTGAAGAAACTGATGAAGATGGAAACGAAACATATGATATGTTAGCTAAAATAGATATGGAAGAAAAAACAGTACTTACAGCTGGATCAGTAGAAAAAAGTAAAAATGCATCAACATACAGAATGGTTGAATATAGTATGATTTCATTACCATCAATGTTAACAGAAGGAAGTTATATAGATATAAGACTTGCATGTTTAGGTCTAGATTCAGTAGTTTTATCAAAAATAAAAGTTGAAACAGCAAATGCAACAACTATATGGTTAAAACTTTCAGAAAGTCAATTACTAACACTAAATTATGCAATAATCGAATCATACATCATGAAGGGAACAAAATTATATGCAACAGTATATTTTGATGATTCACAACCAGCATTAAATTGTACATACATTCCAGCAGATAATGTTATATCATTAATAGAAACAAATCTAGGAGAAGAGAGCACAGAATTAGAAACATTCTATGAAAGAAAAAATGATATGGCGTATTCATTCAGAGAAAATATTATTCAACAACTAAAAGGAGCTGATGATAACTTCTCAGAAGAAGTAGTTGATGCAATTACAGAAGGATATAATACAGAAAAATCAAATAATCAAGCAGCAAGAGAAGCTTTAATGGGAGATTTAGGATACTAAAATAAATTTTGGAGGGACTAATGAAAAAAGTAGCGTTTATAGGAGCATACGATAAAACTGACTTTTTGCTATATTTAGGAAAAATAATTACAGTTTTAGGTAAGAGAGTTTTAATAATAGATGCGTCAATTACGCAAAAAGCTAAATATGTAGTACCAGTAATCCACCCAACCGCATCATATTTAACAGAATATGAGCAAATGGATGTTGCAGTAGGTTTTAACGACTTGGATGAAATAAGAGGGTATTTAGGCTTAGCAAGTGAAGAAGAATTACCTTACGACTATTGTCTATTAGATATCGATTCATTTAAAAGCTACAGTGATTATAATGCTGGAGAAGCAATTAAAAAATACTTTGTAACATCTTTTGATGTATATTCACTAAAAAAAGGTCTTGAAGCAATATCTGGAATAACAGAAAAAATACCGCTAACAAAAGTATTGTTTTCAAAAAACTTTTTAAGAGAAGAAGATGAATATTTGGAATTTTTATCAATGAATTACAACATTGAATGGGAAAAAGAACATATCGATTTCCCTTTTGATACAGGAGAACAAAATGCAATAATAGAAAATCAAAGAACAGCAAAATTAAATTTTAAAAATTTAAGTTCAACATATAAAGCAGCACTTCAACAATTAGCTGAAGGAATTTTAGAACAAGAAGGAATTGGTGGAGGCGAAATAGGAAGAACAATTAGAAAAATAGAAAAAGGAGCATAAAAATGCCAATTATAGTTTTTTGGAGTGACAAGAAAAAAGAAACAGCGCAAACACTTTCAATGATAGCACTAGCCAGCTATATGTCAGTAGAAAATAATAGTAGAATATTAATTGTAGATACAAACTTGAATGATAAAACTATTCAAAATGCATATTTTGGAATACAAGAAAATGCAACAAGAAAAGCTGTTCAACAATTAAATGCAGGAAAAATGGACTTAGGCGCAGGAATGGAAGGGTTATCAAAATTAATAGCTAGTGGCAAAGTTTCAGCAGATTTAATAGCAGACCATGCAAAAGTAATCTTTAAAGGAAGACTAGAAGCAATGTTAAGCTACCACTCAAATGTTGAAGATGATATTCAAAGAGTAAAAAGAGCATATCCAGAATTAATAAAAACGGCAAATCAAAGTTATGATTATGTATTTGTGGATTTACAAAAAGGCACAGGAGATCCATTTATAGAAGAGATATTAGGCATGGCACATGTTATAGTTTATAACATGACACAAAGACAGATAGATTTAGAAAATTATCAAAAACTAATACAAGAACATCCTATATTAAAAACAGGAAGAACATTACCTTTATTAGGTAGATATGATAGATATTCAAAATATACAAAGAAAAATATATCTAGAGCTTTAGGAGAAAAAAAAGAAATACCAGCTGTATCATATAACACACTATTTTTCGAAAGTGCAAATGATGGTGGCATAGGAGGATTCTTCTTAAAATTTAGAAAAAGTTTAATGAGCAGCAGTGATAGAAATATAGTATTTATAGACGAAGTCGCGAATGCAGTTGATAGATTAATATTTAAAACACAAGAAGTTTTAATGATGAGATAAAAACAAAAGCATAAATGAAGTAGCAAAAGAGAAAGGAGTTTCTTTAGAAATGGTTAACACATTACTAGTAATATTGGTTGTAATAGCAGTAATAGCATACATAGCATATAAGATAAAAGAAAATCAAAAAGCTGAAGTAGAAAATGCTGTAGAACAAGACGACCAAACATATACATTAGATAAAATGATGATATTTATAAAGAAAAGACTAGATGAGATTACAAAAGTAAACCTTTATGATATTGGATTATCAGAAGAAGAATTAAAAAGAAGAAAAAATAAAAAGTACGAATTGAAAAAAGCATTAAAAGGTTGTACATATGGAGATGTTAACGATAAAAAATATATTAAAGAATTAATATATGACCTTTTATCTAAAGAATATGGTGTTACAGAAACAAATATTTCTAAAGCAATTCCATTTGATATACCATCATTATTAACAGGTCAAGACAAATTTGATGTAATTATACATGAATACCAAAAAGAATTTGGTTATGAAGCACTAGGAGAAATGATTAAAAAATATAATCTAGACACAATGAAATACATCCAAGGTGAATCAAAACCATGTTATGTTATAACTGATGATGAAATTGGACAAATATATGATAAAGAAAATTTTCAATTATCATTTAATGATAAACTAGAAATAGTAGTACAAAGAATTTACCAAAGATACAAAGGATATAGTAGTATTGATGAAGTAAGAGATATGAATATAGATGGTGTATCTGGTGGTGTATCTGGGTTACCAGAAAGCTTCTTAAGCCAAGTTGCACAAACAGATGCAGATTACTTAACACAAATAACAGATGCTAAAGTACCACGTGCTTGTGATAGTATTTGGATAATGTTTCATGGTAAATCTATACGTTTAGCATTTTTATCATTTGGAACAGAAGCAGAACTAAAAAGAGTATGTCAAAATATTTATAAATACAATAACCCAGGTCAGTTATCTGATACCAACGGTTATAAAATCAATGAAATGAAAGACGGTTCTCGTGTCGTTGTTGTTAGACCAAGTATGTCTGAAACATGGGCTTTCTTCGTAAGAAAGTTCGACGTTCAAAGAGCTACACTAGAACAAATTGTTAAATTTGACGGAAAAGAAGAAACAATAGAATTATTAAAGTTCCTAGTAAAAGGAGCAAGAATTATCGCTCTAACAGGAGAGCAAGGTTGCCGGAAAAACAACAATGTTGATGGCAATGATAGAAAATATATACGAAACTATGAACCTTCGTATAACAGAAACTGCATTCGAGCTTCACTTAAGAAAAATATATCCAACAAGAAATATCTTATCAATGCGTGAAACAGAAACAATCGCAGGTCAAGAGTGTTTGGACGTTCAGAAGAAAACTGACGGTTCCGTTAATATCATCGGTGAGGTTGCTACTGACCCCGTTGCATCTTGGATGATTCAGTCAGCTCAGGTTGCATCTAAATTCACATTATTTACTCACCACGCTAAGACATTTCCTAACTTGATAACAGCCCTAAGAAACTCAATGTTAAGAGCTGGAACATTCACAGATGAAAAAGTTGCAGAAGACCAAGTTGTTCAAGTTTTAAACTTTGATATTCACTTAGTAAAAGACTTTAGAGGTAGACGTTATATAGAAAGAATAACAGAATGTATTCCAGTAGAAGAAAAAAATGAATATACATACAACCATAGAAAAGAAAAAACTATGGAAGGAAAATTTGAAAAATTCTTTGATAATGCAACAGTATTTTTCTCAAAAACAACAAATAGAGAATTATATAAATATAGAAACGTATTAGAATTTTGTAATGACTCATACGTATTAGTAAATCCAATTTCTGATGCTAACATAAGAGGTATGAGAGAAAATATGGATGACAATGATCAAATATTATTTGATAAATTCTTACAAAGAAATTGGGGTATAAGTCCACAAACAATAGGAGCAACAGCGACTGAAGCAGAAGCAATGAAAAAACAAGAACAAGCCCAAGCTCAAGCTATGCAACAACCGAATCAAGCAGTACAACCACAAGCTCAAGTACAACAACAGATGCCACCACAAATACCACCAATGGGACCATCTCAAAATCTAGGACCAGTTACACAATAGAAAAACTAAAAAACGAACGAATAGGAGGTGCAACTAAAAATGTCTAACGAACAGTTAGGATTCTTTATTAAAATAGCTTTAGGAATTTTTGGCGCACTTTTAGTAGCATATTTAATAATAAATAAATTCACTAATAAAAAGAACACAAAATTTGTTGCATCACTAGTTGATGGTACTAAAACAAAATCTTTTTCAAAAGAAATTTTTTATCAGAAAGTATATCTTTTTATTATCAAAGTACCATTTTTAAGAAGATATGTTTTAAAATTAAGAAGAAGACTAGAAATAATAAACCTAGAAGATGAATACTTAACAAGAATGCAAGTAGCACAAATGATGACAAAAGGAATTATTGTTGTAATTCCTTTAACACTAGTAATAGTTATGCTAGCAAAAGAAAACACAGTACTATTAGCAACATTATTATTATTTGAACTTTTCTTTATTGAAACATTTTTAAGTGGTTTAGTAGATAAAGTAGATAATAAGCTTTTAAAAGAACAAATAGACATGTTCTCAGAAATGAGACATGCATATCATGAATTTAATTTAGTTGAAGAAGCAGTATATGAAGTAGCACAAAATGATGAACTAGAAGTATCAAAACAAGCAGGAAAAATATATGAAATATTAATATCAGATGATCCAGAAATGGAGCTTGAAAAATATTATGATATTGCGCCAAATAGCTTTTTAAAGGAATTTGCTGGAGTTTCATATCTAACAAAAGAATTTGGTGATAGAACAGATAAAGATGGAGCATCACTATACTTAAAAAATTTAAATAATATAACTCAAGAAATGCAGATAGAAATATTAAAAAGAGAAAAACTAGATTATGTATTCCAATCATTATCAATGATTGCAGCACTTCCAATACTATTTTTAGAGCCTATTAAAAATTGGGCCGTTGGAATGTTTGCTTTTACAAAATCATTTTATGATGGAAAAACAGGATTTATAGTACAAATTCTTTTAATAGTACTTACATTTATATGTTATATACTAGTTAGAAAATTAAAAGATAATGGAAGCGTAAATACAGGTCGTGACATGCAAAATCCTTGGGAAAATAAACTATACAAGAAAAAATATATAAAAGCTTTCATAGACAAAATTATTCCTAAAGAGGGAACAAAAGAATATAGATTAAAAACTAAACTAATGAAAGATTCGGCTACCAAACTTAAAATAGAATGGCTGTATGTTGATAGATGTATGTATGCAATTGTTGCATTTTTAGTTTCTATGTTTGTATTTTGGCAATTGCACAATTTAACAATAGAATATATATATGAAGAACCAAGGGCAGATTATGACTTACTAGGAAATATGAATGAAAAAGAGGCTAAAAAAGCTAAGGCAGAACTAGATGTTCATAATGTATATATGAAAAAATATAGAAGCGATAAAGGTGTAACAGTAGATATGATAAAAAAAGATTTAGAAAAAGATGAATACTATCTATCTGCTACAGTTGAAGAAATAGATGATGCTGCCCAATGGATACATGGAGATTTAAAAACTATTCAAAATGAATACATGCGATGGTTTGAATTCTTGATTTCATTTGGAATAGGAGCAATAGCATATTATGGACCAATTGGATTATTA
Organism: uncultured Clostridia bacterium; assembly: GCA_948852945.1. Classification (GTDB taxonomy): domain Bacteria; phylum Bacillota; class Clostridia; order TANB77; family CAG-508; genus UMGS1994. The sequence continues at coordinate 26,684 of CAQPBJ010000018.1, read as the reverse complement.
ATGTTCCAAAAAATAATGAGACAAATGGAAATGGAAAACGAAGTAATGCAATTCCAGACAATTATCCTTATGCTTATGAAAATTGAAAGGGTAAATGTAGAAATGATATTAGAGTGGCTAGAAAGATATTCTAATATATATAGAGAGCCAATTTCAAAATGTGTTAACAACTTTGAAAGTGGTCCGTGGGAAGCATTAGAAGAATTAAAAAATGATGTATCATTCCCACAATTAATACGTATAGTAGAAAGTTTACAATCAGCAGTTGAAAAAATACCTATTAGAGAAGCTTTTGATGAGTTAGATACAGAAAGAGCATATTATCAAGAAAAACGTAAAGAATCAAATGAAAGATTAATTTCAAGAAAATCAATGATTGGTAAAGTAGTAGGTTTTGCTCCAATGGTAGCACTATTCTGCGGATACTTAATTGCACCACTATGCGTAATAGGTATGTTAAGTATGACAGAAGCATTTGCAAACATGACATCACAAATGTAAAAGGAGATAAAATATGGAGAATGCAGCTGAGGCACTTAAAATGGCAGCAGGAATGATGATGGCAATACTACTAATTGGATTAGCTGTATACCTATTTAATTCAATTAGTGGAATAGAAGACTCTAAAAGAGACCAACAAATGCAAGCTGAGGCAACAGAATTTAATAAAAGGTTTAGTGCATTTGATAGGTCATCATTATATGGTACAGATGTAATTTCAGTAATAGGACTAGCCATATCAAACAATAAAATATACAATCAAGAAAATCATGGTACACCATTAGGAAATTATGATTCAGATTCAAGATATTCCATTAATATTGAATTTCAATTAACAAATGACATAATTAAAAAAACAATAGAAAATAAATTTAGAATGATAGATCAAGATGGAGATGGAATATTAGAAGAAGTACCAGACAGTGGCTATCCAAAAGAAACTAAAAAAGAAACTGTACTATTAACAAATAATCCAGGTGAATTTTATAATTTAAATTTCAATAAAACAACATTATATTCTGAATATGGAACTTATAGAAATGAAATAGAAAATGGAAACACTAATCCACTTATGGGAGATACATATAAGATTTATTCTGGAATAGAAAAAATTGCAACACAAGGTGACAATACAGTTAAGACAACAACCAGACAACAAGGAATAAAACTATTAAGAATAACAGAAGATACTTCAGGTTATAGTGATTTTAAGTCAACAATATTTAAATGTACAGAAGTAAAATATAATGATGTAGGTAGAATATATTATATGAAATTTGTAGCAAAGAAATATGTAAAAAATACAAGAAGATAGAAAGGAAAAAAATGGAGAATGCATCTAAAGCCTTATTAATGGCAGGAGGAGTATTAATAGCCATCTTAGTATTAAGTTTAGCAACTAGGTTATTTAAATCTGCTTATAGTGTATCAAAAACATATGATGACCAAATGCAAGCAACAGAAAGTAGAAGTTTTAATGCGCATTTTACAAAATTTTATGGAGCACCAAAAACAGATGGAACTGTGCAACAACAGGCGACAATACATGATATAATAACAACTGTTAATTTTGTTAAAAATTATAATAATCAAATGCAAGAAAATCCATTAGATACTACAGATCCTGTACATGTTAGAATAGATTTAAAAGGTTCACAAGGAAGTACCAACCAAATAATTAATTTAGAAACGTATGATAATAAGTTATATACGGAATTAATAAAGAAATGTTATTACAAAAAAGCGGATTCCCCAATGATAAATGATAATGGAGTTGTACATTTTGAAATAACAATAAACAACCAAAATAATGCTGGAAAAATAAATCATGTTACTTTTACTGCAGACTCACCAGAAATAAATGGATATATAAAAACAAATCCATAGAAAAATATGTTGAAAAAAGAAAATATGTATAATATAATAAAGAGGAAAAATGAAAAAAATATTTATACTAATAATTATTATAGTAATGTCAATTGTTATGATAATGTTTGCTAAATATTCTGAGTTTACACATAGCCAAAATAAAATTAAAAGTATAAATAAAGAATTTTTAGCATATGAAGAAAGTACAATTCAAATAAATAAAATAGTAACTTTAATGAATAGAGCGATAGCTCTAAATAGGTCAAATAATATAAGACAAAATGAAAACAAAATATTTGAAGAAAATGATACTAATTCAATTAAAATATACTTAGAAACAAAATCAACTAAAGACGAAGCATTAGTTAAAGTACCAATGGAAGAACTAATTCTAAGCAATAAATCAAGCATAGAAAAAGTTGAATACGCTTTTGCAGATGTAAAATTCAAAATGACAGAAAAAGAATATCATAAAAAGACAGGACAAATAAAGAAAATAGTATTTACAGAACAAACTTAATAAGTTTTTAATATTCCTTAAATAAAAAAGGAGTTAATAATTATAAAATCTAAAGAAAAAAAGAGGAGGAACAAAGTATGGAAAACGCATCAAAAGCTCTATTAATTGCAGGAGCTATACTAATTTGTATACTACTTATAGCTATAGGTATGTATATATATAATTCAGCACAAGGAACAATAAAAACAGCAGCAGGACAAATGGGACAACAAGAAAAAGAAATGTATAACGCAAAAGTCTCAAAATATATAGGTGATTCTAAAAAAGGATCAGATGTAAAATTATTAATTGAAGAAATTATTAGTAATAATAACCAAAACGTAGGTGAAAGTGGAAAATTTATAAGTGTACATAATGGACAGAAACCAGCATCTGGAACATCAGGACAAAATGGAGTAGCTGCTTTTAACGCTACAGCTACTTTAGATTCTGCATGTACTAATGCAAATGTATATGAAAACCCACAAAATGGCGATAATAATCAAGCTAATATAGATGATGCTACAAAACAAATGAGAGCATTTGCTCAAAAAATATCATCAGGTAAAAACTATAAAGTAGAAGAAGCAATGGAAGATGGTATAATATATGCTGTATACATCTCACCACTATAAAATTAAAATATAAAATGGAGAATTAAATTATGGAGAATGCAGCTGATGCGTTAAAGATGGCTGGTGCAGCAGCATTATTTGTTATAGCTTTTACAGTAGCTATGACTATGTTTACAAGAGCTAGACAAACGACTGATGCTGTATTAGATAATTTAAGAATAGATGAATTTTATTCAAAAGTAGAACCTCTTGATAATAATATTACAAGAGAAGTAGGATTAGAAACAGTGATTCCCACATTATATAGATATGCTCAATCTGATGCTAATATTAGAATAAGAATTTTAACAAGTGGAGGCATAGAACATCAAGTTTTTGATCAAAATTTAGATAAAGAAGTATCAGATGCTGCATCAATAACAGAAGGTGCAGCAAATGATACACCTTATTATAAAGAACTTAGAAGAAAATATAACAAAGAGGGAGAGCTTGCATATTTATTCCAAGCACCTTGGAGAGATCAAAGCGATAGCAATGATACATATAAAGTTGAAAGAATAAACGCTTACATATATGGAACAGAAATGCAGCATATGAAAGAAGTTTCTTATAATAATTCACCTAAAAACGGAAATAGTGGACTTTTAGCAATGGTAGAAGCAGCTAAGGCTGCAAATATAGATAAAAAAGTTTTATTCCAAGAATCATATATAGAATATAATATAAGCGGAACAGTAGAAAAAGACGAATATGATGAAGAAATTGTAACCAGACCACCAAGCACTAAAATAATAATTACATATAAGTTAATAATAAAAGATTAACAGATAGGAGAAGAAAATGAACGATACATTAATAACAATTATTGCTATTTTTATTGCAGCAATACTAATGTTTGTATTCCCACTAATGACAATAGCCGATAGAAACGATGATGTAGCAAAACAAACAGTACAACAAAGTACAGTTGAGTTTGTAGATCAAGTTAGAAATATTGGTTCAATAAATCAAGCAGATTTAGATTCATATAAAGAAACAATTGCGTCATTAGGGCATACTTTTAATACTGAAATAGAAGTAAAAAAGATGGATGACAACGTTGGTAAAAAAACATCATGGACAACTAGTAGCGTAATTGGTGAAAACGTATATTTTTCAGTATATACAGATACAATTGAACAACAAGTATATTCAAAAGGAAAATATACATTAAAAGAAGGAGATATAGTATCTGTAAATAGTGTAAACACAGATGTAACTATAGCTCAATCATTAAGAAATGTATTTTACGCAATATCTGGAAAAGGTTCATATCAAATAAGTGGAGCTCATTCAGGTGTTGTTCAAAATAATGGAAGCAATTTAAATTAGGGGATTAATATATGAAATATCAGAGTATAGCAGTTATATTCGTTTTAATCTTATTGCCAATAGCATTAGTTTTATCTAACTACATACAAAATCAAACTGATACATTAGCGCTAGAAACCAGCTATAAAACTAAATTGGCAGACTCAACATATGATGCAATTGCAGCATATCAAATTAATTCATTAAATACACAAAGTGTTGCCGGGGAATCAATCAAAAGTTATGTAACAGCGTCAGTCAACACTTTTTTTACTACGCTTGCAACTAATATGGGAATATCTAGTGCATCAAAAACTTCATTATTACCATATGTTCCAGCAATATTATTTACAACTTATGATGGATATTATATATATAGTCCAACTAAAACAAATACATTAGCAACGATTCCTGGAGGAGTTGAAGGAGAGATAAACGCAGAAGATGCGGGACAAGCAATAAAAACACAAGAAGGAAATTTAATATTTCTTAAAAGTGGATATGAGTCAGTTGTAAGAGATGGACAGGCACAAGCTAATTCTGTACCATATAGTTCAGTATATGATGTAGGTACAGGAAAAGAAAAAAAGAATGATGCAATTAATGCTATAGATAATAGTGGTGGAGGAGTAACAATTAATCCAAAAGACAATGATGTAGATTATAACTACATGGTAAAACCATTTATATATTATAGTGCAAACTATAAGGGGATAGGTTCAAATAAATTTAATTTTGTAGCAAGTTATACATTAGACAATTATGTTACATTATATGGTGAAAAAGAAACAGGAAGAGACACTGAATCAGGAAGTGCTAACCCTTATATTTCAAAAGAATTTACTAAATCAGGCTATTTAATAGATCCAAGTAAAATTACATTAGGTGGAACATTATTTTTAGAAGCAAGAACAAAGAAAAATGACACACAAAATGGAAATAATGCAAATGATCCATATTCAGAAAATAATATTGCACCAAGTGCTAATTCTGGAGAAACATATTATGAAGCAGTAATTAATCAAAATAAAAATACTGGAACAAATCAAAATAATGTAAGATACGCTCTTATAGACATTGCATCAGAGGATGCATATAAATATATAAACTATTTTGAATTTAACAAAAATGGAAAATTTGATTATAACGGAAAACAATATTTTCCTAATATAGTATCAAAAAAAGATACTACAGATGCCAACAAAAGAGAACCAGTTAGAATTCAAACAGGAAATGAGATTATAGAAGATTCTTTAAATATAAATCAATTAAAAGATTCTGGAAAAATAAATGATACAGATATTAATAGTTTTTTAACTACAAGTGGATATACACAAATTACAGTTAAGTATAATGGAATTCAGATAGATGATTACGAAGCAAAAGAATATTATATAAAAGCATATTTCTTTTCAAAATGGGTAGAAAGAAATTTAGGAGATATAGAATTAAGTAGTACACAAATAGAACAAAGTATACCAGATATAGATACAAATGGATTTGCATATGAAACATCTCATGAAGGAAAAATTTTTAAAATTGATAGTTCAACCGATTCAAATATTAAGAAAGTAAATGATCCAGAAACAGAAGATTCATTAATAGCTAAACATAAAAGAGATATTATAAAAAATTCAATACAATATAATTTAAATAGTGCCATAGCAACTTATAACAGGAGCCATAACGGAGTAGTAACAGAATACCAATTACCAGTGTTAAAAGAAGATGATTGGAATTTAATTTTAAACAATATCTGTATGGTATCATTTATGCAAGGAATACCTTGCGGAACACAAATTTTTAACGATTATGTAGTAGTAAAAAGTAATAATAACAATAATACAGCTACAATAGAAAACTTATATTTTACACCAGATATAGGTGACCAGCCAAATCAAACAAGCCAATATCAATATCATAAAATTGATTGTGGATTATTGACTAAAAATGATGTTCAAATCTATGAAGCAGACCAATCTGCCGAATTTAAATATGATGCAAGAAAGTTAAATTCAAAAATAGATTCAATTGATGGCGATGAAAAAATACAATGTTTTTATGATGATTCGACTAATACTTATTATAGAGCAGTAGTGATAGATTCATCAATAACAGATGAAGCTAATATTAATAGATATGCAATCGGAGAAGTAATTACTGATGAAGGAGAACTAGCAGGTCTTAGAGAATTACCAACAGGAACAGGGCTAAAATATTTATATGATCATAAGAATGAAGGATGCTATGAATGCATAATAGGTGGAAATTACGAGCCAAAATTCGAATACTATAGAGGAGATTTATATATAGGCTATACAACTATATATGGAGAAAAAATATTATATTATGACCCATATAATAGTACAGGAAGAACAGCTGGAAAATGGATTTATACAGATGGAACAGATTATACAGGAAACAAGTATGGAAACGATTCAGGCAAAGACGCTAGTATAAAAACAGAAAACATAACAGAACTTGAAAAAAGAAGAAAATCAGTATACACGTATATGGCAAAAATCAGAAATAATCTATACAAAACAAACGACCATGTAAACAGATAAAACTAAAAAACAAACTTTAATTTTAAAGTTTGTTTTTTTTATGTCAAAATTTTAAAAAATCAAATTAAAATTACCAGTATAAAATTATGCCAAAAAACAAAAAATTATAAAGAGGTACGAAAATGAAAAAAAAATACTTTTTTATAATTTTAGTATTAACAATAATACTTTTATATATAAGTAACATAAGTCAAATACCAAAAAAAATCATATTACTTCAAGACGAAGAAATAAAAATAAAAAAATTATATGGAATAGATTTATCATATACATCTGATTCAAAAGAAGTATGGAAAAACCAGATAACAGAAAACAAAAAAGTAGATGTAAAATTATTAGGAAATATAAAAGTAAAAGAAGTATCAGTAACAGTATATCCAAAAGTAAAAGTAATACCAACAGGAAATTTAATAGGACTAAAACTCTACACAAATGGAGTTTTAGTAATAGGAGAAACAGAAATTATAACAGAAAACGGAGAAGCTAAAAGACCATACGAGCATTTAGATATAAAAGAAGGAGATACAATATTAGAAATTAACGGAAAATCAATTGACACAAGCAAAAAATTAGAACACATAATAAACGAAAGCAAAGGCGAAAACGTAGAAATAAAATACGCAAGTCATGGAGAAATAAAAAAGGGAAAAATAACACCAATAAAAACATCAGACAATGAATACAAAATAGGACTATGGGTAAGAGACAGTGCAAGTGGAGTAGGAACAATGTCTTTTTATGATCCGGCAACTAAAAAATTTGCAGCACTGGGACATGGAATATCAGACTCAGATACAGGAGAACTATTAAATATAGAAAAAGGAGAAATGGTAAACTCAAAGATAATAACAATAACCAAAGGACAAAAAGGTTTTCCTGGAGAAATAAAAGGAAGTATATCAAAAGAAAAATCCATAGGAAATGTAAATCAAAACACTAATTTTGGAATATTTGGCAATTTATCAGAAACACCTACAACATTAGAAAAATATAAAGACGGATTAGAAATCGCTTTAAGAAATGAAATTGAAATAGGGAAAGCTACAATTATATCAAGCTTAGAAAATAATAAATTAGAAGAATTTGAAATTGAAATAACAGAAATTTATGAAGAAAATAATGTAGACAACAAAAGCATGAAATTAAAAATAACAGACGAAAAATTACTAAATAAAACAGGAGGAATAATTTGTGGAATGAGTGGATCCCCAATTATTCAAAATAATAAAGTAATAGGAGTATTAACAAATGTATTAGTATCAGATCCAAGTATAGGATATGGAATATTCTCAGACATAATGATAAAAGAAATGATAAAATAGTAAAAAAATAGAGTCAATATACAAAATTGACTCTATTTTAAAAGTTTAAAAACTAAGGTTTTATAATTTCAGGACCAATTTGAGTAATAGTTCCTGCACCTAAAGTTAAAACCAAATCATTTGCCTTAGCATTAGTTCTAATATGAGAAACTATATTTTCAAATTTTTTAATATATAATGCATCTTTTCCGTATTCTTTAATTTTATTAACCAAATCAACAGAAGATATATTTTCATTATTTTGTTCACGAGCTGCATAAATATCAGTAACAATAATATTATCAAAACCTAAAAGTGAACGAGCAAAATCATCTAATAAATTTTTAGTTCTACTATATGTATGAGGTTGAAAAATAACCCAAGATTCTCTAAAATCTTTATCAGCAATAGCTTTGCAAACAGCTGCAATTTCTGTAGGATGATGCCCATAATCATCATAAACAGAAACATTGTGATAAGAACCAATATATTCTAATCTACGGCTAGCGCCAGTAAATTTTAAAAGTGCGGAATAAATTGTATTTTTATCAATTTCATAATAAGAACAAAGAGCAATACATGCAAGAGCATTAGAAACATTATGTCTTCCAGCTACTGAAAGTCTAGCATGCATATAAAATTTATTATCACAAAATACATCAAACTCTGAATAACCAAGAGCATTATGTTTAATATTCTTAGCCACATAATCAGCAGACATGTTTTGAATACCATAAGTAATAAATTTACCTGCAACATGTTCTTTAAGTTCTAAACAAGAAGAGTCATCTGCATTAGTTATTAAAGCACCATTCCTAGGAATAAGTTTTGCATATTTAGCAAAAGCACTTTTAACATTATCAAATGTTTTAAAATAATCTAAATGATCATTATCTATATTTAATATGATTTCAGTTTTAGGAGAAAAACGTAAGAAATTTTCCATATATTCACAAGCTTCTAAAATAAAATAATCACTATCACCAACAGTGCAATTACCATTAATTTGTTTTAAAGTAGCTCCAACCTGAATAGTAGGATCTAAAGAAGCTTCTAAAAAACATAAAGCAATCATTGAAGTAGTAGTAGTTTTTCCATGAGTACCAGAAACGCAAATACTTTCTTCATAACGCCTAGTTAGATAACCAACAAATTCTCCACGAGTTACAGTAGGAATATTAAATTGTTTTGAAAGAACCATTTCTGGATCAGTATCTTTAATCGCAGCAGAAAAAATAATTAAATCTGCAGATTTAGAATTAGAAAGATCATGACCAATTGTTACTTTAATTCCTTTATCCACTAATCTATCAGTATAAGGACTTCTAGAAGCATCTGAACCAGTTACTTTAAATCCCCATCTATGTAAAGTTTCAGCGATAGCACTCATACTAACACCACCGATACCAATTAAGTGTATATGGTTATAATTATTTAAATTCTCTAAAAACAATTTCATATAAAATCCTCTCCATATAAATATATGTAATATTTTTTTATCTAACACCTGAATTATACACTTTTTTTCAAGAAATTTCAACCAAAAAAAGTATTTTAGAATAATAAGAGAAAAATAATTTAAAAAAGGTGTAAAATTTAGAAGGAAAAAAAGTTTTTTTGGCGAATATAATAAATGTACATATAGAAAATTATATGTATAATTTTTAAAACATTGGAAGGCGGTGCACAAAATGCAAATAACAGATGTACGTTTAAGAAAAGTTAATTCAGAAAACAGAATGAAAGCTGTTGCTTCTGTAACATTCGATAATGAATTCGCAGTTCATGATATTAAAGTTATCGAATCACAAAATGGATTATTTATTGCTATGCCTAGCAGAAAAATCCCTAATAGTGGAGAGTTCAAAGATATAGCTCATCCAATTAATGCTGAAACTAGAGAGAAAATTCAAAAAGCTATTTTAGAAGCTTATGAAGCTCCAGAAACAGAGTCAGCAGAAGAATAATAAATACAAAGAGTACGTTTTTTTGCGTGCTCTTTTATTAGTTTCTATCCAAGCAAAAACTCCAGTTCCCCTGGAGTTTTATTAAGTTTATAAAACAATATAATAAATTTTAGGTACATAATTAAATGTAATTTATCTTGATTATAAATATAATATTGATATAATATTTATATAAAATTTGTATATGAGGAAGAAAAAATGAGAGAAAGTACAGTTGGAAAAGTAAAAAAACAATTAGAAGAACTAAAAGAAATAGAAAATGAATTTTATGACGAACACGAAGAATTAGCATATGTAATTAGCATATCTGAAATAGAAGAAGCAACTAAAAATGTAAAAATGCAAGATATAAATAAACAAATTGACGTAATATCTAAATACTACAAAAAAGGAAGTGAATCATAAAATGAGAAAAAATATAAAAGAATCATATTCTGAAGTACTAGAAATATTAGGATATATGGATACATTGCTAATTAATAAAATTCCAAAACAATTAATAGAGTATCTAAAAGAAAATGCATCAGATGAATACACAAAACATATCAATCCAAAATATGAATTATATGCGCAAGAATTAAATGAAAATACGAAAACAATACTTGCATTAATAAACATTAAATATTGGGCAAATGACACGCACAAAGATAAACTAATAGCAAGATATAATGTAAATAATTATAAAGCATCACAAGAAAAAAAGAATGTAGATTAGAATTTAAAGTTCTAATCTATTTTTTATATTTAAAGTGTTTACATAACACGTGACAAAATAGTAGTTTTATGATAAAATATAAAAGATTATTTACATTTTGGAGGTAATTAATGGGATTTTTAAAGAAAATTTTTGGAATAGAAGATAAGAATAGTAGAAATCAAACTAATTCAAGAGAAATTACATTTGTTACAGAAGATGAAGAACAAAGCTTTGAAAATAGCATTTACGGGCAACTTCAAATATATAGTTCTGAAATCAATTACATAAAAGAAGTTTTACCAGAAGAAGGAGAAGCACTTGAAAAGCAAATAGATTTATTAACAAGATTAATTGAAGTAAAAAATGATGAAGATGATTTAGAAGTTAAAGAATGCTTTGCAAATTTTAAAAAACAATATGAAGAAGATAGAAGATTAGCAGAAGGAGAATATACTATAAGAGAATTAGAAACACAAAACAAAATTATGGACAAAAGCTTTGAATCTTCACGAGGAAAAGGTGGTATAACTAAAGCAGATTTAGACAAATATATTAGTTATATTAGTATGATACAAGACAAAGTAACATCTAGTGAATTATCAGGTAGACCTATACTTACTAAAGTACAAAGACAAAAATTTAACAGTCTTTCACTAAAATCAGAATATAGATTAAAAATGTTAGAATTGATGTATGTACAACAATATGAATATATTGAGACAAATCCATTTAGAAATTTGTCAACTACAAAACAAAAACTATTTTCAAAAATGTTTTGGGAAGATGCTCAAAAAACGGCAGAACAATATGATTATTTATCATATTATGAAGACTTATTTAATCAATATGACTCTAGTTACTTTAATATAATAGATGAAATGGCAAAAAGATTAAATGAAGAAATTAGAAATGTTAGAATGGTTGAAGATTTTTCAATAAGACAATTATTTGATAGCAGTATGTCTGAAGAAAAATCCTTTGAATTTTTAAAGAACTTCATTTCATTTAAAACAACTCTAAATGAAATGAGAGATAAAAAAGAAAAAATTCAAGAGTATAAAGAAAAATCTGAAAAAGCCAAAAAAGAGAAAGAAGAACAAGAAAAAATAGCCAAGGAAAAAGAAAAAGAAAAACAAGAAGAATATAAAAATATGACAAATTCTGAAATATGCCAAAAAATAGAAGAAATAAATTCTGATTTAACAGCAACAGGAAATAGATTTATAAATATATATGAATTTCAAAAAGCAGTTGCCAAAGCAAAAGGACTTATAAGCAGAGATATAGATAAAGAACATCCAGAACTATATTATCACAAAACAGAACCGACTGCATTAATAGAAATATTAAAAAAAGCAAATAAAAAAGGTACCAATTATATTGTATATCCAAACTGTCAAGAATCTGATACACCATTTACATTCGTTGTATCTAAAAGTGATAAAGATGTCACAGAACTTGAAGATACCAATAATATACCTTTTCAAACCAATGGCTATATAAGTAATTTAAAAGAAGTCGGATGTTTTGATATACTTACTTTAAGAATGATAGCAAGAAAGCTAAGAGAAAGTGAAAAAGGATACATTAATATTGATGAAATAGATAATACAGATTTATATAATTTAAAAATAGGAAATCATTATAATAGCTCTGATGATTACTACTATAAATCAAGAAAAAGCATATTAGATGCAATAAAAGAAGTAAAAAGTGAATTAAAAGATATTGCTTCAAGTGATGAAGATATACAAAATATACTATGTTATTTTAGAGTACCAGTAATGACAAATATGATTCCATTATTAGAAAGATTAAAAGCAGCAGATATAGAAGTGTTTTTGGAACCAGTTCCTGATTATGAGAGAAATGATAGCAAAAGAGAAAATGTACATATTTATTTTAAAAGAGAAGATTTAGAAAAAGCAAATATAGTTTGGACAGAATCTCCAGAACATGCAATAATAGGAGTGAAGTCAAATAGAAATATAATAGGAAAAATGATATTAGATAGAGCAACTTGGCCAGAAACAAAAGAAAAATAAAATATATTAAGTAAAATAAAAAAAGATGAATTTTAATCAAATTCATCTTTTTTTGGTGCAGGTGATCGGAGTCGAACCGATACGGGATTTAGGTCCCGCAGGATTTTAAGTCCTGTGCGTCTGCCAGTTCCGCCACACCTGCATGTCTTGCTGACAAGTGATATTATACAACTACAAAATATTATTTGTCAATAGTTTTTGAAAAATAATATAAAAAAATAAGAGTTGAAAATGTAAAAACATAGATATATAATAATTGCGAATCAAAATAATAAAAGGGGGAGAAAAATGGAAGAAACAAAACCAGGTAAATTTATAAAAAGATTTACAATCAAATTAATTTTATGGTTCCTACTAATCGATATAGTAATAGGAGGAATAATTTTAGTAGCCAATGTATCAGGTTGGGGAGAAATTGGTGATACTGATTATGAGGCAGCAGGAGATGCAATAAAATCATTCTTAAACTCAATAATTGTAGTAAATATTGTTGCAATAGTTGCATCACCATTATTAGCATTAAGAAGTGCAAAGAAAAAATGCAAATTAACTGAAGAAAATAAAAAAGCAATATTCAAAGGAATAGCAATTGCTACAGCAATATTAGCAGTAGTTATGGCAGTAGTCCACGTAGGAATAAAAAATGTTGTAATAAGTGCAATTACTGATGGAACAGAACTTGAATGGTCTGATGTCAAAGAAGCTGTTAAAGATTCAGAAGAATTCTTAAAAGATAACGATTTGGGAATGGCACAAAAAGAGTTAGAAGAATTAGTAGATATGGTTAAAGTATTTTATGGAAGAGTAAACTTATATGGAATGGATTGGCTTGTATTTGTTGTAATGATTGGTGTAGAATACGTATTGGTAGTAAAAAAAGAACAAGAAGCATAATAATATAAAAGAGGGCTAAACTAAAAAGTTTAGCCCATTTTTTTGATTATAATATTGAAATATACTTATTAAAGTAATAAAATAAAAAATCATATCATTAAGGAGATTTTAGATGAAGTTAAACATAGTATTAGTAGAACCAGAAATACCACAAAATACAGGAAATATAGCAAGAACCTGTGCAGCAATAGGAGCAAAATTACATTTAGTATATCCACTAGGATTTAATATAAGTGAAAAACAAGTAAAAAGAGCAGGACTTGATTATTGGGATAAATTAGACATTGAAGAACATACATCATTTAAAAAATTTTTAGAAAAATATAAACCAGAAGAGCACAATATGTATTTTGTAACAACAAAGGGGCAACATGTGTATTCAGATGTTGAATATTCTAAATTCGATGAAGTATTTGTACTTTTTGGAAAAGAAACAAAAGGGTTACCAGAAGATACATTAAAGAAATACTTAGAAAAAACAATGAGAATTCCAATGAGAGAAACAATAAGATCATTGAATTTATCAAATTCAGTAGCAATTGTAGCATATGAAATTTTTAAGCAAAATGAATTTGGAGGACTAGAAAAAATATCAAAATATTTTCAGTAAATATTTGTAAAAAGCTAATAATAGATTGAATAACTAAGCATAATAATGTTATAATATAAAAGGAACACGGGGATGTAATGGTTTCGACAGCTTTTCGGAAGTATAAAAAGCGAGTAGTGGAAGTACCTGGCCACTTAAAAAGGTACAAATTAAAAATAAACGCTGATAATAACGAATTAGCATTTGCTGCCTAATTGCAGCAACGTCTTACTTTTGCAACCTACGGCTTAAGATAAGGCGCCGATTAGTAGGAAACGAATCTATTGAGTTCTTTGACAATAGAGGGATTATAAAAGATATATTTTAAAATCGTTTGTTTGTTAATGATTTTAAAATGAAAAAATAATAACAAACTGCACTCGGAGAAATTTATATGAAAGAAATTCTGGACAGGAGTTCGACTCTCCTCATCTCCACCAAAAAAGTGATGAATTCTAAGGTAATTCATCTTTTTTTATTTATAATAATATTTGTAAAAAATAAAAACAAGCCCTCACAGGAAGTCCTGTGAGGGCCGAAACACATATGTAGATAGATATGAGGTTTTAATTTTAAAAAGACAGTGCCTGAGATTTGCTAAGCCAATGACCATAAAAAACGTGGTCATAAACCTCAATTGCAATAGGTACCCGATCAATACGACGATTACCTAATTGCTTTTCATCTAAACCATTGGGAGCATAATGATAAAAAGTATATTTAGAATATTGCTCCACATTATCAAGTTCAACATCATAAGTTTCTAAAAATATTTCAGTTGACGCCTGTAAAAGTAAGTGTGACACCTGGCTCCCTTGGAGAGCGATTTTTGTTGCTTCAATGGCAGATTCATTGGGATTAATCACTTCAATTCCTTGAGCGGTATAAACATGAATGCCACCATTTCCATCAGCAACAGTACAATAGCCCTTGTTAAGTATTGCTGCGATGTCACTACCATATACCCCAGAAGCTAATCGATCTCGAACATCTTCTGCAACTAAAATTTGACCTATAAAAGGCTGATTTGCAGACTCTCTATGAACAATTCGCGCAATAACCATACTAAGTTCATCAGATGCTTGATAAGCGTATTCGGAATTAAAAAGCTCTGATAAATTTACAGCTATATCATCGTCAGAGATTAAATGTTCACTAAATTTTGGAATCCAATAAAGCTCCGAGGTAGAATCCATATGCAAATAAACAGTGGGTGAAATGCCCAAAATATTTTGCACTTGTTCAGCTTTGTTTGAAATTTCTTGTGCCTGTTCAGATACAACATCTTCAACAGAAATGTTTGTCAGATGAAGACTATTAAAGATATCAGAATTAGTAAACTGATGAATTTTAAGACTGTTATGCATTGTAAAAATTTCATGAATTTCAGATGAATCTGTAAGCTCCGGTTCTAAGAACATTTTAGGACTCATTATTGCATCAGGTTTTCTTGCCACTTTCATCGAAGCTCTAACGGAATTACTTAGAACAGCAAACATAGTGAAAAAACAAAGTATCATTACGATACTAATATGAATGCTCTTCAAAGTTGGTTTTCTTTCGAGCCTTGGAGTTGAAGTAAGTGAATAACCTTTGCATAGTGCTTTGATTTGCTGTATTAAACAGCACCTCCGTTTGTTGTGACTTGTTTGCGGTTTCGATTTGTCTAACATGTTTCTTTTCTCCTTTTCGTAATTATGAATTAGGACTATATTTTTTTGAACACCCCTTTCTGTACAAACAGGTACAATTATAGCATATTTTGATATAAAATGACAAGATGTAAAATAAAGTAAAATTACATTCTCTTTAAATTTTAAAATATATATTCAAAAAAAAAATCTTATATGTTATACTAATAATAATTTTAAGAGAAGTAAATAATAAAAACATAATCTTAATACTACATATATTTGAAAGGAATCATAAGCATGAATATGAATATGAATCAAAAAATGGTAGCTATAGCATTAAGTGTTCTTATAGCTTTAGTGGTTATTATATTAGTAGTAATAGTTGTATTAGAAAATACAAACGCAAAAAAAACAATGAATTTTGCCAATGTTACAACAGAAGAAAATACTACTAAAATAGAAGATAAACCAGAAGAAAACAAAATAGAAGTTGAAAATAAAATAGAAGATAAACCTAAAAAAATAACAGGAGAAATTGTTGAAGTAGAGACAGAAGATGGAGGAATTATTCCAGTTCCACCAACATTCGAATACATAGAAGGTGAGTCTTCTAAAGGTGCAGTTATATCAGACAAAGACGGTAATGAATTTGTGTGGATACCAGTAGAAAATATAAATAATTATCAAAGACAAATGTTTATACATAATGGAGAAAATGGAGAAACAGAAACAACATTAGAAGATGAAAATATTAGAGATATAAATGCATATAATGATGAATTTGATGATTCGATAAGAAATTATAAAGGCTTTTATATAGCAAGATATGAAGCAGGAAAAGATGCAAATAATAAACTAGTTTCTAAAAAAGGAGAATTAGTTTGGACAGGTATCACATGGAAAAATGCAAGAGATTTATCATTAGATATGTACAGCAAAAATGATTATTTCCAAACAGATTTAGTAAATAGTTATGCATGGGATACAACATGTATATGGTTAAGAAATTGTGGTATTAATGTAGATGACTCAAGTGATACAGGAAATTATCAAAATAATGTTAATCATCAAAATAAAATAGTTGCTACAGGAAGCAACGAAATGTGGAAAACAAATAATATATATGATATGGCAGGAAATGCATGGGAATATACAACAGAAGAATATGGCGAACATGAAAAATATCATATGGGTAGAGGTGGAGGATATTGGAACGAAGGACACGTTTATCCAATATCATCTAGAGGACAATCAGAAGATAACGCTAATTTAGCAATTGGATTTAGAGTTGTAATGTACCTAAAGTAATCTATATAAATAAAGTTGACATTAGAAACTCATTATAGATATAATAAAAATATGCAAAAGAAGAAGAGAGGTATTGAAATGGAAGGAAAAAAAGAAAAAGTTAATTTCCTAAAAGAGATTTCAGAAAGATTCAAAGTATTAGAAAATAATCAAAAAAGATTAATTGTAATTGTTTCAGTTGTATTATTACTTTTAATCATAATAACAATTGTTACATCAGTAATTTTCGCAGGCTCTGTAGATAGTGCAGGAAAAGTAATTGGAAACTTAAATAACAAAGGTTTTGCAGTAGCCAAAGGAAATAAAGTATATGTAAGTAATTCAGGAATTAAAGACGAAAAAGACAGCAAAAATGCTTTATATGAAGTAACAGAAGATAACAAAGTAAAGTTAATAGAAGAAAGTGAATGGATAAAGTCAATAAATTATTATAAGGGACATCTATACTTCTTATCAATGAGTGTTAGTGATAACAGTAACGGAGAATATATAAGACAAATAGTAAAAATGAAACCAAACGGAGAAAAAAGAGAAGTTTTAGTAGATAACATTGAAACAATTTCTATCGAAAATGCATCTTTAAACGTAAGTGATGGATGGGTATATTATTTAAATTCTGATAAAAAATTAGAAAAAGTAAAGACAAATGGACAAAAAAGACAACAAATATCAGATGAAACAATAAGCAGATTCCAAATTTCAGGAAAATATATTTATTACACATCAGAAGACGAAGAATTTGGAAAAATGAAAAAAGACGGATCAGGAAAAGAAAAAATTGAATCAGGAATTGGTATGTTCCAAGTTGTAGGTAAAGATTTATATTATATAAGTGCTGCAAACAAACATCTAATGAAATTAGATTTAAGTATCAAAGATAATCATCAAGATGAAGAAGTAGTAGCAAAAGCAATATCTACATTTAATATATATGAAAAAACAATCTATTATGCTGTAAACGAAGTTGATGAAAACGGAAAACAAACAGAACAAGCAATATACAAAATGAAAACAAATGGAAAGAAAAATGAAAAAATTGTAGATTTATTATCTAGTGTAAATACTTCTATTTGTATAGCAGGAGATTGGATCTATTATACTGATAAAGTACAAGATTCCCCTTACTATTTTGCAACATATAGAGTAAAAACAAACGGAAAAAATCAATCTAGAGTAAACATTTAAAAAGTAAGCGGACTTTATAATTTTGAGTCCGCTTAAATTTATTGAAAACAAAAGAGGAGGCAAAATGAATTTAGGAACAATTGCTTTTAATAAAAAGATATTTAATTTAGACCACATGACCTCAGAAGAACTAGAAGAGCTGATAAAAGATATGGAGTTAGACACTCAAAAAAAACAAAAAGAAATTAAAAAAATGTTAAAATGAGAGGACAAAATTCTAGTGGATAAATTGAAAAAAAATAAAGAAGAAAATTTTATAAAATTGCTAAATGATATTAAAAAAACATTAAAAGACCAGACTAAAGTATCAGCAGCTATGCAATATAGCAAAAGTAGAGAAATAATCTTAAATAAAATTAGCAATGAAAATGCAGCTATAACATATGGTATAAGTTTAATAAATAAGAAAGTGATTGAAAATTTAGAAAAATATGCTGAAGTAGAAAAAGAACTAAAAGAATTAATGGAAAAATACGAAATGTATTTAGTAGAGCTAGCAAAATACCATGATAATCAAATAGTAGCAGAATATATAAAATTATATGAAGAAGAATTAGAAAAAATAAAAATACAAACAAAAATATATTACTTAATTCAAGATGAAAAAAAAGCAAAACAAAAAGTAGATAATAGCGATGATGATATCAGAGAACAAATTTGTAATTTAGAAGATGAATTAGCTAATATTGAATTAAAAATAAGAAGAAGAAAACCAACAATAAAAAAGAAAATAATAGAAAAAGAAAATGAATTAAATAAAGCGATAGAATCAAAACAGACAAGCTTGCAAAAAGATTCAATAAAAGGACCACGTATATTTTCTAAAGCAACAAAATTCTTTTTAGGAAAAATAAAACCAGTTAAACTAATAGAAAAAAATGTATTTACAAATTTAAAAAATAGATTAGAAATATACGAAAAAGAAGAAAGACAAGTAAAAAAGATAAATGAACAATATACAGAAGAGAATATAATAAATACAATAGAAAAAGTAAACATTGAAGAATAATGGAGGCTTTTAATAATGTCAGAAGAAAAAGAAATAAAATCTATAAAAGTAAGTTTAAAAAGACTTGTTTTTATATCAATGATTTTAATAGTTATAATAATGGGTCTAATATATATATCTTTAAATAAATTAAAAGACCTAGATAAAAATAAAGTATCAACTATTCAAAAATCAAAAGAAAATATAACAATAATTGAATTTAATGAAGAAGATGCTATTAGTCTGTTAACACAATATCTAGATGATAGATCATTAGCATATTCTAATCCACAAGCTTTATTAGAAAAATATAGTTTTGCAACAAATCAAGAATTTAGCAAGTTTGAAAAAACAGCAGATGAACAATTTATAAGAACAGACATAATATATGAAAAAATAAGAAATCAAATGCAAAAATACATTACAAAAGAATTTTTTACAAAACAATTTAAGAATGTATACAAATTATCAAATGGAATAACTCATGTTGCAGTAACAAAAACTTCAAAAGAAAGCTATACAATAACAAGACATGAATTGCTAGAAACAACTACAAAACAACGATTAAATGTATGGTATAAAACTACTAAAGACGGAGTAACATCAGAAGAAAAAAACATGCAAGTAGAATATTCAAAAATAAATGGAAATTGGATAATATCAAATATAAAATAGATAAAACTATTGCGAAAACTAATAAAAGATGTTAGAATAAATAATCATATAAAAAATCAATGAAAAAGCAGAGTAGATTTAGGCAAAATATAGAAAGAGAAAATAAGTGATTACGCTGTGAGCTTATTATATATTCTAAATCGAAAATTCACTTTGGAGATTCTATATTAAAAGTATAGACGTTTGCAACGTTATAGCTCATAGAGGTTAATATTTAATTAATAAAATTAGGTGGTACCACGTATACATAAGTATTTCGTCCTATTAGGAGTGAAATACTTTTTTTGATTTTATAAAAATATATAAGGAGGAGAAGACTTTGAAAGAGCAAATAAGCCAAATTCAAAAAGAAGCATTAGAAAATGTAGAAAACAGTAAAGACTTAAAAGAATTAAATGACATCAGAGTAAAATATTTAGGAAAAAAAGGAGAGTTAACACTTTTACTAAGACAAATGGGAAGTCTTTCAGCAGAAGAAAGACCAGTAATGGGAGCAGCAGTAAATACAGCAAAACAAGAAGTAGAAGATAAGATTCAAGAAAAAGAAGAAACTTTAAGAAAACTAGAACTAGCACAAAAATTAGAAAATGAAGATATTGATATAACACTTCCAAGTCAAAAAATAAAAAGGGGAAGCAAACACCCATTAAACAGAGTAATAGAAGAAGTAGAAGATCTATTTGTTTCAATGGGATATGACGTTGTTTCAGGACCAGAATTAGAAACTGATGAATACTGTTTTGAAAGATTAAACTTACCTAAAGGGCATCCAGCAAGAGACATGCAAGATAGTTTTTATATAACACCAGACTATTTATTAAGAACACAAACTTCAGCTGTTCAAGCTAGAACAATGATGTCAAACGAAGAAAAAACACCAATAAGAGTAATAGTACCAGGTAAAACCTTTAGAAGAGAAGATGACGCAACACATTCACATCAATTTAATCAAGTAGAAGGTTTAGTAGTAGATAAAAATATTTCCCTAGCAGACTTAAAAGGAACACTAGAAGTATTTATGAAAAAAATGTTAGGCCAAAATACAGAATTACGTTTTAGACCAAGTTATTTCCCATTTACGGAACCATCATATGAAGTAGATGTCACATGTTTCAAATGTGGAGGAAAAGGATGTAATCTATGTAAACAAACAGGCTGGATAGAATTATTAGGTTCAGGAATTGTTCATCCAAATGTATTAAAAATGAATGGATATGATCCAGAAAAATATTCAGGATTTGCATTTGGAGTAGGATTAGACAGATTAGCAATGTTTAAATATGGCATAACAGACATAAGACTTTTATATCAAAATGATGTAAGATTTTTAAAACAATTTGATAGAAAGGATGAAGAAAATGAAATTAAGTATTAATTTTTTAAAAGACTATGTAGATTTAGATAAAGATATAGATGTTATAAAACTTGCTGAAGATATGACAAACGCAGGAAACGAATATGACGAAGCAGGCAAATTAATAAATGCAACTAAATTAGTAATAGCAGAAGTAGTTGAATGTAAAGATCATCCAGATTCAGACCACTTACACTGCTGCAAAGTAAATACAGGAAAAGAAGTATTAAATATAGTATGTGGAGCACCAAATGTAAGAAAAGGGCTAAAAGTAATTTTAGCTTTAGATGGTGCCGAATTACCAGGTGGAACAATAAAAAGAGGAGTAATTAGAGGTGAAGAATCTAATGGAATGATTTGCTCTATAGCAGAACTAGGATTAGAAGCAAAATTCTTAACAGAAGAAGATAAAGCTGGAATACACGAATTGCCACAAGATGCCCCAATAGGAAAAGATCCAATCGCATATATGAAGATGGATGATAGTGTAATAGATTTTGATTTAACAGCAAATAGAGGCGATTTATTAAGCATTTTAGGAATGGCATACGAAGTAGGCGCAATATATAATAAAAAAGTAAAAGATATTGATATATCACATAAAGAAAACAAAGAAGATATAAATGATAAATTCAAAGTAAAAGTAAATACTGATAACTGTTCAATATTCTTAAGCAAAAAAGTAAAAAATGTAGAAATAAAAGAAAGTCCAGCTTTCATAAAAAATAGACTTATAGCATCAGGAATAAGACCAATAAATAATGTAGTTGATATAAGTAACTATGTAATGCTAGAAACAGGACAACCATTGCATTTTTACGATGCAGATTGCCTTAAAGATTGTCTAGAAGTAAGAATGGCAAAAGAAGGAGAAAAATTAACAACATTAGATAGCATAGAAAGAACATTAAAATCAGAAGATATTGTTATTTCAGACGGAACAAAAGCTATAGGTTTAGCTGGGGTAATGGGTGGATTAGAAACAGAAATAACAGATAAAACAAAAAATATAATTATAGAAGCAGCTATATTTGATTCAGTAAAAATAAGAAGAACCTCAAACGCAATATTAAGAAGTGAAGCAAGTAATAGATTTGAAAAAGGCTTAGACTCAAACAGAACCTATATGGCAATAGAAAGATCTTGCAATCTATTAGAAAAATATGCTAATGCTGAAGTAGTTGGAGGATTAGCAAAATACGACACGACTGAAAAAGAAGATAAAGAAATTAAAATAACAGCGAAAAATATTAATGCAATATTAGGAATGGAAATCCCAGAAAAAGATATTTTAGACGTATTTGAAAGACTAGGATTTAAAGCAACAGCTAAAAATGATGTAATAACAGTATTAGTACCTAGAAGAAGAATTGATATATCAATAAAAGAAGATTTAATTGAAGAAGTTGGACGTATTTATGGTGTAAATAACATAAAAGGAAAACTACCTAATATATTGCCTAAGATGGGAAGTTATGACAAAGTAACAAGACAAATTAGAAATAAAATGGTAGACCTAGGTTTAAGTGAAACCTTATCATATATATTAGTACCAGAAGCAGACGCTAAAAAATTTACAGCAGATGAAGTTGAAACAGTAAAATTATTAGATCCATTATCAGAAGATAAAAATACTTTAAGACATAGCGTATCAATAGCTTTATACAAAATATATGAATACAACAAAGCTAGAAACAATAAAGATGTATCTATTTTTGAAATAGGAAAAGCATTCCAAAAACAAGGAGAAGAATATTCAGAAACACAAAAACTAGCTGCATTAATGACAGGAGAATATTACTTAGGTATAGAAAAAAGAAAAGTAGATTTTTATATTATCAAAGGAATTGCTGAAGAAATATTAGATTATCTAGGATATAATGGAAGATATAGTTTTATAAAAGATAAAGAAAAATTACCAAAAGAAATGCATCCAGGACAATCAGCAGTCATATCAGTAAATAACGATTATGTAGGTACTATAGGAAAAATACATCCAGAAATGGAATCAGAAGATGTATATATATTGGAAATAGACTTAGATAAATTATTAGCTAAAAAAGTAAGTAAAATGAAATATAAAGAAATTTCAAAATTTCCGTCAATCAAAAAAGATTTAGCTATAGTAGTAGATAAAAAATTAACAGCACAAGAAATAAGTATGAAAATTAAAAAATATGCAGGTTCATTATTAGATAGTCAAGAAGTATTCGACATATATACAGGAAAAGGAATAGATGAAAATAAAAAGAGTATAGCCTTTTCATTAACATTTGCAAAACAAGATAGAACACTAACAGATGAAGAAATAAATGAAGTAATGAATAAAATAATAGCAGGTCTAGAAAAAGATATAAAAGCAGAATTAAGATAAAAAATGAAAACTTAAATTACTAATTTAGTGATTTAAGTTTTTTTATTAAGTATAATTTTTAGTTGATATTTGAAAAAAATATAGTATAATAACAGCATACCAAAGTTGAAAATGCAGTATGACATGAGACTTAAAAGGGAGGTGCATATTATGCACAGGACATCAGTTATTCTGGTCCGAACAGACCAAAGAGAACTGTATGCCAACCGGTATGACGTTCGAAGAACGAACGAAGGGCAATTAGTCCTAAGTCTAATCGAACGAATCGGTAGCATACTAAACTTCGAAAAACTAAATACTGACAGAGCTTATCTTGCACTCATGACGACGAACTTTCAAGAAGGCAAGAAGCGGGTAACAACCAAAATCGGTGAAGCATTTAGTGAAATCGTGCAAGTACAAAATGTTGTAGCTACATTGTATGATAAGGATGTTGAAAAATATAAACCTTATCGTATAATGATATTCTGCAACTGTGTACACATGGAGATGCTAAAGGCTACAGAAGAGTTAGAACCGATGGAGAACGAAATCATCATTGAGTACAAAGGGAGGCGAAAACGAACGTTTTCATTGAGAAGAACCTATGATTCATCTATGCCAGATTTAAGAAAAACCTACACTGAAAGAGCGCAGGTATATGCTACAATCAAGAGCATAGGCTGGATTGATGAACACACTTACTACAGGTTGGAAGATGCACACGTTTTTACAGAAGAATGGGCAACACACATGCTTGAGAAACTGGAAAAAGCGGAAGGCAGTATCATATATCCAACACTGACAAAAGAATGGATTCTTAACCAGGAAGACTTTGAAAAAAAGGTATTACCTCGTGAACTATACTGGAAAAAGATGGCGGGAACTGTGGCTAACAAGGACTTTTGGAGATGGTATTTAAAAACCTTCAAAGAAGCAGAAGTCGTATTCTCGAAAAAATTTCCACGAGGAAAGGTAATAAAGGGCTAACTGGGCTGATGCACGAAAGTAAAACCGGAACGCATATAATAATGCGCTCCGGTTTTGCACTAAATAATATATTAAACTAAAATAACAGAGTAATAAATTTGAAAATGCGCTAGCTGCTAAGACTGTTAAATCTATGATTTTTACAGTCTTAGTAGTTAATTTTAAAATTAAATTTTAAAATTAACTTCCTATAATAAAGTGAGTGATTGCGAAGAGCAAATTTTCAAATTTATTACTCTGTTATTTTTGTTTTAATATTATTTCTAATTAAAACTCACAATTATTTGGAGTTCTAGGGAATGGAATTACATCACGAATATTTTGCATACCAGTAAGATACATTAAAAGTCTTTCAAAACCTAAACCAAATCCAGAATGGGTAATACTACCATATTTACGTAAGTCTAAGTACCACCAATACTCATCTTTAGGAAGACCAAGCTCTTTCATTCTAATCTCAAGCTTTTCTAAATCATCCTCACGTTGGCTACCACCAATTAATTCACCAATACCAGGAACAAGTAAATCAGTAGCAGCAACAGTTTTACCATCATCATTTTGCTTCATATAAAAAGCTTTAATATCTTTTGGATAATCAGTAACAAAAACAGGTCTACCAAAAACAACTTCACTTAAATATCTTTCATGTTCAGTTTGAATATCAGTACCCCAAGAAACAGGAAATTCAAATTTATCATTATTTTTTTCTAATTCTTTAATAGCATCAGTATAAGTAATTCTACCAAAATCAGAATTTAAAACATTATTTAATCTTTCTAATAAACCTGGACTAACAAACTTATCAAAAAATTCCATTTCCTCAGGAGCATTTTCTAAAACATCTTTAATAATGTATTTAAGCATGTCTTCAGCTAAATTAATATCATCATTTAAATCAGCAAAACAAATCTCCGGTTCAATCATCCAAAATTCAGCAGCATGTTTTACTGTATTAGAATTTTCAGCTCTAAATGTAGGCCCAAAAGTATAAACATTTCTAAAAGCAAAAGCATAAGTTTCAACATCTAGTTGACCGCTAACAGTTAAATGAGCAGGTCTAGCAAAAAAGTCTTTTGAAAAATCCATTCTATTTTTATCATCTTTTGGCAAATTATCTAAATCACAAGAAGTAACAGTAAACATTTCTCCAGCACCTTCAGCATCACTAGAAGTGATTATTGGAGTATGAACATATACAAACCCACGTTCTTGAAAAAATTTATGAATAGCAAAAGAAACAACAGAGCGAACTCTAAAAACAGCATTAAAAGTATTAGTTCTAGGACGTAAGTGAGCAATAGTTCTTAAATATTCAAAAGTATGTCTTTTCTTTTGAAGTGGATATTCAGAAGAAGCTAGATTAAATATCTCTATATTAGTAGCATGAATTTCAAAAGGTTGTTTAGCATTTTCAGTCTTAACTAACTTTCCTTCTACAATAATAGAAGAAGCAATAGTTAATTTTCTAATATCTTCAAAATTAGAAAGAGAGTCATTAAAAACTATTTGAACATTTTTAAAGAAGGAACCATCATTGATTTCTATAAAACCAAAAGTTTTAGAATCTCTAACAGTTTTTACCCAACCACTAATTTTAATATCTTTTTCTAAATAACTATCTGTATTTCTGTATAAATCTTTAATTAAAATATTATCTTTACTCATATAAAAAATCCTTTCAATATATTAAAATAATACAATTATTATATAACATTTTTCGAAAAAAACAAGCAGTAAAGCTATAAGAGGAATTAATCTAAAATAAATCTGAATATAGAAATGCTTAGATAATAAGAAAAAACTATTGCAAAAAAAATAATATATGATAAAATAAAGAAAATTTG
>CAQPBJ010000017.1 GCA_948852945.1 uncultured Clostridia bacterium | reverse complement strand
CTGAAGGAATTATTGCTTGGATAGATGTTCCATCATTAGAATTAACAAATACATTGATGTCATCAGCAGATACAATTTTAGCTACTGGTGGACCTGGAATGGTTAAATCAGCATATTCTAGCGGAAAACCTGCATTAGGTGTTGGTGCTGGAAATACGCCAGCTATAATTGATGATTCAGCAGATATAATTTTAGCAGTTAATTCAATAATTCATTCAAAAACATTTGATAATGGTATGATATGTGCTTCTGAACAATCAGTTATTGCATTAGATAGTGTTTATGATCAAGTAAAAGCAGAATTTGAAAGAAGAGGATGCTATTTCTTAAATGCTGAAGAAACTGAAAAAGTAAGAAAAACGATAATTATAAATGGTTCTTTAAATGCTAAAATAGTTGGACAAAAAGCACATACTATAGCTGCCTTAGCTGGAGTAGACGTTCCAGAAACAGCTAAAATATTAATAGGAGAGGTTGAAAGTGTTGAGATAACAGAAGAATTTGCACATGAAAAACTTTCACCAGTTTTAGCAATGTACAGAGCTAAAAATTTTGATGATGCAGTTGCTAAAGCAGCTCAATTAATAGATGATGGTGGTCTTGGTCATACTTCATCATTATATGTAAATACAATTACAGAAAATGATAAAATAGAGAAATTTTATAGTTCAATGAAAACTTGTAGAGTTTTAATTAATACTCCTTCTTCACAAGGTGGTATAGGTGATCTTTATAACTTTAAGCTTACTCCATCATTAACACTTGGTTGTGGTTCTTGGGGTGGTAACTCAGTATCAGAAAACGTTGGAATAAAACATTTAATAAATATAAAAACAGTTGCTGAAAGGAGAGAAAATATGCTTTGGTTTAGAGCACCTGAAAAGGTATATATAAAAAGAGGTTGCTTACCAGTAGCCTTAGAAGAATTAAAACAAGTAATGGATAAGAAAAAAGTATTTATAGTAACTGATACTTTCTTATTTGAAAATGGTTATACAAAATGTGTAACAGATAAATTAGATGAAATGGGAATACAACATGCAACATTTTCAAATGTTGCTCCAGATCCAACTCTTGCATGTGCAATTGAAGGAACAAAAGCGATGAATGAATTTAAGCCAGATACAATTATTGCTATTGGTGGTGGTTCTGCAATGGATGCGGCTAAAATTATGTGGGTTATGTATGAACATCCAGAAGTTGATTTTATGGATATGGCAATGAGATTTATGGATATTAGAAAAAGAGTTTATACTTTCCCTAAAATGGGAGAGAAAGCTTATTTTATAGCTGTTCCTACATCAGCTGGTACAGGTTCAGAAGTTACACCTTTTGCAGTTATAACAGATGAAAAAACTGGTACAAAATATCCATTAGCTGATTATGAATTAATGCCTAAAATGGCTATTGTAGACGCTAATATGATGATGAATGCACCTAAAGGGTTAACATCTGCATCTGGTATTGATGCTGTAACTCATGCTTTAGAAGCATATGCATCAATGATGGCTACAGAATATACAGATGGATTAGCAAAAGAAGCTTTAAAAAATATATTTGAATATTTACCAAGAGCATATGAAAATGGAGCAAATGATCCAGAAGCTAGAGAAAAAATGGCAAATGCAGCTACAATGGCTGGTATGGCATTTGCAAATGCGTTTTTAGGGGTATGTCATTCAATGGCACACAAATTAGGTGCTTTTCATCACTTACCACATGGTGTAGCTAATGCTTTAATGATAAATATAGTTTTAAGATTTAACGCTGCTGAAGTTCCAACAAAAATGGGAACATTTCCACAATATGATCATCCACATACACTAAGAAGATATGCAGAAGTTGCAGAAAGTTTAGGATTAAAAGGCAAAGATGATCAAGAAAGTTTAGACAATTTAATAAGAGCAATTGACGAATTGAAAGAAAAAATAGGAATTAAGAGAACTATTAAAGATTATGGTGTTGATGAAAAAGATTTCTTAGATAGATTAGATGAGATGGTAGAACAAGCATTTGATGATCAATGTACAGGAGCTAATCCACGTTTACCATTAATGAGCGAAATCAAAGATATGTATTTAGAAGCATATTATGGAGGTGAAAGATAATGGATTTAAACTTAACTAATCCTATGGCAGAAAGAAAAACTAAAACAGTATATAGAGATGGAGATAAAACAATAAAGTTATTTGTTGAAAATTATTCAAAAGCTGATATTTTAAATGAAGCTTTAAATCAAGCAAGAGTAGAGGAAGGAACAGATTTAAGTATTCCAAAACTTATTGCAGTAACTAAAGTTGATAATAGATGGGCTTTAGTTTCAGAACACATTGAAGGTACACCTCTTGATAAATTAATGGAACAAAATCCTGATAAAGAAGATGAATATTTAAATAGATTTGTTGATATTCAATTAGAAATATTAGGGCATAATGTAAAAATATTAAATAGAATAAAAGAGAAATATAATAAGAGAATTGATTCATTAACTAATATAAATGATAATGTTAAATATGAATTACTTCAAAGATTAGATGGCATGAAAAACCATACAAAATTATGTCATGGAGACTATAATCCAAGTAATATAATTATCAAAGAAGATGGTTCTTATGCAATAATTGACTGGGCACATGTTACTCAAGGTAATGCTTCAGCTGATTGTGCTAAAACATATTTAATTTTCTGTATGGAAGGAAGAGAAGAATTTGCAACAAAATATTTAAACTTATTCTCAGAAAAATCAGGAATAGCTCTTCATACAATCCAAAGATGGTTTCCGATTGTTGCTGCAGCTCAATTAGCTAAAGCTAAAGATGAAGAAAAAGCGTTTTTAGAAAAATGGATAGATATCATGGATTATGAATAAAATTTGACGAAATTAACATAATTTGATATAATTTAAATGTAGTAAAAATTAAAGGAGGTCGCAAATATGGGAAAATATTGTGATAACTGTGATAACTGGAGCTCAGACGGAGACGGATGGGGAAAATGCAAGAAAAAAGGATATTCAACAACAAAAGGATCTGACTCTTGTGGAGAATGGAAATAATTTAATAATAAAAAACTGGTAATTTTATCTACCAGTTTTTTGTTATGTTTAGTATGATTAAAAGTTTAATTAATTGTAATTTAATACAATAAAGTTAATTTACAATTATTGGCAGATTGTGATACTAGTGATATTATTTAAATGCGTTAAGCTTTTATAACGCAATAGCATTGACAAAAGGTACTTTAATTGTTAATGCACAGAATGCAGAAAGATTGATGCGTATTTAAGAAAGAGGTACATTTTAATGAAAAATATAATAAAACGGATTATGATAAGCACAATGGCTATTTTGATGTGTACAAGCTTGAATATTTCAGCATTAGCAATGACAACGGATTTTGACACATCAGATAATACGATGAACGAAACTAATTCTATGATAGCGATAAATCCAGTATATGTTACAGAGGATGATGTTGAAAACTTTGTAACGGCACTTCCACAAAGTGTATTGGATAATTATAAGGACGTTGAATTTGAAGCGTTTTTAAGTTCGCTATCTGTAGAAGATTTTGAAATGTTTCAGAAAGCTATCAATGATGGAATTATGCCACTTTTGCTTGAAGGAGAGACAACAGTTACGGGTGCTTTGGGCGATACAATATCTGGTAAATTTTCAGCTCCGAATGGAGGAAAAACAAATGGAAAGACATATTTTTCGTTTGATATATCTTCTACGAGTAGTGATGATGTTGCAATAATGTCCCTAAGCACAAATAACTATACTTCGCCAAGATACAATGTTTATAATGGGCATTCTACTCCAAATCCATCAGTGTCTTTTGATAATGGTTGGACGTTAAAGCAAATAACTGTGAGCTATGACGCTTTTTTTCATGGAGGTGGGAATCGTCAGCGTAATATGGTATTAAAATGCTGGACTTGGAGTTTGTAATAGCAACAAGAAAGGTATCAGGTATTGTAGTTAGTAACTAATAATGTCAATCTTTTTGTGTTCTGCCTCAGATGTTTGTAAACATCTGGGGAAAAAATAAATATCTATTATTGAAAGGAGAAATTAAATGAATAAGGTGAACAAAATAATACTTACTATAAGTTTAGTAATAAATATTGTTTTGATAATTGCTTTTATTATAATAGGATATGATTATTATATGTCTAAAGAAAGATTTAATAAAAATAAAGAAACTTTAAAAAAATTAGGTGATGAAATGTCTGATATATTAGTAGAATTTAATAATTATAAGGACGAGCATAAATAAATTATTGTATGAAATGGAGTTTGGTATGAGTAAGATACAAAAAGTAATATTTGCAGTAAGTATAATAGTGAATATTATACTTATAATTACGTTTGTAATAATAGGAAAAGAATATTCTGTTGCAAAAGCTAATTTTAAAGCAACAGAAGATTCAATTTCAATAACTAAAGAAGAAATGAAAAAATTACAAGAAGAGTATGAAGAATATAAATTAAATCATAAATAAAAAAGTAAATGTTGAAAAAAGTATATAAAAATGATAACATATTCACGTAATATGTTATTTTTTTATATAATATATTAGATTATTAGTAGCAATATTTAAATTTAAATTTTGCTCAGGAAGTATCTTATAAGAAGGTGCCAAGGTTATGGGCATAATAGTACAAAAATTTGGAGGAAGTTCTGTCGCAACTACAGAAAAATTAAAAAAAGTTTGCAATCATATTATAAAGGAGTTTGAGAAGAAAAACGATGTAGCAGTCATAGTTTCGGCTCAAGGAAAAACAACAGATAGGTTAATAACAGAAGAAAAAGAAATTACAGTAAGCCCAAATAAAAGGGAACATGACGTTCTTGTTTCTACAGGTGAACAAATTACCATTTCTAAACTAGCTATAATGCTGAGTGAAATGGGATATAAAGCTATTTCACTTGCTGGTTGGCAAATTCCAATAATTACAGATGGAAATTTTGGAAATGCTAAAATTAAATCTATTAAAGCTGAAACAATTTTAGACTTATTTGATAAAGGCTATATTGTTATTATTGCAGGTTTTCAAGGTATTAATGAAAATGGAGAAATAACTACTTTAGGAAGAGGAGGCTCAGATACTACTGCTGTTGCAATTGCAGCAAGTTTACATGCTGATAAATGTGATATTTATACAGATGTAGATGGGGTATTTACTACTGATCCTAGAATAGTTGAAGATGTAAAAAAACTTGATATGATTTCATATGATGAAATGCTAGAGTTATCAAGTTTAGGAGCTAAAGTTTTACACAATAGATGTGTTGAAATAGGTAAAAAATTTGATATTCCTATTGTTGTTAAAGATACAGCAAAAGAAGAATCAGAAGGAACAATAGTTGAAAATAGCAAGTTTTTAGAAAATATGGAGATTTCTGGAATAGCTAAAGATGATAATATTTCTAGAGTTACCGTTATGGGACTAGAAAATAAAATTGGAAAAACATATAAAGTATTTAATTTATTAGCAGAACATAAAATAAATGTAGATACTATTGTTCAATCTTTTGGTGAAAGTATAAATAAAAATTTGTCTTTTACAATTAAGACTGCTGATGTTCCAGAGGCTGTAGAATTATTAGAAAGTAATTTAGAATATATATCAGCTAGAGAGATTATTTGTTTTGATAATTTATCAAAGGTTTCTATTGTTGGTATTGGTATGACTAATAGAACTGGTATAGCTGCTAAAATGTTTGAAGCTCTTTATGAGCAAAATATTAATATGCATTTGATTAGTACTTCTGAAATTAAAGTTACAGTTCTTGTTAATCAAGATGAGGCTGATAATGCTGTTAAAGCAATTCACAATAAATTTTTTAAATAGTATATGAAGTGAGAGTATCTAAGATTAAATAGATACTCTTTTATAATCTTAAGAAGTAATACATTATTTAATAAATTTTGCTCTTCGCAATCTCCGAATAAAAAACTCCGTTTTTATATTGTAGATTGCTCAAATTCGCACTACGATAAACTTTGTTTATCTTCGTTTGGTCGCTAGCGCAATTTATTAAATAATGTATTACTTCTTAAGCTATTGATAGAGTTTGCTATTATATTAGTTCTAAATTTAGTAGTAGCATCATATACTATATAAAGATAGGTAGGGAAGTGGGGTGCTTTTATTTTGCAATTTGATGATTCTCAAACAGTTAATGTTATGCAAAATGTTATATTAGAAAACAGAAAGAAATTAACGCTTACAGGAATTAAAGATGTTCTTAGTTTTGATGACGAAATAATAGTATTAGAATCAGAATTAGGACTTCTTAATATAAAAGGAAGAGATTTAAAGGTAAATAAAATTTCAGTTGAGACTGGTGATGTTATTATAGAGGGGACAATTAGAATGTTTGAATATTCTGATAAAGACATAGCGCCAAAACAAAGTTTAGTAAGTAGGATTTTTAAATGATCTCTAATGAATTTAATGTTTTTTTGGCTTTTGTCTTAATTGGTATTATTATCAGTTTTATTTTTGATTTCTTTCGAATTTTGAGATGTGTATATAAAACCCCTGATTTCGTGACAATACTAGAAGATATTGCTTTTTGGCTAATTTCTGGTATAATATTATTGTTAGGAATTTTTGTTCTAAATGATGGAAATATTAGAGGATATTTGTTTATAGGATTGTTTTCTGGGGTATGCTTATATATAGTTTTTATTAGTAAAAATATAATAAACATAGGAACAAAAATTTTAAATCTATTTAATAAAAGTGTTTTAATTCCAATATGTAAAGTTATTAATTTTCTAATTCAAATGTTTTATAATATGATAAAAGTTTTTACTAAATTATTTAAAAAAATAAAAAACGACTTTTTTCTGGTAAAAAAAATAAAAAAAGTGAAGGATTTATAAAATATATGTAGAATATTATATATGTATATATTTGTATATATTATTAACAAATGTATTGGAGATTACATATGAAAAAAATATTTAATGTTAAAAATTTATATATAAAAGTATTAGTTATAATTTTTGTTATATATGTTGTTTCAGTATTAATTAATCAGCAATCTAAGCTTAATAATTATAAAGAAGCACAAGCATATTATCAACAAAAAATAGATGATGCACAAACATATCAAGAATCTTTAAAAGCTTTAAAAGACAATATTAATTCACCAGAATATATTGAAGAAGTTGCTCGTGAAAAGCTTGATATGTATCTTCCAAATGAGCGTGTATATGTAGATGTTGGAACTAAATAAAGTAACTATTCTTTTATAAGTATAGTTACTTTATTTTTATATTATAAAAATATTTTTGATTTTCGATAATTTATTTTATTAAGTGGGTATTTTACCTGATTTAAATTTTATTCTTTAAAAAAATTCCAAATACAAATTAAAATTAAATAAAATATAGGGGGCTTTTTATGAACTATGAAGATTTATCGTTATTAGAATTACGAGAAATTGCAAAGGAAAGGGAGATAAAAAACGTTTCAAAATTGAAAAAGCAAGAGTTAATTGAAGTACTTAATGAATCAGAAAATGAAAAAGAAGAAGTAAAAGAGGTAAAGGTTCAAGCGGGAAGAGAGCCAGATGGCAGTTATAAACCTAATAATGAAAATGACCAAATTGCTGAAGGAATTTTAGAGGTAATGCCAGACGGATATGGCTTTTTAAGAGGAGATAATTATTTATCAACTAATAAAGATATATATGTTTCACCTGTACAAATTAGACGTTTTCATTTAGATACTGGAGATAGACTTGAAGGTGTTATGCGAAATCCGAAAGAGGGAGAAAAATTTCCAGCTTTAATTTATGTTGGAAAAGTAAATGGTGAACATCCAGAAAAAGCAATGAGAAGAGTAGGATTTGATGATTTAACACCAATTTATCCTAATGAAAGATTAAAATTGGAAGGTAATACAACAGATTATACTATGAGAATAATGGACTTGCTTTCTCCGATAGGAAAGGGGCAAAGGGGAATGATAGTTGCTCCACCAAAAGCAGGAAAAACTACTATCTTAAAACAAATTGCTAATAGTATTACTAAAAATAATCCAGAAGTAGAACTTATAGTTCTTTTGATTGATGAAAGACCAGAAGAAGTTACAGATATGAAAAGATCAATAAATGGGGATGTTATTTATTCTACATTTGACGAATTACCAGAACATCATATTAAAGTTGCAGAAATGGTTTTAGAAAGAGCTAAAAGATTAACAGAGCAAAAGAAAGATGTAGTTATATTATTAGATAGTATTACAAGATTAGCACGTGCATATAATTTAACTATTCCTTCTTCAGGAAGAACTTTGTCAGGAGGTTTTGATCCAGCTGCATTACATAAACCAAAGAGATTTTTCGGAGCTGCTAGAAATACTGAAAATGCAGGAAGTTTAACTATTTTAGCAACAGCATTAATAGAAACAGGAAGTAGAATGGATGATGTTATATTCGAAGAATTTAAAGGAACAGGTAATATGGAGGTTCATTTAGATAGAAACTTATCAGAAAGACGTATATTCCCTGCTATAGATATAAATAAGTCTGGTACTAGAAGAGAAGACTTGTTATTAGCTAATGATGAATATCTATCTGTTATGACTCTAAGAAAGTCTATGTCTAGAATGAATAATATGGATATGGCTGAAAAAGTTATGTCATTAATTGCAAATACCAAGAATAATAATGAGTTTATTCAAAAAATTGGTTCTATATTAAAATAAAGTTTATATTTTTAAATATAAGATATCCTGTAATGAGTGTATATTACAGGATTAAAGGAAAATAAAATGGATAAATTAGATAAAGGAAAAATTAAAGGAATATTAATTGATTCGGGATATGTACTCATCTACCCTACTCAGGCGAACAATTGGTTTATTTCACCGAACATGCTTGAAATGCTTGGAATAACTAATAAAGATGACTTAAAAAAGATTAAAAATATTATTCAAAGTGCTCAATTTGTACTTGATAAACATGAGTTAGTGCTAGATGAAAATGCTGAAATAGCTTGCTTTGAAGAATATTATACATATATATTGACTGAATATAATCCTGATTTAGATATTCCTACTTTAGCTCATAAATTAGCAGTTGATTTGACTACTAATCCTTTAAAATACGCATTTTATGAGGATTCTAAGCCTATTATTTCAGAATTAAAAGAGTCTTTTAAAATAGCTCTAGTATCTGATGCTTGGCCATCTATGAGAATGATATATGATTATAATGATATGACTAAATTTTTTGATTATATGGTTATATCAAGTGAATTAGGCATTTTAAAACCTAATCCTATAATGTATATTACTGCGTTAGAAAATTTGAATTTAAGGCCAGAAGAATGTGTGTTTTTAGATGATAATATATCTAACTGTATTGGTGCTAAAAAATTAGGAATAACACCTATCTTAGTTTCTAGAAATCATGAAGATTATATTAGAAATTCTAAGCAATATAAAGATTATATAAATATAGAAAATCTACAACAATTTAAAGATTTATTGGTGTAATTCAATAAAACCTATTTATATCAACGCCTTTAGAAAACGACGCGCGAAAATCGTTTTTAAGGTGTTTTTATATTTTATCCATGTAGTTTGTTGTCTTTAAAATTATACTAAGGGCAATTTTAAAGCATTTGAGGTTTTTTATAAAAAATATTGTAATAGAAAAATAAAAAAACAAATTTTAATTAGAAAAATTATGAATAGAAGTTTAAAATTCTTAAAAATCATGTAAGGGGCTATTTTAGCATGTTTGCAGACATGTAACTATATTCATTTTTTATAAAAATGGCTTAAAACGGATTCTCGCGCGTCCAATTTTTGGCTTGATTTAGCATGTTTTGAGAAATATTATAATTGCTGCTTTGTACATATAATATTGAATCTTTGGAAAAGTACGGCAGTTGAAAATCGATTTTAAAGATATGAAAAAATGTTAGAATGTAATTTATCATTTTTGAAAAGTAAAAAAGAAAATGACGAAAATAAGAGTAGATAAAACTAAAATATTTTTTAATTTAAAATAAAAAAATTGAAAAGAAATTTGTATATAGAAAACAAAATATAAAAGTAGATAAAAACATAAAATAAAATTTTAGTGATTAAATAAAAAATCTTTTAAATACTAGAGAAAGAAGAGGGATAGCTAAAGAAAAGATACCTGGTTTTATTGTATATAACTTTGCGCAAAATAAAAGTTTTGTGCAAAGAAGTAGAGAACAAAAATACAAATCGATAACTAATATATACAACATTTTATCTATTTTGTCAATAATTTTCTTAAAAAACTTATCTTTTTACCAAATCTGCAATATATTAAATTATCATTTTTATCACCAACAATATAAAAATCATCAAATTTGTTTTTTTTCATAAATTCAAAAATTTCACTAAAATCGTTAAAACAATAAGTTTTATTATGAAACCACTCAATATTGAACTTGTGCATCTACTCTACTCCTAATCCTAATCGTATAAATTACCTAAATAAAAGCGTAACACTTGATTTAATACTTTTCTTATACACTTGATATCAATTTCTATTTTGTGACCACCTTCAAGCAAATTTGTTACTTTTTCTTTATAAGTTCTTGTTAAATCATTAATATTAAAACCACTTTGAACAGCATAAACAACTGCCAACAATGTTTTGTCTTCATAATCCTTGAACGTGTACATATAATCATTTGTAAAAATATCAGGAATACAAAGACTAACGTTAAAATAATCAAGAGCTTTGAACTCATAGTCTTGCTTTGAAGTTATCTCAATTCTAGTAAGCTCCCCTCCTATATCTAAATTAGACTCTAACTTTTTATTATAAATCTTAATACGATTATCAGTTCTACCAATATAAAAAGTCTTGTTGTCGTATCCATTATTAAAAGTCCTTATGTCTTTAAATCTTTTCTTGTTTAAGCCACAAATATCTAAAATCGATATAGGAACATCAACAGCGACATCAAATTGCTTTAAAACCCATTTTTGTGCGTATGAAAGTATATATTTAATTATGTGTGCATCTTTTAATTTGTTTGGATTAAATTCTATTGTAAAATTATGTTTTTTTCTATCGTCATCATCGACTTTTTCAGAATTGTGAATATAACCAACCCAGAAAGTAAAACCGCTTTCATCTTTAAGGTTATAGTTATATCTAAAATCTGTTATTGAAAATGCTTCCCAATATTTCTCACAATTTTTTCTTAAGCCTAAAATAATCTCTAACTTTCTAAAATCTTTCACAGCCATATCACATCTAAGCCTTAACATATCTATTGAATAAGTCAAGTTATTTTCTTGTACTTTTTTAAAATACATAAATAACCCCCTAAAATAAAACAGAAAAATGTTTTAGTTTACCGTAATAGGTTTACGGTTGCATTATATGACACTTAATTCGCCTTGTTAGAGGAAGGCGAATTTAAGCTTAAAAAATCGCCGATATTATGTAATCTTATCCCTGGTATTTCTCTGTAGTTTGTTCACTAGTTTTTCTTCGAAAAACTGGTCGCTTGCGCTCCTTCATTAAGGAATTTTTACCGAAAAATATTAAATTAATTACCCTAGAATAAAGTTTGCACATTAACCAATAAAGTAAAATAAGTACAAAAATACCTAAAAAAGCATTCTTAATCAAATTTGTAATTAAAATCATCGTGAACAAATATAACAAAAATAGTATTGCTGATTTATTTTCTTTATCCATTAAAAAATTATATAACTTATCTTTAAATTTCATATACTACCTCCATAAAATACCCTACTTTTCTCTAATTTTTCTTCTAATTCGTCTAATATTTCAATAAAATAAACGTCTTTTGAATGTGAGCGATAATAAGTTAATGCGCTTAATATTGTTGAAATCTCTTCGTCTGAAAGCTCTTGTACTTTTATTTTTTTACTTTCTTTATCTTTAATCAACTTCTATCACTCTCCCTATTAAATCTTTCAATTGGCTTTCTTGCGATTTGCCTTTCTTTAGCTCTTTCATGATTTGATGTGTATCATATGAATTTCTTATATTATCATAAGCAATAAATACACTCCTCTTCTTTACTTTTCTCTTACGTGTTCCTTTATCCATCTTTTCGTCATTTGCTATATATTCTTGCGTTAAATATTTCTTTTGTATTATTAGACGTCCTAAAAATAAGCTTTTGCACTCTATAACATAATTTGTTTGTTCTCTTAATTTTTTATCAATTCTAGTAAATACTTGTGAACTAGCTAATATTTGTTTGTGTAGTTTACGTTGCTGACTAATATAGTCTAATAAATTGGAAGGGGCATCTTGCCAATTTGTAGACTCAAATGTTAAATGAATTTCATCAAAGCCATAAACGACCCCACAATTTTTTCTAACTATAAAACTCAATTCCATTTCATCTAAATCAACTTCAAGCCATAAATCAGAAGATTTATAAATATTATATTTTTGAAACTTCAAAAACTCTTTTTCACTAATACTGAAAAGTCTGTAATTACTAGTATTGAGTAAATCTCGCCAGTCGATAATTTTTCCGTCAGATACAGAACAGTCGAAATTAGTTAAAATTAATAAATCAGGATATTTGTTACGTAAATTAATTAATCTTTCAACAATTGATAAAGTTTTACCACTTCCACCGTAAACCACTGTAAGCCCAAAAGCCGTAACCTCTGAAAACCTTCCAGTCGATTTTATATAAATCAGTTATAAAAATTGGTATAACTTTTATAAGATGAATTAAAAAAGATGAAATAAAAAAGCCTGTAAAAACATCAATAATAATATAAAAACAAATAATAAAAAAAATAATAATATTAATCATAATAACACCTTTTTAATGTATTGCTTTTTGCGCCATAATGGCGCAAAAAAGCAATTATGCATTCAAATCTATATTTACTACACCTAAAACAATTTTCACTATCTTCCAACTTAAAACAAACCATATTAAAAAAATAACAGCAGTCACTGCCTCGGAAATTGGTAAATAGTAATTAAAACTTGCTACCCTTGTAAGCATCTCAGGTAAATTGTTCACTATCCATGCAGGAGCTTCAAAAGTAGGAATAATAGAAAACAAAGCACTTTCTAATGTATGAAAAAGTTTAAATAATAAATAAATAATCACTTTTCAACACCTCCCTGCTGAGAATAAGCAGAAGAATTTAAAACATGTTTAACTAAAAATACTACTGCGCAAGCAATTACGATAAAAAACAAAGAAGTACGAACATACATTCTATACGGCTCGTAAGCGTCACGAACATTGATTACTTTGCTTTCATTTTGGTTAATAGTAATACCACCACTTGAAAATTCAAAACTAGGTATAGTTATAACTAAAAAATCGTTTTGACTTACTGTAGCTTGAGCTTTTTTATATTCTTCTGAAAATAGAGAAACAAAAGGAATATGAGACTTTGCAGTTTCTCCTACAGCTTTTTGATTTTCTGTAATTTCAGCCCATTGTTCATCGCTAGGAACGAAAATATGTATAAAAAAGTCCAATAACTTAACAAAAAAATTGCCTAAAAATTCAAATATACCTGCAACATTATCGATTAAATCTTTAAAGAAATTTTTAATACCATCTAATATATTACCTGCTAAATTACTAACAGTTGAAGCGATATTGCTAACAAAATTAACAGTAGAAGTTAAAACAGAAACTATCGGATTAACTATATTGGAAGCCAGATTTTTGATTTTATTAGCGATATCAGTAATAGCATCGATAATATTGCTAAGCAAACCGGAACTATCTTCCCCACTGTCCCCTTCACCTGTGTCGGGAACAACTGGGACTGAACCTGCTTGTAAGCCGTGATTAATGGTTTGATTTGACACTTGGCGAAAAAAAAACCGTTTGAAACACCATTGTTAATTAATTGTTGATACTTAGGTTCTGTAGTTTCTTGACCGATAAGAAACAGGAGGGTCAACAAATTTAACTGCGTGATTACAATAAAAGCCTGTTGCACGACCTGAAGAACCCAGAAGATTATTAAAAGAAGAAATATTATAAAAATAGTTAGAGCTACTATAATTATAATAATAAGAAAAACACTTACTATTAGGAGTTTCTAAGACAAAAGGTATCATATAACCACTATTATTGCTATCATAAAAAATTACTCTAATTGGCTGGTTAGAAACGTAAACATCATATCTGCTATTATATCTTTGAATGATAAAAGTATATGGATAATTTGCTTCTGAATAATCAGCAGGGAATTTGCTTTTGTCAGAACTTTCACAAATTTTAGCAATAAAATCATAGCTTAACTCTTCAAATGAAGATAAAATAGTTGACGGATGCGTATATGTATAAGTTGCTGCTTTTGCTTCAGATTTATTAAAAATCAAAATTGAAGCAAAAATCAAAATAACAAATAAAATTTTATTACGTATTTTCATTTTTTCCCCTTTCTTAAAAAATAAAGACTAGACTAAACTAGTCTAGTCCAAAAACTTTTTTGGAATATTATTATTATAAAAATGTATATATTACTCTTTTGATTAAACCAATAGCGATAAAAGTTCCCATTATTCCGATACCTATAGGAATAAGAGTATTTAAACCTGTATTTATCGCGTTAGTTACTGGTGCTACTGTATCTGCAGTAACTTCAAAAGCTTTAACTGTTGTTGACCCTTCGCCCATACTTTATCTCCTTTCTGTTTTTTAGCGCGCACTTTAAAAACTAATAAAATTATCTATAGCTTTGTAAAATAAATAGATAACTAAAACAGCGATTAAAACACTTAAGAAAAGCAAAAAAGCGTTCTTCAGTACTTCAATATTAAAATTTATCTTAGAAAGTAGTTCTAATTCTTCTGTACTCATAAAATCACCTAAATTTCGTATTTTACACGAGTACCAGTAACAGTTACTGTTACATCGCATTCAGTCATAAGCTCGTTTGTATCAATAAACTTATGATAACTTTTTTCATCTGTAAAAATAGGAACTAGTTCAGCATCTGCCCTAGATTTGTCATCTGATACTTTAGGGGGAGTTAAAACCTTAATCATAAAACAGTCTTTTCCGGCTTTACTTACAAAATTCCCATATCCAACAAATAATACTTTAGCCATTTTATTCAACTCCTTTCCAATAAAAAAGTGTAGCGTTAGTAATGTTACGCTACACTTTATAAAAATACTTGACATCTATCAATAAAGATGTTAAAATCTATCTAAAGTTTGGTAATGTAAGCGGTTACATTACTAACAGAGGTGTTAAACGGCTGTGATTTTGTTTAACATCTCATTTTTTTATTAAATTTTAGTTTTGTTGTCAAAATAACAACAAAACTATCAAAAATACCCCTATTCCCTACACTAGCAACAAAAATAAAAGTTTTGCGCAAAACAGAGTGGATTATCCAGGATAGAGGCTCAGATACCTTAAAGTCACTATTTAAGTATATTTGAAGACATGTAACTATTTCCTTTTTTATAAAAACGTCTTAAAAACGATTCTCGTGCGTCGATATTTCGGCTTATTTAAGAGTTTTATATAATATTGTTATAACTTGTTTGTTTTTTGATATTTTTACGCTCATTTGTTCGCTTTTTTAAAAATGTGTTCGAGATAGGACTAATTGATAAATTTACAAAATCTAATTACGAATTTCAATTTTTTATAAAATTTTATATTTTTAAAAATTTATAAAAATTTTTTTCATAATTAGATTTTTATTTTTTCAAAACTGAAAATTTTGTTCTCAAAAAATATTTTAAATTCTAATTATTATCTTAAAAATTGATCTTCTGCTCTACTCTACTGCATTTTGAAAAAAGTAATTAGTATTGTGACAGTTATTAATGAAATTACTATCATTTTACAGATAATTTGAATTTTTTTGATAGTCGTTTTTTCATTATTCTACTTCTCTCATTTCTCTATTATAATATTTGTTTCTGCAGTATTTTTTAGCAAGCCCTCCCTCACTTGTTTCTCTATAATGTTGTCCTAAGTCCTTTCCTGTTTCATACATAGTCTCAACGATTAAATCAAAAGAAATTCTTTTATGTTTGTCTAAAATCATTGAAAGTGATGCTGCATCTAAAGCTCGCATAGCTGCAACTGCATTTCTTTCTATACAAGGAATTTGGACATAACCATAAATAGGGTCACAAGTTAATCCTAAGTGATGTTCCATTGCAACTTCTGCAGAATTTTCAATTCTATCAATATCTAATTTAAGTAAATATGCACATGCACCTGCTGCCATTGAACATGCTGTACCAACTTCAGCTTGACAACCACATTCAGCACCACTAATAGAAGCATTTGTTTTAATTGTATTACCTATAACTCCTGCAACAGCTAATGCTTTAATAATTTTTTCATCTGTAATGTTATATTCATTTTTCATATAATAAAGTACAGCTGGTAAGACTCCACAAGCACCACAAGTTGGTGCAGTAACTATTACTCCACCACTTGCATTTTCTTCAGTTGTTGCATATGAGTAACTACTTAGTAATCTTGTTTTTTTCATGTCAGCTGTTTCATATTCTAATTGATTGTTGTAAATTTGTTTAGCTTTTTTAGTTAATTTTAATTTTCCTGGTATGATTCCAGAAGAAGATAATCCAGTTTCTATGGCGTTTTGCATTGCATTCCAAACTGAGTATAGATACTCTGTTATTTGTTCTTTACCTTCATATAAGCAAACATAATCGAATAAATCTATATTATTATCTTTTACATATTCTTTTATTTCATTAAAATTTTTCTGAGGATATACTTCCTTAAATTCAGAATATTCTTTTCCTTCAATTTTAAAAGTTCCACCACCTATTGAATATATTCTCCAAGTATCTAATAAGGTGTTATTTTTGTAAGCAAATATGTCAAAAGTGTTTGGGTGAATATTACAAGGTGTTTCTGTATCAAATATAATTTCTACTTCGTAATTTGCTAATGTCTCTTTTATAATATAATCTGTTAAATGTCCTTTACCAGTTAAAGCAAGTGAGCCATATAAAATAATTTTAAATTTATCGGCTTCTGGATATTGATTTTTAAATTTTTCTGTTGCTCT
The DNA here is from genome assembly GCA_948852945.1 of uncultured Clostridia bacterium. Lineage (GTDB taxonomy): Bacteria > Bacillota > Clostridia > TANB77 > CAG-508 > UMGS1994. Next base: position 17,109 of record CAQPBJ010000017.1, on the reverse strand, counting down.
TTTTGGTCCCATTGTATGAGAACTAGAAGGGCCATTTCCAATTTTATATAATTCTAATAATGATTGCATTTTATTTATAATTCCTTTAATAATTTAATTGATGAAATTATACTATTAAAGAAATTGCTAGTCAACAATACTATAATCTAATAATTCTATTTGATTAGAAATAAATTTAGGGTTAGTATTTATATCATTTGATAGTTCTGTAGATAGATATTTTTTATTATCATCAGCAAATACAGTAACTACAGAATCTTTAATTTTGTCAGCTAATAATATACTACCTATTAAGTTGGCTCCTGACGATATTCCAACTCCTATTCCAAGTTCTTTTGAAATTTTTCTAGACATGTTTATTGCGTCATCATCATTGATTAATATGACTTTATTAATTGCAGTTTTATCTACTAATTCAGGTATAAAATCGTCCCCTATTCCTTCTATTTTATGATTTCCTATTATTTTTCCACCAGATAACATTGGCATTTTTTCGGGTTCAATTGCAGTAATAAGCATAGAATTATTTTTTTCTTTTAGTTTTTTTCCTATTCCCATTAAAGTTCCACCAGTACCTACTCCAGATACGAAACCTCCTATTTTTTCTGGAATTTGCTCTAAAATTTCATTTCCTGTTGTTTCATAATGTGCTAGTAAATTATCTTTATTTGAAAATTGATTACTTAAGAAACCATGTATTCTTTCTGCCGTTTTTTGTGCTTCCTTAACACATTTTATAAATCCACCTTCTTCTTTAGAAATAAGAAAGACTTTTGCTCCAAATGAAGTCATTAAATCTATTCTTTCTTTGCTAGCCCAATCAGGCATAAATATATATACTGGATGATTATAATAACTTCCAAGTGCGGCAAGAGATATACCTGTGTTTCCACTTGTTGCTTCTACTATAGGCATACCTTCTTTTAGTTCTCCTCTTTTTTTAGCATTATTAATCATATAAAAGGCTACTCTATCTTTTATACTTCCTGTTAAATTGTAATATTCCAATTTAACAAAAATTTTATTAAATATGCCTTTATATTTGTAATTTATTTTTATCATTGGTGTATTTCCTATAATATTTTTATTAAACATAACATTCCTTCTTTATTAAAAATATTTACTTATTTATATTCATAAAAAGCTTAATAAGTGATAATTTTATGAACATTAGATGAATATAAAAAAACTATTTGCTTTTTAGCAAATAGTTTTTAAGTTAGTTAGTTATTTATTTACTTTATTTTTTACAACACTATAGTCACCGTCATCTGAATCATCTGATTTTAATATAAATGCTGTTGGTATTGGTCTTGTATTATGAGCACCAGATAGATTTGTTGGATCATTTATAGTTTTACCTTTTACTGTCATTGATGTAGATGTTCCACCGTCTAAATTAGAAGCATTAATTGCTCCATATCTTTCAAAAATTTCTATTAAATCTTTAATGGTTGCTCCTTGACCTAAAGTTCTATTTCCATCTAATACTAAAAATAGTACAATACCATCTGCACGTTGTCCTATTGCTGTTCTTGGAGCTGTTCCCCATCCTCCATTACCATATATTTGAGAACTTTGTCCATTTAAAATTAGAGTTGGACCAAAAGTAACACAGTCTCTGATTCCATTATTTTGTGCTTGAGATGCAGAATATTTTCCTAAGATTAATTTATTATCATTATTAAATCCAATAATACCATTACTTCCAGAATATCCTTTGCTAGATAAAGTTTTACCTTTACTTATAGTTACTCCTAGAGCACTTCCTCCTGAACCTTGATAGTTTTCATCAGCGAATCCACCAGCATTTATTGCTACAAGAGCATTATTTCTTTTTGATATATCTGTTAGATATTGTCCACTACTTCCTAGTGCTGATGATGTTGCTACTTCTATTCTTGAGGGATCATAAATTACAGCCATATAGCCATCATAATTTTTTCCATCAATTTTTATAATTTTATAGTCATTATTATCTTTATCTTTTTCTAGTATTTGGCGTTCATATTCATTTGCATATATTATTTCTTCTTCTTGTTCTTCGTAATCTATGATTTCAATTGCATTTTCGTCTGTAGTTCCACTAACTTCAACTATTCTATTTCTATTTAGGCATTCTTGAATAGTGGCATCACTATAAAACCAAGTAGCTAAATATTGGTGATTTAATGTACTCATAGCAGTAGTGATTAGCCAGTCTCTAAATCCTCCCCATGGCCCATATAGCAAGAAAACAACAATTGAACTTCCTAATACAAATAGTATTGCTAGAACGATTATAATTTTTTCATATATTTTTAATTTCTTCTTTTCTTTTGCTTTTTGAGTTTTCTTCTTAGGTGTCTCTAAGGGTTCTTTTTTAGAGTTTTTATTTATATTATTATCATTTTTTACATCTTTTATTTCTTGTTTATTTGAAGAATTAGTTTTATCTTCCACTTTTCTTATCCTCCGTATATTTTAGATTAATATTAACACTTTTAAAATTATATTGTAATTACTAAAAAGAGTCAATAAAAGACATTATATTGTAATATTTTTATAATATAATGTATAAATAAAAAGCTATTCTTTTTTGAATAGCTTTTGAAATATTTTTTATTCGTTATCTACTTTATCTTTTACTACACTATAGTCTCCATCATCAGAATCATCTGCTTTTAGTATGAATGCTGTTGGAATTGGGTGTCCTCCATGACGTACATCATTAATTGTTTTGTTTTTGCAAACAAGAGATGAGGAAGTTCCACCATCTAAATTGGCTGCGTTAATAGCACCATATTTTTCAAAAATGCCGATTAAGTCTTGCATTGTAGCTCCTTCAAGTTTTTTTCTATCACCATCTAACACTAAGAATAAAACAATGCCATCAGCTCTTTGACCGATTGCTGTTCTAGAAGCTGTTCCATAACCTGCATTACCATATATTTCTGCTTTTTTACCATTTAAAATTAAATATGGAACAAATGATACACAGTCTCTTATATTATTATTTAAAGCTTGTTCTGAAGAAAAATTACCTAATATTAGTTTATTATTCTTGTTGAAACCTATAATATTATTATGATTTGAAGAGAGTAAATTATTGTTACTAATAGTTATTCCAAGAAGTTCCATTATACTGGGTTTAGGTACGGTATAACCTCCACCATTGATTGCAAGTATGGCATTATTTCTTTTAGAAATTGTTTCTATCATTTCTCCATTACTACTTCCTAAGTTATTAGCGACGCAGACTTGAATTCTTGAAGGGTCATAAATTACTGCCATATATCCATGATATTTTTTACCATCTATTTCTATAATTTTATAATCATTATTATTAGGATCTTTTTCTAATATTTGACGTTCATATTCGTTTTTATATGAACTAACTTTTATTTGGTTATAATTGATTATATTAATAAGACTTTCATCTGTATATCCAGTAAGTGCTTCTATTCTATTTCTATTTAAACATTCTTCGATTTGTTCATTGCTATAAAACCAGGTAGCTAAATATTGGTGAGTAAAAGTAGTCATAGCAGTTGTAATTAACCAATCTCGAAATCCGTGCCATGGTCCGTATAATAGATATACTATAATATCACAACATATGATGCCAAGTAGAAATAAAACTAAAATAATTTGTTTTAGTATTTTTAGTTTTGGTTTATTTTTAGATTTTTTTTCTTGTTCTAAAGAATTATCTTCCATTTTTCCTCCGTGAATTTTAATCTTTAATAATTATATTATAACATAAATTATGAGTCAATAAAAAAACTCTATCTGCGTTGTACAAAAGCAAACGCAGACAGAGTCTTCTGATCCTTATTAGCAGCTATTGCTGCACCTCCTACAGTTTCCGGATAAAGCCGAGTATCGCGATACCGGCGGCAATGCATACGGCACTGAAAACAAACCAGCCGATGGCAGCAAGACCGTTGGGATCAGTGAAAATGCCGAGCACAATGTATGCCAGCACCAAACCGATTATCAGCTTGATAACCCACTTGGCGTGAGTGACAAAGTAGCCGATAATTGCCAAAATAATAGCAGTAACAAAAATAATGCCGATGATGTTTCCTAGAGTCATAATAACTCTCCTTTCTGTGCGATTTTTGTTTGGTTTTAATAACAGGGCATACATACATTATACCATTTTTTATGTAAATAATCAAATTTTAGAGGCTTAAACGCACTAGTCACAAGGTGTGTAACTAGTGCGTTTATTTAGAAAGTTATAATTCCTCCATAGTCTATTATATCTAATCCTTTAAAATCTATAAGATTAAGATTATATTTGTGTAAATGTTCTAATAATTGGTCTAAATTTTTTAGTTTGTCTGAGTCTCCAAAAAGAATAAATTTATCATAAAGAATGGCTGATGCTCCTCCTATAAATCCATTCATTTTGCTTATATTTCCATTTCTATCTAATAGGTGTATATTTTCATCTTTTAATAGTAAAACGTCTAATTGATATAATTTAAGAAAGTTATATATACCTTCATCTGAAGTTATACAAGAGTTATTGGATGTTACTGCAATATTGCATTTAGAGTAACCTTGGTGAACAGGTATTTGTTTTAAATTTTTTTGGTTTGTTATATGTTTTAAAAGTCGTTTATCAGTATATTTGAAATCATGTATAATGTTATTTCCTATTTGACATATATTATATTTTACATCCTCTGGGTAGTCGTGACCTACCTCCTCTTCTCCTTCTTCAAGAGTCATGATTGCTTTGTGATTTAGTAATACATTTTTTGCTTTAAATATTTGGTCATTGATTTTTGTAAAAAATATGTCTGGATGTCCTGAGATTTCATCATATACACTGTTTTGTGGTGGTAATTCTATAAATTCACCAAATCGTTTTAAATATTGCTTTTCTTGCATTCTCATTCTTTTGTCTATTATTATGTTCATTTTTTCCCCTTTATTCTACACTTTTTAAACTCTCAATCATATCTATTTTCTTTAGTACAAAATGAATTACTTTATCTACAATAAATGAAAATATTAGTGTAATTAGTACAGAATATACGTAGCTAATTGGTTTTATTCTTCTTATGAATCGCAATTTATCAATTTCTACACTGACAACTACTGCACTTGTTAAGAAAAATCCAAAAATTAAACCTAGTAAAATTCCTACAACTGTAAAAATTATATTTTCTTTGTTAATATAACTATCTACTTCATTATCATAAAATCCCAGTACTTTTAATGTTGCAATTTCTCTTTGTCTTTCTCCAATATTTATATTAGCTAAATTATAAAGTACTACAAATGCTAATAATGCAGATGCTACTACTAATATTATTACAACATAATTTAATGTTCCTAACATATCTTCTATTGATGATACTAATGTAGATATTACAGAAACTGACGCTGTTCCATCAAGAGTTAATAGTTCTTCTGATATTGTTTTAAGTTGGTCATCTGTTATATTTTTGTTAGCATTTATTAAAATCATGTTTGTTTGGTAATTTTTTATATTTGCTTCATAATATTCTTTTGACATATATACATAGTGAGATACATAGTTTTCAGCTATTTGTATAATTTTTAAGTTATATTCGATATTATTTCCATCTATTAATTTTACTGTATCTCCTACTTTTAGTTCAAGTTCTTCGGCAATTTTATCTGTTATGATAATTCCATTTTGATTTAGGTTAATAGCTTCTTTAGATTTATAATCATATAGATTACAAGATTTTTTGAAATCTTCATTTGAGTTTGGAACAAAGACACTTACATCAAAACTGCCATTAGAATTTTTTATTGTTGAGGTTGTAGCATATATTTCTGAATAGCTATCAATTTCTGAATTATTATTTATATATGAGGTTATGTTTGATGTTTTGTTAGAGTCTGTTATTGCAACTGATAGATTATATTTGAAGATTTCACCAAATTGTTTCTCTGGTATATCTGCAATAGAATCTTTTATTCCAAATCCTGTTACCATAAGTCCTGTACAGCCAGCAATTCCAACTATTGTCATTAATGCTCTTTTCTTATATCTAAAAATATTTCTAGTTGTAATTTTTTTAGAGAAGTTTAATTTATTCCAAATGAATGAGATTTTTTCTAAAAATATTTTCTTTCCGTTTTTAGGTGCTTTAGGTCTCATAAGTACAGATGGCATTTCTTTTAATTCTTTGCATGCAACTAAAATTGTTGTTCCACCTATACATAAAAATGCAATTAATGTTCCTGCAAGACCTAAGTCTAGTTGATAATTTAAATGAAAGTTTGGAATAGTATATATTAATGAGTATAAGTTCCAAACAATTGTAGGTAATAAATAAAAACCTACGCTCATTCCAAGTATTCCACCTAGTATGCATGCTATAGCAGAATATATAATATATTTACTAATTATTTGCAAGTTTGTATAGCCTAATGATTTTAAAGTTCCTATTTCAATTCGTTCTTCTTCAATCATTCTAGCCATTGATGTTAAGCTGATTAAAACCGCTACTAAATAAAAGATTACTGGAAAGACTTTAGATATGTTAGACATTGTTTTTATAGCATCAAATATATCTGAATATCCAATATTGTTTGTTCTATCTTGTATATACCAAGTTACTTTTCCCATTTTAGAAGTTTGACGTTCTTCTTTTATAGTTTCAATTTTAGATAAACATGAATTAATTTTATCTAAATATTTATTGCTGTTTGTTACTAAATTTTTTGCATTTTTTACATGTATTCCGATTTCTGTATAGTAATTTAAATTAATTACATCATCTTTAGTATATATGAAATATGAGATAGTTCCGTTTCCTATAGAAGAAGTTCCTCTTTCATTTGATATGTAAATCGGTGTTGAAGCTATTCCTACTATTTTGAAAGTTTTTTGAGTAAATATTGGATTATTATTGTAATCAACGTCATTGTTATTAAGTGTTATTTCTTTTCCAATAAAGTTTTCGATGTTTTCAGAAATAGTATATTTACTATCCAATAAGCATTCGTTTGAATTGGTTGGAAGCTTTCCATATATGATTTCTGGTGTATTTATATTTTCGTTATATTCTATTACTTTACAAACATTTTCTTTATCACTTATTGTTGCTAAGGAATCTTTGGTTTGTATGCCATAAACATTTTCTACTTCGTCTATATTTTTTATTGCTGAAATATCTTCATCTGTTAATCCAAGTGTTGATACAATTCTTATATCATACATGTTGTTATTGTCTGTATAGCTATCTAAGCTATCTAACATATCAGGACTAGATGCTGTTAATCCCGCAAAAAATCCTACTCCTAAAAATGCCATTATCATTATTGATATAAAGCGTCGTCTTGTTTTGATTATTTCTTTAAAATTATTTTTGATTAATGATTTTTTCATTTTGAGAAAAAGTCCTTTCGAAATTACCATTCTATTGTATCTATTGATACAGGATTTTCATTTTTTTCTATTTTTTCTACAGTACCGTTTTTAAAGCGTATTACTTTGTCTGCCATTGGTGCTATTGCGCTATTATGAGTGATTATTAGTACAGTTATACCTACTTTTTTTGACATGTCTTGTAATAATTTTAAGATGCTTTTTCCTGTTTTATAATCTAATGCTCCTGTGGGTTCATCACATAAAAGCAATTTTGGATTTTTTGCAATTGCTCTTGCTATAGCAACTCTTTGTTGCTCTCCTCCTGACAATTGTGATGGAAAATTGTCTTTTCTTTCATTTAAGCCTACTTTTTTTAATATATCGTTTACGTCTAAGGCGTCCTTGCATAGCTGTGTTGCTAGTTCTACATTTTCCTTTGCTGTTAAGTTTTGTACTAAATTATAAAATTGAAATACAAAACCTATATCGTTTCTACGATAGGTTACTAATTCTTTTCTATTTAATTCAGTGATATTTTTATTGTCTACAAATACTTTTCCTGATGTTGCTGTGTCCATTCCTCCTAGAATATTTAAGGTAGTAGTTTTTCCTGCTCCACTTGGTCCTACAATTACTACTAATTCGCCTTTATCTATTGAGAAATTGGTGTTTTTTAGGGCATCTATTTCTACTTCTCCCATTTTATATTTTTTATGTACATTTTGAAATTCGATATATTGCACTTTTGTGGTCCTCCATACTTTTAAATTTCGCTTACATTATATATGTAATAAATTAATTTTTAAAGTACAAATATTAAATTTTGTTAAGAAATAAATAAAATATAACTTATGAATATAAGCTTTACAAATTGCGCTAGCGACCAAACGAAAGCAAACTGTGTTTGCTGAAGTGCGAATTTGAGCAATCTACAATATAAAAACGGAGTTTTTTATTCGGAGATTGCGAAGAGCAAAATTTGTAAAATTATATCATAAGCTATATTTATAATATTAATCTAGCAAAATTTAATATCTTATAACATTGAAAATTTGTTTGTTTAATATTATAATTCTTGCAAAAGGAGTGAAAATAAATGATTAACCGTGAAGAAAATCCAGATTTTTTAAATGATTTTTTAGACTATTCTTCTACAATTTTGAATAAATCACCTAATACGATGAAAGAATATAACTATGATATTAATCATTTTTTAAAGTTTATAAAGTATAAGTTTAAGATGGCTGAAATGGATGATGAAACTGGGCTTTCTAATGTTAAAGTAAATGACATAACAGTTGATACGATAGCTAAAATTCAACTTGAAGATATACATGCTTTTTTAGGTTACATGAAAGAAACTTTTCATAGTAAACCGGCTACTCTTGCAAGAAAAACTGCAAGCATTAGAGTTTTTTTTCATTATATGTGCAATAAAACTAAAAAAATACCTAATAATCCAGCTATTGATCTAGAGAGTCCGAAACTTGGAAAAAGGCTTCCTAAATATTTAAGTTTAGACCAAGCAAGGGAACTTTTAAAAACTGCGTCTGCTCCTCTTCCCGCTTCTCATGGAAATCATGATAATGCTACTCGTAATTTAGCTATTATTACTTTGTTTTTGAATTGCGGTATGCGTTTATCTGAGTTAGTTGGAATTAATATAAAAGATATTGATTTTTCAGAAAATAAATTAAATGTTATTGGTAAAGGTAATAAAGAACGTACAATTTATTTAAATAAAGCCTGCACTAATGCTATTAATAACTATTTACAAGATAGACCCAAAGAAGGTATTAAATTTGATTCAAGAGATGCTTTATTTTTAAGTGAGCAACGTAGACGTATTAGTAATAGAACAGTTCAATATATTGTTAAAGAAGAAATGCGAATGGCTGGTATTGATCCTAATAAATTTTCGGTACATAAACTTAGACATACTGCTGCTACTTTGATGTATAAGTATGGTAATGTTGATATTCGTGCTCTTCAAGAATTATTAGGACATGAAAGTATTTCTACTACTGAGATTTATACTCATGTAGATAATGAACAAATAAGAGCTGCTGTTGAGAGTAACCCTCTAGCAGATGAATAAAGAAAGGAAATTTAGTTATGAAAAAAATTGGTTTTTATGCTGGAAGTTTTGATCCTTTTACAAAAGGACATTTACATGTTGTAAAAGTTTCAGCTGAAATATTTGATGAGGTTATTATAGGTATTGGTATTAATCCTACTAAAGAAAAAAGATTTGCTACAGAATTAATGCTTGATGCTATTGAAAAAACTTTAAAAACAGAAGGACTTTCTAATGTGAAAGTTATTTCATATGATAATTTATCTGTAACTACTGCTATAGAAAACAATGCTAATTTTTTAATACGTGGTATTAGAAATGGAATGGATTATGATTTTGAAGAAACTTTAGCTACTTTTAATAAAGAAGTTTCTAACTTGGATACAATTTATGTTAGAGCTGGTGAAGTTGGTCCTATTAATTCTACTATGATTATGGATTTAATTAGAAATAATGCTGATTTAACCAGATTTTTACCAAAAGATATAATTGATGCTATTGTAAAATAATGAAAGAGGCTTGATTAAATTTCAAGTCTCTTTTATTATATAAAAATTTTATTTTTGCATTCTAGTGTTTGTGTACCATATATCTTTTAAATAGATCTTCTTTCCACCAGGTGTTATATCTATAACAATTTGTGCTGGTGTTATTCTTTCTTTAGACATTTTCTCTTCTAGTAAGTTCATAAAAGTAGTATCTTCTTCTCTATTTGATGGCTTTCTTACTTGATCCATTATCATATTTCCGATTTGTGTTAGAATAACATTTCTATATAGACTTCGGGCTGTTTTAGACATGGAAGGTTCTTCAGAATCAAAACTTCTTTTTACTATATATTTACTACATAATTCTTTAGCTTCATCATATTTTCTTTGACTATTTAAATTTTCAATAACTCTACGAAAAGAATTTTCTTTATCTCTTTCTGAAAAAAGCTGCATTAAATTGTTTATAGCAAGTCCAGGATTTGTAATTGGATATTTTGTTCCCTGTTCTGATATAAGTGTACTAATTTGTATTTCTACTTGTCTTTTTTGTCTGTCTAGAGGTATTGCAAAAGTTGTTTTTGGGCTATTATCTACCCTTCTTTGTGCTTCTTTAGCTATAGTTTTTCTAGCGACTTCTAAATCAAAAGTATTATCTGAAATACTTCTTAAAAGATCTTCTATTTCTGGAGATATATTGTTTCTTATATTGTACATAGTTTTAGCAGTTCGAAGTTGAGTCATTTTTGATTCTAGTTTGGTTCTTGTGCTATTTGCTAAAAGAGTGTTGTTACCATGAATGGCTAAAGGTATTTTTTTGTATAAAGCATTAAGTTCATCTAAATCATTGGTTTGATTTGCCATTTGTTCTATTAGTAAAGATAATTCTTCATCTATATTTTTTCTTGTTTTTGTAAGTTTTAAATTAATTTTATCATCTCGTGATATTGCAAGATTTTCTAATTCAGTAGATTGAAAAATTGCTCTGATTTGATGTAATTGATCAATACTTTTTGGAGATTGAAAAAAAACTTTTAGTTCTGCAATCATTTGACTTAGAGTCTGGCGTTTTTCTTTTCTTTGTGAAGCCTGCATTTGTTTTATAGACTTTAAATTGTTTTGTAAATTTTTAATTATAGTATTAGCTTTGGCTTGTTCTTCTTCTGTAAGCGGTTGATAAGTTGATTCTGATTCAGAAGTGTGTGTAGATGTTAGTTTATTGTAATTTTTTCTTAATATATCTAAGTTATTTGTTTTTTCTTTTTTTGTAACTGTAGGTGAGGCTTCTGTTTTAGTAGGTTTTAATTTTTTTGCTTCTTCTTTACGCTTCTCTTCTTGTTTGATATATTTGTTAATTTTTTCTATTGGCACATTAAACTCTAATTCAATAAGTTCTGGTGCAAAACCTGCATTTATTAATTCTAATATTTCTTCTTTACTCATTTAAATCTCTGACCTTTCATTGTGTTTTTTATGTTATATCACACTTTTAGGCTTTTTTCAATCTAAAAATGGGCAAAAGCCCTCATTTTTATAAATGAGAGCCTTCACTGTGGTAATGCTTAAAAATATTGGTGGTTGATTACTGCAAAAATTCCTTCAAGTCTGATAAAAAGTCTCTTGCTGTGATTTTGCCATCGAAACTGGGATCGTAGAGCTTTGCAAGATTATTAGCTATGGTAGACCATTTTAAAATCTGCATTCTGAAAAAATTTTGCTCTAGTTTGTCTTCAGTTATGGTTTCAGGTTTCAGATAGCAGTGTACTTCATTTTGAAGTGTTTCTAATGCATTGCTTGTAAAAGCTATAAGCTTATTCATTTCATCCTTCGTGTATGCAGTTGGCATACATTTTCCAGTAAGAATCATTATAACTTTTACTATTTTTACATAAAATGAGCTTTCTGTATCTTCTTTAAGCTCCCTCAATACATCTTCTATTGCATTGATATCTTGTATATGAGCTGATTCTGAAAGCTTAGGCATGCAATTTAAAAGCACTTCTCTTTCTGTTTCCTGTTTTACATCTTCAGCTGCAGGATTTTCAGGCTGATTTTCATCGCCAGCTACAGGCTCTTCAGGCTGGTTTTCACAGCCAGCTACAGGTTCTTCAGGCTGGTTTTCACAGCCAGCTACAAGTTCTTCAGGTTGATTTTTGCTGTCATCTACATTTTTTTGAGACTGCGGATTTATACCTGCTTCATGTTCAGAAAGAATACGAACAATACTTGCAATCACATTTATAAAACGCAGATTGAGCTTTTTTGTTGCAAGCTCACATAAGACGCGCCGGTGGTAGCTGTTGAAGTCAACTTCCTTGGTCTGTAGTGCTGCTAAAATATTTTCCCAAGTTACTTTTTCTAAACTGGGATATATTCCTATAATCTGAAGAAAAGCATTTTGGAGTTCGCTTGGAACTTCTAAGAAAGACATAATTCCATTTAAAAAATCACTTTTGGAATTAGATGTCTTGGCAATTTCTTCAAATTCAGGAATGTTTACAGCCTTTTCTTTAGGAACATATTTCTTTTTAGGTACTTTGCCTTCTTCATCAGCGGAGACTTTTTCTTCAATTTGGTCTGCTGATGGTGTGTTGCTACTTGCTGTAGTTTTGAACTGTGCAGCGTTTTCCGTTGTAATGTTTGCTGATGGTGCGTTGTTGCCTGCTGTAGTTTTGAACTGTGCAGCATTTTTCTTTGTAATGTCTTCTGAATAGTTGTACTCAAGATAGATTATGTTGCCACATTCGCAGAACGCGTAGATACTCTCTTGGGCAGGATCTTTCTCGAAGAATAACTTGAGTTTGAGAACTTCATTTTCGTACAGTATACCGGTTTTCGGATGAAATTCTTTTACCAGTACTGACCGAAAAAGTTCTACCAACTTTTCGTGATCAAAGACACGCACATGAACATTTACATACATAATGACCTCCTTTGGGGTGAAATTAGTTAACATGTGACTATGTGGCATTACCATTTTATATTTAGCATAAAAATCTTGAAAAATAATTCATAATGTAAAATTACTTTTATTCAAAAGATTGCTAAATATTATTTTGATATACCAATATGTTTTGTATTATATCATGATTATGTTTACTTTTCAAATAAAAATGCCTCTTACATATTTGTAAAAGGCACTTTACTTATATTTTTTGATCTTTTAATTGTACATAGCCTAGTTCATTCCATTCATTGTAGGCTAAGTTTAACCTAAATAGCAGTTTAGGTTTAGCTCCTGCTCTGTTTTTATCTATGACTCCTATATAATACCTTACATCAGGGTCGTCAAACAATTCTAAATCTTTACAATTAGTGAATCTATCAGAATCAGAGTATTCATAATCACTTAAATGAGGTCTTTGAATTTGTTTAAATAGTGTTAATGAGTCAAATACTTCTTTTATTGTTTTACTTACTGATAAATCATTTATTGTTAAATCAATTGGTGGTGTTTTGTTTTCAGATAATTGAATAGATGCACCAATAAAGATATTAAATTTTTGTGTAAGCTCTGATAACAATGTTGCAGTTTTCTTTAATTCATCTGCATTACCTATGTTATTTACATCTGACTTTAAAGTATCATAAAATACATATTCTATTCCATCTTTATACATATAATTTGATATTACTTCATGTAAGTCATTATTTGTATATTCTGATAAGTGAACAAAATATACAGAGTTATTTATTTCTTGATTAATCCAATCTGTTACTTTGATTATTTGATTAAATTCTGTAGAGTTTTGGCTTAATCTTTGTATAAATTGATTTTGTGTTTCATTATCTAATTTTTTTATAAAACCTTGTTCATCTAATAAAATGTCGTTTGGGTTATCTGCTCTGAATTTAAATTCTAGTAGTTCTCCTTCGTTCTTTATTAGTTTTTGACCGTGAAATTGTTGAAATACAGGATTATTTATTACAGTTGTTAAAAGACATAATCTCATTTTGTCTTCTGTCATTTCATTTGATACTACTAATACTTTCTTTTTATGATGAAAAGCAATATTGCAAGCCAAGTTAACTGTGAATCTACTTTTACCAGCATTTGATGGCATTGCATATGTCATTATTTCGCCTTTTCTTAAGCCTTTAAATACTTTTGTCATAATTGGAAATGGAAGCGGAATACCTTCTCTTAAATCATTTTGGTCATCAAGCCAAAATTTAGCGATATCTTTATTTAATACAGCTTGACTCAATCTATTAGTTACATTAATTTGTTTTATGGCAGCTTCTACTTCTTCTGCTGACATGTCTTTATATTTTATATATGATTTAATTTCTAGAATTTTATTTTGTATATTACGTGTTGGAGCTTTTATATAAGCTTTTTTTAGTATAAACAATTTTTTTAGTTCTCTATATATTAACTCGAAATTATATTTTTTATCTAAAGGAGCTGTTTGCATTAAACATTTTATGTCATATAATTCAGAAATTGCTTTTGGAAAGTTAAATTTGTCTTTTAACTGTGGTGGAGCGTGTTTCTCACCTTCTTTAAAAATAACACTTTTATATAAATTTAATATAATTTCGCTTGAAAAGAAACAGATATCTTCTTCAAAATAAAATTTAGATATTGCATTTGGAGTTCCATATAGAAGGGATATATATATTGTCTCTAAAGTAAAATTATCTAATTCTTCAGGATATAATCTTGGAGGTTCTTCATCAGTAGAGCGAGACATTCTTTCTATTTGTTTTTCGCGTTCATCTAAAACACGTATCTGTCCTTGAATTTGATATATGAATTCATCTTTATCAAATTCTGTTTTTTCTCCAGCTTCTTCTCTTTTTAATTTTTCTGCTTCTTTTTGAGCTTTATCTCTATTTAAAATTTTGTTTAAATTATGTTCTAACTCAGAGTATTTACTATTGTTATCTTCTGTAACCAATTTTTTACCTCCACTTATTTAAATTAATGTCTATTTTGTATAAATCTTTCAATTAATTGTTCTCTAGCTTTATTTTCAAAAGTATCATCTAAAGTTTCTAATATTACTTTTTCATTATATTTACGTTCTAATGCGTATTTTATTATGTGGTCTGCTAATTTAGGATTTTTAGATAGAAGCGGTCCATGTAAATATGTTGCAATAACGTTTTTAGTTTTAAAACCTTCTGATAAATCTCCAAATTTATTACCATTTCCGTATAATACTGTTCCAAAGTTTTCTCTTGTATCAAAAGTTTGTCCACCATGATTTTCAAATCCAATTATTTTTGTTTCTTCTCCATCTAGCATGGTTTCTATAATTATATTACCAATACATCTTTTTTTTCTATCAGCAATTGCTTCTGTATAGTAATTAAATATTTCTAATCCAGGGATGATGTTTCCTTCTACACCTTTATAATATTTTCCAAATAGTTGATAAGATCCACAGATTAATAGAAAGAATACACCTTCTTTTATAGCTTTTTTAATTTCTTTTTTGTATTTAACTAAATCTTCAGAAAGTATCTTTTGTTCATTGTCAGCACCGCCACCTGAAAATACGATATCATATTCTGAAAAATTAGGTGCAGTATCACCAATAGAATATGTGTCTATTTGACACGAGAATCCTCTTTTTTTAGTTCTATATTCTAATACCTTAATGTTACCTATATCACCATATAAATCTAAAATATCTGGATATAGATATAATATTTTAATTTCTTTCATTATTTTCTCCAATTTTTTCTTTGTACTTTATTAATTCTCTTCTTGTAGGTTGAACAGATGTATAATTTGCAATTACATATTTTTTTCCTTTTGTTTCATATAATTTTTCTACAGCTTCTGAAATACTTTCGCAAGGGAAAATCTTTTCAGTAGGATAATTACTTGTTTTTATTCTAACTGCAATATCATAAGGTCTTGTTCCAGCTGTTATAATTCGATCTACATTTTCTAAATCTTCAAAATTAATATCCCAAATCCAAGATACATCTTTTCCATCTGCTATATTATCATTTAGTACAAATAAAAGTTCTTTATTATCTTTATCTTCATTTAATAGTCTTAAACTTACATTTGCACCTGTTGGATTTTTGGCTAAGTTTATTGTTGTATCACAATTTGCAATATTCATTTTTTCTAAACGACCATTATTTAAAACAAATTTTTCTACTGTTTGCATTACTTGATTTTCTGGTATATTGTATCTTTTAGCTACTGCTGTAGCTGCTGCTATATTATAAATTGCATAGATATTATTAAATTGTGTTTTGTATTCTTTTTCATCTATTTTAAAAGTTTTATTTTCTAAGTCTATGTCTGTAAGTATGTGATATAGTTGATTATTTCCATAATAACATTTTGGACATTTAAATTTTCCTATATGAGCATATTGATAGTATTCGTATTCTAAACGTGTACTACAGAAAGGACAGAACTTTCCTTCTCCAGCTTCTTTTAATTCTTTAGTAGCATATTTATATTTATCTACTTTAAAATAGAATATATTTTTGTTTCTTTTATTTGCTTTTCCTAACCTACTTACATTTGGATCATCTGAATTTAGTATTAAGTTTCCTGTATAATTTTCAACAAAGTTTTGAATTTTTAAGATTAGTGATTCTACTTCACCAGAGCGATCTAATTGATCTCTAAAGAAGTTTAATACTACTAAACAATCTAATTGAATCATTTTATATATAATTGGAACATAGCTTTCGTCTGTTTCAAATACTAAGTAATCTGCTTTTACTTTTCCAGTTAATGTACAGTTTTTTATTAGTACTGAAAGAATACCTGTTTCCATATTATTTCCTGCAGAGTTTGTTATTACTTTTTTATTACTATCTTTTAGTATTTGACTAATAAGATTATTAGTCATTGTTTTACCGTTAGTTCCTGTTACTGCTATGACTTTTCCTTCTATTTTGAAGTATTTAAATATGTTTGAAGACATCTGCATTGCAAGTTTACCTGGTAAGTTTCCTCCATTTTTTTTGAAGATTTTTAATATTTTACATATGAACTTAGTTAATAATATTACAAAAAAATTTTTCATTTATTCCTCTATTTTTATTATTTTATGTTTTACTATTTTAATACATCTTAAATTATATTTAAAATTATTTATTGTGTCAATTGTGTATATAAAATAAAAAAAGTATGGTGACAATTGATTCATCATACTTTTTTATATTATACTTTAGTAATATGAAACGAAGTGAAATAACAACCGCCAGCTATGCTG
>CAQPBJ010000016.1 GCA_948852945.1 uncultured Clostridia bacterium | reverse complement strand
GCATTTTTCTTCTACTTGTACGAAGAACATTTTTAAAATTAACAAATATACCTTGAGCTGTTTCTGGTCTTAAATAAATTTCAGCCTTAGCATCTTCTGTAACACCTTGAAAAGTTTTAAACATTAAATTAAATTTTCTAATATCAGTAAAATTAGTTTTTGAGCAAGATGGACAAGGAATCTTATTATCTTTAATAAAATTAACTAATTCTTCATCAGTCATTCCATCTGCAATCATATCTTTTCCTTGTTCATGAGCCCACTCTTCAATTAACTTATCTGCTCTGTGTCTAGTTTTACATTCTTTACAATCAATTAATGGATCAGAAAAACCACCAACATGTCCAGAAGCTACCCAAGTTTGAGGGTTCATTAGTATTGCTGCATCTAAACCATCATTATATTTACACTCTTGAATAAATTTTTTTCTCCACGCATTTTTGATGTTGTTTTTATACTCAACACCTAAAGGTCCATAATCCCAAGTATTAGCAAGTCCTCCATAAATTTCAGATCCAGGATATATATATCCTCTTGCTTTACATAGATTTACGATTTCTTCCATTGATTTTACCATTTTTCATTCCTCCTAATATAAATTTTCTTGCAAACGCATAATTTCATTTTTTAAGCAAATATTTTCTTAAACATTAAATTACCCATCTGCAAACATTCTCGCAAAATATTGAGTATATTGCTAGGCGCACAAGAATTAATATTCCGAGGCGTACACAGGTACTCCGCAGGAATTTAATTCGAAGTGCAACAACGCAAGATGCCAATATTTTGTAAGAGCCATAGCAAGAACAAAATAAAAAACAAAAAATCTTCCGCCCTTGCTATGCACAAGGGACGAAAGATAATACATTCCGCGGTTCCACCCTAATTGATCATAAATCAGATCCACCTTAATTTAAACATGCTCCAAAGCTCCATCCTATAAATTTTAACACTAGCTTTCACCTAATCTAGCTCTCTTTAGATAAAATTTTATATTCTCTCTTTTTCAACGCATTATTAACATGTTCATATTCTAACACCTTTACTTATTATTGTCAACTTACAACATTTTTTCAATATAAAGTTTAGAACATAATTTCACATTTTTTTCTGTGGATAAAGTCTATAAACTTTGAAATTAAAGCGTTCTGTAATATCTTTGTTACACATTATCAAAAAATAAAAGCCTTATATTTCGGTATTTTCTACTATTACGTAAACTTTTTGTAACACGATTTTATCAATTCAGTTACTTGTGGATAATGTGGATAAGTCTGTGAACAACCTATTTCATCGCTATTTTTCGACATATATTTTTTTAACCAATTGTGGATATAATTTTAAGGTTAACAAAAAAATTTTATTTCGATTTTTTATGTGTACAGTATGTTTGTTTGCTCACATTTTTTCTATAAATTGAAACAACTTAATTACAAAAAAAGAAGTATGTTTAATTTCATACTTCTTTTATTTTTTTTATTCACTTCTTAATGCATCTACTGGGTCTTTTTTGCTAGCTATCTTAGCTGGAATTAAACCTGCTATCATTGTAAGGAACATACTTATAATTATTAATATAATAGCTCCTACTACTGGCAATTTTGCTAAGTTTGATACATCTGCAACATTCTTTATTATCGAATTTATTGGGAAGTTTAATAATACCGTTATTCCTATTCCAATTAATCCTGCTACCAAACCGACAATAAATGTCTCTGCATTAAATACTCTAGAAATATCCTTTTTAGAAGCACCTATACTACGTAAAATTCCGATTTCCTTAATACGTTCAAGTACAGATATATATGTTATAATTCCAATCATTATTGAAGAAACTACTAACGAAATTGATACAAAGGCTATTAACACATAACTAATCATATTTACAATAACAGTTACAGAAGTCATCATTGTTGCTACCATATCTGTATATTGAATTACATCATTTTCTTTACCTTCATTTCTTTTTTGCTCATTATATTTTTCTATATCTGCTGTTATTTTATCTTTACACTCGAAATCAATTGGATAAATATTAATTGATGAAGGTGAATCTAAATCACGTATACCTAGCTTCTTTAAATTTTCTTCATATGTAGAATTAGACATATCTGTATATGAAGCTATCACTCCTGCTAGCTCTTCTTGTGAAAGAGTAGCCATATTAGCTTGTTCTTCTGGACTTAAACTTGAATAATCAAAACCGCTAGTACTTCCTTCGCTTACTACTGTGAACTCTTTTCCTGTAAATACATTAATATTTGGATTAGCACGTTGTTCTTTGGCAATTTCTGTTTCATTTATTTTATTTATAATATATTCAGTAAGTTCTTTTCTATATGCTACAATTCCAACATCCCCCATTGAAGTAGCTGTAGCTTCTTCTTTAGGTTTTACTACACCAACAATCTTTACTTCTTGTGCATTAGCTATTTTTTCTTTTAAATATACTTCATCATTTCTTCTATTTGACCAAGTATTTCCGTTTTTAGTGTAATAATCTGTATTTAAAAGCACTTTATATGATAAGCCTATAAAATCTTCACTATTATAGCTTTCATCTTGTAATTCTTCAATTTGTTCACCAGCCATAATTTTATGCATCTTCTCAGTAAGCTCATTTTGATTTTTTATTCCTAATGAATACAAAGTATAATCACTTATTTCATTATTTTCATTTACAATAAGCATTACTTCATTATAACTTTCAGGCCATTTACCAGAAATAACATCATATTGTGATTTTAATAATTCATCATTATCCATCATTTCTGTCCAAACATCCATTGAATTTCCCATCATATACGTTGATTCGTCAGAAGATTCTGTCATACCCAATTTTTGAAATGTAGTAGAAGGATTAACTTGTATTGCCCCTTCTTCTATATTTGACTTATATACATTAAGAGTTAGATTATATCCATATTGAACAGCATTAGAATATTTTTTTATATCATTATCTGTTTCATCAATATACTTCTTAAAATCTTTTAAATTATTTCTCTGAACTTCCTTAGAAATCTTTTCAAATACCTTTCCTACCATTTGCTTTGAGTGAATTTTATCGTCATTATATTCTTTACTATCATCGTTCATAAATACTTCCATAATTGAAGAAGCATCCACACTTTCTTCATATATTGTTAATGGATAATTTGATAAAGTATCTTCTTGAACTTTAGCAATATAATCATTAACACCATGAGACAATGATAATATCAGTGCAATACCTATTATACCAATACTTCCAGCAAAAGCAGTTAAAAATGTCCTACCTTTTTTAGTCATTAAATTATTTAAACTTAATGATAAAGCAGTTAAAAAATTCATTGATGTTTTTCCTGACTTTGCTTTCAATTCACCTTCGTTTTTCTTGTCATCTTCTGTATATGGATTAGAATCGCTAATTACTTTACCATCAAGAGCTTTTATTACTCTAGAAGAATACTTTTCTGCTAACTCTGGATTATGTGTAACCATAACAATCAATTTATCATTAGAAATACTTTTTAATATTTCCATAATCTGAACACTAGTCTCGGTATCTAAAGCTCCAGTTGGTTCATCAGCTAAAATAATATCTGGATCATTAACTAAAGCTCTAGCTATTGCAACTCTTTGCATTTGCCCACCAGATAATTGATTTGGTTTTTTATGTATTTGTTCTTTTAATCCAACATCTTCCAAAGCTTTTATTGCTTTTTGCTTTCTTTCTTTTTTTCCTACTCCTGATAAAGTAAGAGCAAGTTCAACATTTGCCAAAACTGTTTGATGTGGTATCAAATTATAACTTTGAAAAACAAATCCTACAGAATAATTTCTATATGCATCCCATTCTCTATCTTTAAACTCTTTTGTTGATTTACCATTAATTATTAAATCTCCACTTGTATATCTATCTAAACCACCAATTATATTAAGTAATGTTGTTTTACCACAACCACTAGGTCCTAAAATAGAAACAAATTCTGATTTTCTAAATTCTATATCAATTCCTTTTAATGCATGTACTGTTTGATCTCCTGATAAATAATCTTTTGTTATATTTTTAAGTTGTAACATACTTTCTCCTTTCAAAAAAACTAGTAACATTATATTCCAGAAAAAAAGTATTATCAATATACACAGAATAATAAATTGTCAGAAAAAAAGCATATAGATTCCTCCATATGCTCTTTTTAATTAATTTATTAAACTATTTATTTTTTTATAGCTAAAATTTTGTATTTCATAATTCCTGCTGGAGCTTCAACTTCAACAACTTCACCTTTTTTAGCCCCAAGTAAAGCTGAACCCATAGGAGATTCATTTGAAATTCTATTTAAAGCTAAATCAACTTCTGTTGAACCAACAATTGTATATTCTATTTCTTCATTAAATTCTATATCATGAAGTGTAACAATATTTCCTATTTGAACAGTTTTTGTATCTATTTCAGATTCATCTATAATTTTAGCATATCTAATTTTGCCTTCTAATTCAGCAATTTTATTTTCATTAGCAGCTTGCGCACTTTTAGCTTCATCATATTCTGAATTTTCTGATAAATCACCAAAACCTAAAGCAACTTTAATACGCTCTGCTATCTCAGTTCTTTTTTCTGTTTTTAAAAATTCAATCTCTTTTTCTAAATTATCATAACCTTCTTGTGTTAATAATATTTCTTTCTTTTCTTCCATCTTGATCAGACTCCTCTCTAAAGTTATTAACGCTCATTATAATAGTATTAAACCAAAAATTTGTCAAGTATTTTTGCATTTATATTAACCTGTTTTTAATTCTTTATAGTTTATTTTTCCATGTAACCCTTCAAAGCTCTTTACTTTAACATTATCCCTATCAAAAAACTTTCTCATTCCTTCAAGCGAAATACTATAATATAATAAACTTTCATATAAAATTTCTTCATCAAAATGATTCATTTTATTAAAAAAAGTTGTATATGTTTTCGCAAAGCTCAAATTATAAAAAGTTATAACTGCCATAAAGTTTCTTTCAAATTTTTCTTTTGTAACCTGAATTAAAATACTGTTGTCTCGAAAACAACACCTATTCAACATATTTTTATCAAAATCAATATTCACAATAATATCTGAAAACAAGCACACTTTTTCTGTATTCGTAGATATATTTAAAAGCAATCCATTTTTTTCATATAATTCCTTTTCTATATTATTAAATTTATCTACACTGTTAATAGTAAGAACATTTACTATCTTGCATCTTTTAGAAAGTTCTTTAATATTTTCAAAAACAATTTCTGTAGGATTATCACATAAAACAGTCACTTCATATTCATCAATTTTTTTATTCTGAACTACAGAAATTTTTTGTATGATTTCTAAAATTAAAAATTTATATAACCATTTTCCATCTAATATATTAAAATCTTTTCTCAATCTAGCTAATATTTCTTCAGATTTATATAATTCTTCTGCAAGTACAATATTTTTAAAGTTACTATATTTTATCTTTCTTATTAGTCTTTTTATAAACCTTTCGTTAATATCTTTCCCATCTTCGCACATTAATACATAATAATTATTTGATACTCTAATATATCCAAAATAATTTAAAATCTTATAAACTATTTTTCTAAACCATTTTGGAAAATTTGAATTTAATATATCTAAATATGATTCTATATAATCTATATATGCAATATTAGCATTTCCCATAAAAAATCACCTTCATAATTTCTATGAAGGTGAAACTTATTTATTCTATCTTTTTTCATTAATTTTAATATGAATTTCATCTAATTGCTTCTGAGTAACAGCTGTAGGCGCTCCCATTAATAAGTCTTGTGCCTTTGCATTCATTGGAAATGCTTGAATTTCTCTTATTGTTTCTTCACCAGCTAATAACATTATAATTCTGTCGATACCAGGTGCAATTCCTGCATGTGGTGGAGCTCCGTAACTAAATGCATTATACAATGCAGAAAATTTTTCTAAAATAACTTTTTCGTCATATCCTGCTATTTCAAAAGCTTTAACCATAATTTCTGGTGAATGATTTCTAACAGCACCAGAAGCTAACTCTATACCATTACCTACTATATCATATTGATATGCCAAAATATCTAATGGTTCCTTAGTTTCTAATGCTTCCATTCCACCCTGTGGCATTGAAAATGGATTATGACAAAATTCTATTTTTCCATTATCAACTCTTTCATACATTGGAAAATCTACAATCCAACAGAATCTATATTCAGACTCATCAATAATTCCTAATCTTTTTCCTAGCTCTTCTCTTATTTGTCCACCTAATTTTGAAACAATTGGCTCATGTTCAGCAATAAAGAAAATTGCATCTCCTGCTTTAGTATTTGTTCTAGTAAGCATTTCTTCTCTAGAAGCATCATCAATAAATTTGGCAATAGGTCCTTGCAAAGATCTATCTTCACCAACTTTAAGCCATGCTAATCCTTTTGCTTTGCAATCTTTAATAGCAAAATCAGTCATTCCTTCAAATAAAGTTCTTGGCTCTTTTGCCCCTTCTGGAACAGTAATAATTCTAACTATTTTACCATTAAATACTTTTAAATCAATTTTTTCAAAAATGTCTGTTACATCTTGAATTATAAGTGGATTTCTTAAATCTGGCTTATCTGAACCATATTTAAGCATTGCCTCTTTATATGGAATTCTTGGAAATGGATATTCTGCTATCTTTTTATCTGAAAATTCTTTAAAAACACTATATATAACTTCTTCCATTACTCCAAAAACATCTTCTTGAGTTGCGAAAGACATTTCCATATCTAATTGATAAAACTCTCCTGGTGTTCTATCAGCTCTAGCATCTTCATCTCTAAAACAAGGTGCTATTTGAAAATATTTATCTATTCCTGAAACCATTAACAATTGTTTAAATTGTTGTGGTGCTTGAGGAAGAGCATAAAATTTTCCTGGATAAATTCTACTAGGAACCAAATAGTCTCTAGCTCCTTCTGGTGAAGAACTAGTCAGAATTGGAGTTTGCACTTCAAGAAAGTCCTTTTTAATCATCTGATCTCTCATAAATTGAATAACTTTTGATCTTAATATTAAATTATTTTTCAATTTCTCATTTCTTAAATCTAAAAATCTATATTGAAGTCTTAAATCTTCTCTAACTTCTCTACTATTTTCAATTTCAAATGGTAAATCTTTAGTTCTTTTTCCTAACATTTCTATCTTTTCTACAAATAATTCAACTAAACCTGTATCTAGTTTTTCATTAATTGTTTCATCATCTCTAAGTCTTACTGTTCCTTCTACTGAAATAGTAGATTCAACAGGTATTCTAGCCAAACTATCTACTAATTCTTCATTTCCTGAAGCAACTATTTGAGTTATTCCATATTGATCACGTAAATCAACAAAAATGATTCCTCCCATATCTCTAATAGTTTGTATCCAGCCTGCTAGCTTAATTTTTTCACCCACATGCTCTTTTCTTATAGTGTTACATGTATATGTTCTATACTCGTTCATTTTTTCTCCTTTCTACCACTTGTATCTAGTAAATATTTTTGATTTTAAAAATATATTTTTTGAAAATGTGCTTTTAAAATCAAAAAAGCTTCGTCCTATCGAAAGGACGAAGCTCAATATACTTTTTTACTCCGTGGTACCACCAATCTTAAAAACATTAAATGTTTTCCACTCTTTAAAATGTACTCCAACGTGTTTCATAATTGTTTCAGTTTGAATTGCTTTCAGCCGGTGACAATTCTCTCTTTTAAACTTTCTATCACAATTACTTTGTGTTATCAACGCACAACATATTTTAAATTCATATTATTTATTTTAAACAGTTTTTCCAGATTTGTCAAGTTTTATACATCTTTAATTGTCATATGTAAACCACAAGCCTTCATCTTTTAGCTGTTTTTGTATCTTTTCATGTTGCTCATTTGTCTCTGAAAAATAAACTTTTCCATTTTTATCTGCAACAAAATATATATTACTTGTTTTGTCTGGATTTAAGACAGCTTTTATAGCAGAATCACTTACCATACAAATTGGCCCCAAAGGAATTTTTCCTGCCATTGCTGAAGAACGAGTATTATAACCATTATTTTCGTCTAATTCTTTCATAGTTAAATCTCTTTCATCCATAGCTATCTGTAATCCATAATATGTTGTAACATCGCTTTGAAGTGCCATTCCTTTTTCTAGTCTATTATAAAATACTGATGCAACACCATATCTATCCTCTTTATTTTTAGCTTCTAATTCAACCATTGATGCTAAAGATAAAAGTTCATGAATCGAATACTTATTATCTTCTATTTTCTCTTTATATGGTGTAATTACAGCATCCATTTTATCAAGCATTTTTTCAAATATAGCTTCTACACTTACATCTTCTCCTGAAAATATGTAAGTATCAGGATATAAATAGCCTTCTAAAGAATAATAAAGTTTACTATCTTTAACACTATCTGTTATAAACCAATATTTTTCAATTAGCTTGTCTAAATATTCTTCATCTTTTAAAAGGTTATATACGTCTTCTTCACTATTATTTGTATTCTTAGCAATAATACTTGCTATTTCCTTCATATTTCTTCCTTCTGGGAAAGTTATAGTTACTGTCTCATCTAGTATTTTTTCTTCTTCAACCATTGATAAAATTTGATCAATAGTCATATTTTTGTCAAACTCATATTTACCAGCTTTGATCAAAGTTCTCTTATTTATTTTGCAATAAATTTTAAATGCATTAGCACTTTTTATTACACCATTTTCTTCTAATAAACCAGCAATCTTATTAATTCCTGTTCCATACTCTATTTCTAGAACTACTTTTTCACTATTAGTTTGTGCTGGCTGTATATTAGATTTATACCATAAAAACGCTCCTGCACCAGCTATAACCATTAATAAAACTAATACTATTAATATTTTTACTACTATTCCACCTTTTTCTTTACTTAGCATATTACCTCCTTTATATAACAACATCTGTTACTTCTTTTAATTTTGATTCATTTAGTCCATCTGCTTTTTCAACAATTACAAAACATCCATTGCTATTAGCATAAACTCTTAATTCTTCTAAAAATTTATAATAATTTTCTGGCTTTTGTATATCTAATTTCTTTATTTTTATTCCAATATATTTTTCTGATAAATCTGCATCTGTTATTTCTTTTATCATCATTTGAGATAACTCATCACAAATAGCTTTTCTTCCATCATATGTAGAAATTTTCTCATTAAAATTTTCATATATAGAATCATTTGGTTCTATAATAATATCTCTTTCTATATTAAAATCACTAAAATATTGATTTGATACATTTAATGCTTCTCTTTCTTTTTCAAAATCTAATAATTTAGATTTTTTTACATATCCTATTTCATAATCTGCCGTTTTTACTCTAACCCATTTATCATTCATTTCTTCAATAACTGTCAATTTATCACCTTGTTGCAATTGTTTTATTGTTTTTGAAATATTAGTCATTTTATACTTCAATTTAGTATCTCTATTAACTATCGCTGTAGTTTTCTCATTAGATAATTTCTCAATATTTAATCTATTATTTTCTGCTATATAATCAACTTCTAAATTATACACATGAGTTAATTCTGAAATTGGAAAATAATAAGTTCCTTTTCTCTTATGTAATTTGCCTTGAATATTTATCTGCTGATTATTAACTTTTATATAGTTCTCATCTTCAATAATTTCTAAAATTTTATTTTGAACTAACGAAAAATACTTTCTCTTATTATTTTCAATATTTTCATAATATAACTCTTTATCAAAATATTCTTTCATATCAGCTTCAGAAAAATATATATTACTATTTTCATCAATATAAACATCATGTTCAAGTTCTGGATTAATTTTATTTTGAATCATAACACGTAAAACTGTATTATCTTCCTTTTTTAAATAAGCTGCATATCTTAATATATTAAGCACTACAATTAATAAACATGTAACTAATATAAGTTTATAAAGTAAGCCATTTTTCCTTATTTTTAACTTCTTTTTATTTTTAGTACTTCTACTCATATTATTTAATCACTTTCTTAAAATAAAAAATATTTATTATTTTTTGCATATTTTATTTATATCATAAACCACAAATTTATTAAATACTAAATAGTAAATTTATTATTTTTTCAAAAACCCTTTATTTTTCAAGGTTTTTATGGTATAATTTTATTGTAGCGGTAAAAATTAACATATTTAATATAAATAAAATTTTTAAGGAGGAAAATATGAAACTTTTTTTCTTATTAATATTCGTATTATTAATCATATTATTAATAAAATCAATAAAAGTCGTTAAGCAATCTGAAGTATATATAATTGAACGTTTAGGTAAATTTCATAAAGCTGCTGATGCAGGTTTAACTATCATAATACCTTTTATAGATACTGTTAGATCTGTAGTAAGTTTGAAACAACAAACTATGGATGTTCAACCTCAAGAAGTTATAACTTCTGATAATGTAACAATAACAATAGACACTGTTGTATTCTATAAAGTTATTGATCCAGCTAAAGCAGTATATGAAATTCAATCTCTAAAAAAAGGTATCGAATATTTATCAATAACAACTATTCGTGATATCGTTGGTAAAATGGAACTTGATGAAACATTTAGTTCTAGAGATTCAATAAATGAAAAATTAAAAAACATTCTTGATGAAGCCACTTTTCAATGGGGATGCAGAATTGATAGAGTTGAAATAAAAGACATCACTCCTCCACCTGATATAAAAGATGCAATGGAAAAACAAATGAATGCTGAACGAAATAAAAGAGCTTTAATTCTTCAAGCAGAAGGTGAAAGACAATCTGCAATCACATTAGCTGAAGGTAGAAAAGAAGCTGCTATCTTAGATGCAGAAGCTGATAGAGAAGCTAAAATAAGAAGAGCTACTGGTGAAGCTGATGCTATAAAACAAGTAGCTGCTGCTAAAGCCAAAGAAATTCAAATGGTATATGACGCAATTAAAGAATCTAATCCTGATGATACATTAGTTCAATTAAAATCTTTAGAAGCTCTTCAAGAAGTTGCTAAAGGTGATGCAAACAAAATATTCATTCCATTTGAAGCTACATCAGCTCTTGGAAGTTTAGGTGCAATAAAAGATGTTATGAACGATGACAAAAAAAGAAAGAAGAAAAAATCACCAGAAGATGAAGCTAGAGAAATAGTAGAAAATTTAAATCAATAATAATAATAATAATAATAATAATAATATACATTAAAACAGGTAAGATTAGTCTTACCTGTTTTATATATTTCGTATTTTACAAAATCATAATATACCTATTTAAAAAATATTCTCTAATACAAAATCGTCCTTCTTTTCTATATGTTCAACAATAAATTTCATTCTATCAATATATTCCAAACTATCTTCCTCTGTTATTTCCAAACATGCTTTAAGAGAAGTAAATTCTGTTTCAACTTTTTCAAGTTCATCATGCTCTATATAGCAAGAAAGAAATTTTTCTGAACTTTCCCAATGCTTTTCTATCTCATCAGCTTTATTATTTGCTTTATTATAATCTTTTTCTTGTATGGCTATTCTCATCTCTGATAATAAATCCATTACACGATTTAATTTATCATCAACAAATTTTCCCATAACAAAATTAACAACAATTACTACTAATATAACAACAAACGAAATGACTAACTCTTTATACATTTTTACCTTCTTTCTGCTGACAGTAAATTTGACCATCAGCATCAATAGTTACCACTAATGCCTGTTCAGGACTAAAACCAAATTTTTTCACTTGAGCTTTAAGCCATGAATAATCTTTATTCAATTTTTTCAAGTTTTCGTATTGAATAACACCATCTAAAACTAAATCATAAGCTATTCCTTCATATTGTGCCTGTATATTTAAATCTTTCAAAGTTGGATTTCTCTTTTCTGGTTTTAAAACAACATTAATTTCACCACTGGTTTCTAATATAGCATACTCTACATCACCAATATTAAATACATCTTTTCCTCTTAGTCTCTCTTGTAATTCATTTATTGTATATCTTTCTTTTTTCATGACTTTCTCATCAATTTTTCCTCTATAAATTAATATAGAAGGCTTACCGCAAATTACACCTCTAAATTTAATACTTTTAAGATTGCAAAATGAAATAAGCAAATGCATTACAAGTAAACCCAAAATAGGAATTATTCCATTAAATATTGGCACACCTACATCAGACATTGGTATTGATGCCAAATCTGCAATCATAATAGATATTACTAATTCAAAAGGCTGTAATTGTCCAATCTCCCTTTTTCCCATTAATCTCATTACTAATAACACAAGTAAATATAATACAATCGTTCTAATTAAATTAACAAGCATAAAATCAACCTCTATTTTTTATTTTATATTATCAAATATATCTTTCTCAAAAAAAATTAATATTATGCATAAAAAAATATTTTTTGTAAACAATAAAACTGAAACAAAACATTTAGTTTTAAGTTTCAGTTGGCAAAAAAATTGCTATTTCAATTATTTAATAAAAGTCTTTCTTTTATTAAATGAAGAAGGAGGTTAACATGGACAATAATAATTCTAATATACAAAACTCCTCTACTTTAGGTGTCGTTGGTCAAATAGTGGGTAGATTAATAGCCGCTGCTATTATATTAGGAATAACAGCTTTCTTTACACCAGGTTTTACAATAAATAATTTTGGATCATTAGCTTTAGCTGCAATAGTTTTAACTGTTATGGATTATCTAATTGTAAAATTTACTGGTCTACAAGCTATGGCTTTCGGAAAAGGTTTTGTAGGATTTGTTCTAGCTGTAGTCGTTCTGTACGCAACACAATTCTTTGTTGCTGGATATAGTATATCATGGATGTCTGCTATAATTGGCGCACTTATCTATGGTGTTATAGACTACATTTTACCAGGTGAACAAGGTATGTAATTATAAAGTTCTAGTACCAAATTTTTAAAATTTTATATTATGTTTTATATAATATAAAAAAGTAGAAGTTTGATTTTTTTATTAATCATCAAACTTCTACTTTTATTTATTTTTTACTGTTCCAGCCTTCTTTAACTACCTGTCTTTGTCTTGCTATAGCCAAACTATCATCTGCGACATCTTCTGTAATCGTAGAACCAGCAGCAACCAATACATTATCGCCTAAAGTTACTGGTGCAACTAAATTAGTATTAGAACCTATAAAACAATTATCTCCTATTATTGTTTTATGTTTATTTACACCATCATAATTACATGTAATACTTCCACAGCCAATATTTACGCCTGTTCCTATTTCACAATCTCCCATATAAGAAAGATGTGGAACTTTGCTTCCGTATGCAACTGTGGTTTTCTTAATTTCAACACAATTTCCTATTTTAACTTTATCAGCTAAAACACATTTTTCTCTAATATATGCATTAGGTCCAATTTCACAATCTTCTCCTATTACACAATCAGGTTTAATTGTAGTATTAGGATGAATAACTGTATCTTTGCCTATTTTAACGTCTTCATATATATATGTTGTATCAGAATCTTCAATTGTAACTCCATTTAACATATGATATGTATTTATTCTCATTTTAAGAACTCTACTTAAAAGTTCTAATTGCACTCTGTCATTAACACCTAAAATTTCAGTATTATCTTCAACTATTAATGCTCCAATTTTTAAATTTTTGTCTTTCATTGCTTTAACTATATCTGTAAGTAAAATCTCACCATTATCTTTTGGTTTCAAATCTTTAATAGTTTCCACTAAAGCTTTTATATCAAAACAATATATTCCAGAATTAATTTCTTTTATAGCTTTTACTTCACTGTCAGCTTGATTTTCTTCTATAATTTCTAACACTTCTCCAACATCATTTCTAATAATTCTACCATACCCTGTAGGATTATCTGAAATAGCTGTAAGTAATGTCATAGCCTCCCTTTCATTTCTATTTTTATCAATTAATTTTTCAATTGTTTCTTTTCTTATAATTGGAACATCTCCATATAAAACAACTACTTGACCATCTTTTGATTCTAAAGTAGGTATAGCTTGTAATAATGCATGACCTGTTCCTAATACTTTCTCTTGAACAATATATTTTGTTCTATCTTTTAATACATCCATAACTTGTTCTTTTTTGTCACCTACTACTGTAATAACTTCATCACAATCTATCTTTTCAGCAGTCTCTACTACTCTTAAAACAAGTTCTTTTCCATATAATTTATGAACTAATTTTGATTTTTTTGAATTCATAGCTTTACTTTCACCAGCAGCCATTACTATCGCAATTTTATCTTTTTTCATACAATCCTTCCTTCCTTAAAAAAGATAATTGTATTTTATCACATTGCAATTTTAAATTCAATTTTCTTTATGTCCATCTTTCAATTCAGTAGCTCTAGTAACCACTTCATAACCAAACTTCTCTTTTAATTTATCTAATGTTTCATCTAATTTTCTATTTTTTGAATCTTCTTTTTGATCAAAAATAGATAGTTGTAATTCTTCTTTTTCTACTAATCCATCTACTCTAACGCCTATTAGTCTAATTAAATCTCCTGTATACAATTCTTTTAAAAGTTCCTTTGCAACTTCTAAAATATCATTAGTAGTATCTGTTTTATACATTAGCTTTTTCTGATGTGAAACAGTTTTAAATTCATTATTTTTAAGGTGTACATTAACAACTGAAGCATACATATTTTCTTTTCTTAATCGATATGCAACTTTTTGAACTAATTCTACTAATACCACTTCTAATTCATCAATACTACCATAGTCATATGGTAAAGTAATACTATTTCCTATTCCTTTTGGTTTTTCTTGTATATAATTTACTTCTTCATTACTTTCACCGATTAGCATATTTCCAAATAGTATATCCGTATTTTCCAAAATTCTTAATTATAACTGCCTTATCTGCTTTAGCTAAATCTCCTATTGTTTTAATTCCCATTCTATTTAATTTAGGAACTGATTTTTTTCCAACTAAAAACATTTCATTAATAGGTAATTTCCACAATTTTTCCTCTATTTCTGACTTAAATAATGTGTGAATTTTATCTGGTTTTTCAAAATCTGAAGCCATTTTAGCTAAAATCTTATCATCAGAAACACCTACATTCACTGTAAATCCAAATTCTTTTTTTATTCTTTCTTTTATTTCTATTCCTGTCTTTATTAAATCTTCTCCTGGTTTTAAATATTCAGTCAAATCTAAAAAACATTCATCTATTGAAAATCTTTCAACTTTTTCAGTATATTCTAAAAACAATTTATATAATTTATTAGAATACATTTTATATATTTCATGATCTCCTGGCACAATTATAACACTTGGACATTTTTTTCTTGCCATATATATAGGTTCTGCTGTTTGAATTCCAAACTTTTTAGCAACATTACTCTTAGCAACTACTATTCCTCTTCTCTTTTCTTCATCTCCACCTACAATTGCAGGAACTGTTCGTAAATCTAGAGTTTCTCCTTTTTTTAATCTATCTACAGCAGTCCATGACAAAAAAGCATTATTAACATCAATATGTAAAATTTTTTTCTCCATAACAATCTCCAAATATTTATATTAAAAGTATAAAACATATGTTCTTATATGTCAAGTCCTAAATATCTTGATTTTATACTATTTCTGTGTTATAATAAATTTGCTTTTATTCTAATATAATATTTTAAAACATATATGAATATACTTTTAGAAAATCAATTTAAAAAATCACAAAATAATTTAGAATTAAAACAAAAATTAGGAGGTGCGTTAAATACAATGAAATACTTCGCAGTAGACAGAAAAGAAGGCAAATATACTATTTTACAAGACACACAAACACATAAACTTTACGAAGTTAAATCATCAAAATTACCGCCTTTTTTAAAGGATGGAGATATTGTTAAAAAAATAGGATTTAACACATATGAATTTGATTTTTTTAAAACAAATGAAACTAAAAATCAAATTAAAGAAACTTACAATAATATATTTTTAAAGGAAGAACAACAAACTTAAAATAAAAAATATTTCAATAATAATAAAAGAGAGTATCCTAATATTTGCTAGGAACTCTCTTTCATATTTTATATATCAAATAAATAAGTTGCCTCTAAATCAGCTTCATGAAGCATAAGAGCTACTGGATATTTTTTAAAAGCTTGACCTAATGTATTATATACTTCTTTTGGTTCTGTAAATCCCATATGCCAACGAATAGCATATTTTTCTTCTGAAGTAAGCTTCATATATTCAGTAAGCATCATAACAGATTTTTCTCCATGACCATATGGAATAGTATCATCAACAGTATAATAAGGAACCTTTTCCCATTCTCCTCTTTCATTTTTAGCATTTCTATAATCAACCTTATAATAATTTACTTTACATATATCATGTAATAGTGCAGCTATTATTATAGTATCATCACTAACATTTAAATCTACTATAGAATTTTTTACTTTATGCTTTAATATCTCATATACCTTCATGCTATGTTCCAAAAGTCCACCTTCATAATTCCCATGAAATCTTGTACTTGCTGGTGCTTTATAAAAGTCTGTCTTTTCTATAAATTGAATCACATCTTCTATTCCTTCTCTTTTTGTACTTCTTAATAATTCTATAAACTCTTCTTTCATTATTCTTCTCCTTCTTCTATTGATAACATTACTATTTTAACATATCTTATTATATAAATAAAATAAGAAAGCAAAAAATTATGCTCTCTTATTTTTATTTATAAATCTTTAAAAATTTCTATTATTTTTTCTTTATTATCAAAATCCTCATCATTCATCAAAATTAATCCCTTATTATAAACTACTTCAATCTCTAAGTCATCTAATGATGGAATTTTTACTTTTTCACTTTCTTGTGCTAATTTCAAATTTGAAACTGTTAATTCACTTGTTTGATTTAAGTCATATTTATATACTCTAATTTTTGAATCACCTATTTTATATATTTTTCCTTCACTTGCTCCTATCATATCTGAACTTGTGCTTTCGGTTTCTTCATCAATTTTAATTTTGTTTTCTTCCAGTTTCTTTTTAAATTCCCCTATTGCTACTGTTTCTTTTACAAGTTCTTTTACTTCTTTTCCATTTTCAATAACTTTATGCTCTTTATTGTATAGTAATATTCCTAAAACTAATGCAATTCCTATTAATATTAATAATAAAATAATTCCTGTATTTTTCTTCATATTACCTCCAACATTATTACAAAAGTTATTATAACTATCATTTATTTCATTATCAAGTTTTTTTATTAAATTTATAAAAAAAGAAGTAAGATTTAATCTTACTTCTTAATTTTTTATTATTCAACTCTATTATCAACTTCATTTGAAATTTTATTTTCGTCTTCATCGTCTTCAGTATCTTCATCAATTTCATTTGAAACTTTATTTCCGTCTTCGTCATCATCATCTACTTCATTTGAAACCTTATTTTCATCTTCATCATCAGTTTCATTATCTACTGCATTATCATTTTCTTTGTCTAATTTTGTCTGTAAAACTATAACTTGACGTTTTAAACTTTCAGCCTCTGATTTAGCAGAATTAATTTGAGATTGTAACTCGTCTTTATCCTCATTTAGTTTATACACCATTACCCACATTAATGCAATTATTATTGATACTACTAATAATATTGCTAATATAAGTCCATTAGCACTTTTTTTGGGTTCTCTTGTTTCTTCCATAATTTCCTCCTTAGTATAATTTCTTTTGATATTCTATCAATAAAAAAACATAATATCAATAACTATTTTTTAGAAAATAAATTTTTAACGAATTTAAAAATCTTAGAATACCATTTTTCATCTACTACCACTAAACTATTTTCTTCTATGAGCTCTTCTTGCTTCATTACAGGTTCGGGAGCAGTAATTTTATTAGTTTTAAACAGATTTTCATATGAATATTTTTCATTAAATTCTCTCTCTTCTTCTTGTGCAAGTTCTATTCTTTTTTCATCTGTAACTAAATAATCTCTATAAATTAATGCTATAACTTCTTGTGTTTGAGGTTTTACTGTTTCTTGCCAATTTATATTATTAAAATTTATTTGAGATTTATAACTCAAACTCTTATTTTGATTTAAAAAATCTATAAACTTTTTAGAAATTTTATTTACCAATTCTAATTCTGTATGATTTATAATATCTAAAACTTCAACAAATGCCTCTCTATAACATTCTTCCATTTTTATCTCCCATCATTATCCATATCTTTTTCAACATCTTGCTCTCTTGGCATAATAGC
Organism: uncultured Clostridia bacterium; assembly: GCA_948852945.1. Taxonomy (GTDB): domain Bacteria; phylum Bacillota; class Clostridia; order TANB77; family CAG-508; genus UMGS1994. The sequence goes on along the minus strand of CAQPBJ010000016.1, from coordinate 25,386 downwards.
ATTTTTTATTTTACTAAACAATTCTCTAATTTTATGTTTAGCCTTTTCATACATACTTTCATATGAATCTATCTTTACCATTCTAGCATTAGCAGGCTCTTGTTTTTTATCATCTGGTAAATCTTTTTCCTTTTCTTCTTTAACTGACTCTTGTTTAATATCTTCTGCTTCATTTCTTTCATGAGCAGGAACATGTTCCATTCCTAAGTTTTCGGAATCTAAATTTTGTTCGTCTTCAACGTCTTTTCTTGCCTCTTCTTCAGCCTTTGCTTCTACTTCACTTTCTTGTTTTTCTTCTGGTGGTATTTCTGATCTTAATCTATCAGTATTATCTTTAAATTCAGTTAAATCTACACCTTCTGTTTGTTTAACTCCATCTACTGTAGCTAAAAAATCTTCACATTCGCTAAGTAACTCTTTCTTTTCTTCTGGACTTCTCCAAGATGTATCTTTTAATTCATTACTCAACCTTTCTAACGCACCATTAGTTACTTCTACTAATCGATTTTCTTGCCTAACAGAATAAGCTCCTGAATCTTTATCTACTCCACAATACTTTGAATATATTTCTTGTGCTGCTCTGGCTTCTTCAAATCTTCCACTTTCTAATGCATCTAACTTTCTATCAATAAGTCTTTCTATAACCGATTCATTTTGAACTTGCAAATTTTCACTAATTACTTGCCCTTCATACATGTTTTGATTTTTAATAACATCTGCATACATTCCAAATTTTTCATAAATATATTGTTCTAAATCTTTTCCATTATTAAATTCCATAAATACACTTCCCCTATTTTGCTAATTATACTAATTCTAGTATACCTATCACAAAATCAAATTACAATTACAATATAGTTACATTTTTATTGTAGATACTCTCAAAAATTAATTTTAAATTAATCTATTATCAAGCGTTTTATATAACCTTTTAGCAAATAAAGTCTTTTCTTTATAGAAAATATGAAAAAAAGCAAAAAAATAGCTGTATTAATATATACAGCTATTTTTTAGTGGTGGCTCGAAGTGGAATCGAACCACTGACACGGGGATTTTCAGTCCCCTGCTCTACCAACTGAGCTATCGAGCCTTAAAAATAAAACTATCTAGATTTGTACTAGATAGTTTCTGGCGACCCGGAACGGGCTCGAACCGTCGACCTCTAGCGTGACAGGCTAGCGTTCTAACCAACTGAACTACCGGGCCATAAAATGGTGGTCGCTATAGGGCTCGAACCTATGACCCCCTGCTTGTAAGGCAGATGCTCTCCCAGCTGAGCTAAGCGACCATTTTTGTCAGCCTTGGCTGACAAGACATAGTATACTAGATTTTATTAATGTTGTCAATAACTTTTTTAATATTTTTTTAAAATCTGTCTTTATTTAGCATTTAGTATTTCTATTGCCTTTTTTAATTGATTATCATTTTCTTTTGTTAATATGTTTTCACTACTTTCTTCTAATTCAACAATTTCATCTGGCTCTATTCCTATTTTATTAATTTTATTTCTATTTGGTGTAAAATATTCTGCAGTAGTAACTTTTAAAGCCCCACCAATTTTTTCTCCTAATCCATTTACTATTAAACTTTGAATAACACCTTTTCCATAAGTAGTAATTCCTATAATAGTAGCGATTTTATGGTCTTTCAAACATCCTGTTAATATTTCTGATGCACTTGCAGAATAATCGTTTACCAATAAAACTACTGGCATATCAATAATTTTTTCTCTTTTAGCCACATCTATTTCTTCATTATTTTTATTATCTTCTGTAATTAATATAGTCTCTCCTTTATCTAAAAACAAATCAGCAATATTTAAAGCAGAATCTACATATCCACCTGTATTATCTCTTAAATCTACGATTAATGATTTCATTCCTTTATTTTTTAAATCATTATATGCTTCTTCAAATTCTTCATCACATGTATCAGTAAAAGAATCAAAATCAATATATCCAATATCATTATCAAGCATTTCATATTTAATCTTATATACTTTTATACTTGCTCTTTCAACATTGAATTCAAGTTTTTCTTCTCCTCTAAGAACTTTTATTTTAACGGTACTTCCTTCTTTTCCTTTTATCTTAGATGAAACATAGTCAGAACCTTTAGTAGAAACATCTTCTAAATTAACTTCCATAATTATATCTCCAGTTTTTAATCCTGCTTTTGCTGCTGGAGTTTCTTCATCTATAGTACCTAAAACTACAGTTCTTCCAGTATTTCTTTCTTCTGTTAAGTATACGCCTATTCCTACAAAGTCTGTTAATGAAGTATTTAAACTATCTAATTCATCAGCACTCATAAGTGTAGTATATTCATCTCCTACACCATCTACATATCCTTTAAGAGCTGCTTGATATAATTTTTCTTCATCTATTTCACCCTTATAATTGTCTTCTAAAACTGTACGTAATTGATTTAAATCTTGTTCTATGTTACCTGATGATTCATAATTTCTTACTAGCATTTGATGTGACCCTAAATATCTATCATATAAAAATATTGAACCACAAAAAGTAATAATAAAAGTAAGTAAAACAGCAATTATAATTTTTACCTTCACATTATATTTGTATGTTTCATAATTCTCATTTTCATTTTCTGCCATATGTTATCAACTCCAATCCATAAAATTAGGACGTTTTTTAAACGCCCTTCTTCCCTAAATTTATTTTATTCTTAAGGTAAATAATTATAAGGACTAACTCTATTATTCCATCCACCAGGACTAACCCTAACCTCAAAATGTAAGTGCGGTCCTGTAGAATTTCCAGTACTTCCAACCTTCATCAATTGTTGTCCTTGAGAAACTTTTTGTCCATTTGAAACTTGTAATGACCCTGTTATTCCGTGTCCATATATAGTATATGTACCATCATGATGATTTATCATACAATGTGTTCCATAACTTTTGTAATAATAATCTACTGCTGTTATAACTGTACCAGCTTTCACTGCATAAACTGGTTGTCCAGCAATTCCTGCTGAACCAAAATCTACTGCTCCATGATATGAACCATTTGAATAATATAATCCTGTAGTTATTGTACAATAAGCTGCTGGTAATGGATAAATATATCCTCCAGGACTTACTTTATTTCCACCACCAAGCGCTGCTAATCTTCTCTCTTCTTCTTCAGCAGCTTTAATAGCAGCTCTAATTCTTGAATCCTCTGCTTGTTTTTCTGCAATTCTTGCTTGTAATTCCTGATCTTCTTTAGATAATTCTGTAACCTTTGCATTTTTTTCTCTTTTAACAACTGCTAATGCAGCCTGTTTATTTACTTGAACTTCTTTTGCTTCTTCTAGCTGTGCTTTAGTTTCTTCTAAAGCAGTTTTAGATTCTTCAATTGTTTGTTTAGTTTCTTTTATTGTATTAATTAATTTAGTATCTGATTCTGCTAACTGTTCAATTAAATAATAATTCGATAAAAATGATGTTAAACTATCTGAAGTCAAAAGCACATCTAAATAAGAAGTATCGCCTGCTTTATATGAAGCTACTAATCTTTTTTCCAATAATGCTTCTTTTTCTTCTAACTCCTTTTGAGTTTTTTCTAATTCTTCTTGCATCAATTGTATATTTTTTGTTGCATCATCTATTTTATCTTTTAAATCATCTATTTCTGCTTGATAGTTATTTATCTGTTCATTTAATTCTTCTACTTCTCTTTGTATTGCAGTCATTTGATTCTTAATCTTCTGTTGTTGCTCTTTAGTTGAATCCAAATCATTTTGATTTTGCTGTTGTTGCTTTTTAAGCTCACTAGAACTTGCCGCAAAAACACTAATTACATTTCCCATAAGAATTAAAATCAAGGAAATTGAAATCAATACAACAATTTTTTTCTTTCTTATGTGTTTCAATGTTACTTCCTCCTAAATACTTTACTTAGTAATATACGGCATAGGATCCGTATATTGACCATTTATCCTAACCTCAAAATGTGCATGAGGTCCTGTAGAATATCCCGTACTTCCTACTTTTAATACAGGTTCTCCTCTTGTAACTGATTGTCCAACTTCAACTAATATCTCTGAACCATGTGCATATAAAGTAGAAACTCCACCACCATGATTAATCATAACCATATTTCCATATGCAAAATTATATTCTGCTTTTGATACAACACCATCATTTGCTGCAATAAAATCAGCTCCCATAGGTGCACCTATATCAGTACCTGTATGCAATTTATATACTCCTGTAAAAGGATGTGTTCTCATACCATATGGAGAAGTTATTAGAGTATATCCTGGAACTGGCCAAGCCATTTCTCCTCCAACATAATCATAACCAATATTCATCCTTGCTGCTGTTAAAATTTCTGATTCAACCTTTTTTATTTCTGTCTGCATCTCTACAATGTTATTAGTATATTCAGCTTCTTCTTCAGATAATTGAGCAATATAACTATTGTTTATAACTCTCATGTTTTCTAAAGAAACAGCCTTATTTTCACTCTCTTCTACAGTTGTATTTAGTTCTTTTTTTTGCTTTTTTAATTCTAATTTGGCCAACTCTAATTGTTCTTTTTGTTCTGAAATTTTTTCTAACATTTTTTCATCTGCCCCTACTAATTCGGATATCATATAATAATTAGAAATAAATTCAGATATAGAACTCGACTGCAATAAAACGTCTAAGTATGTTGTCTCACCGGCTTTATATGAAGCAACTAATCTTTGTTCAAATTGTTTTTTTTGCTTTTCGTACTCTTCAGATACAACATCTAAATTTTCTTCAGTTTCAACAATTGTTCTTTCTAATTCTTCTTTTTGTTTTTGCAATAATTCAATTTCAATTTCTTGTGATGTAATCTGCTCATTTAATTCTGCTATTTGATTAACTAATTCTGAAACATCAGATTGAATAATTTCAATTTGCGCATTTGAAGCATCTAACTGACTTTGCAAATTAGCACGCTGATCACGCAAATTAGAAACATAATCAGAAAAAGCATCCTTAGTTAATATCCATAAAAATATAATTCCAAAAGCAAAAATAACAAAAATTTTTATTATTTTTTTCTTCATTAAGAAAACTCCTATTTTATACTTCTAGGTATTTTCTCATAGATATACTACTTCCTAAAACACCTATACCTATACCTAATGCCATATAAACAATTAATATTAATTGATATAAATCTTTAAATGTAAGTAATGAAATACTTACTTGTATTTTACTAAATGCCACTATTATATTAGAAATAATTAATGTATAACCACCATATATTATTAGTATTGTAATTAATGCTGAAATTACTCCAATAATTATACCTTCAACAATAAAAGGCCAACGTATAAATGAATTTGTAGCTCCAACATATTTCATAATTGAAATTTCTTTTCTTCTTGCATGAACTGTTAATTTTATTGTATTTGAAATAATAAATACTGAAATAGCTATTAATAATATAAGTAATACCCCTGTAACTATTTTTATTCCATTTGCTATATTTATTAATGCATTAATTGTTTTATCACTACTTTGAATTGAATCAACATATTTTTCGCCATTAATTCTTATCTCATTTATCTGTTCTTGCACAGAAGCACTTTTTTCAAGATTTGTTAATTTAACAATAACTGAATCAGGAAAAATGTTATCATCACCTTCATATTGCTCTAAAAGATCTTGATGGTCTTTCAATTTTACTTTCATTTGGTCTAATGCTTCTTGCTTTGTATGAATTGTAGCTGATGCTACTCCATCTATTGTACTAATCATATCTCTTACTTCTTGAACTTCTTTACTATCAGCATCATCAATGATAAAAACTTGTATACCTTGATCTTCTTCAATTGATTTCATTATATGATTAACATTCTCTCCAATTATAAAAAATATACCAAACATTAACATAGTTGCCATCATAATACAAAGAGAAGCTATTGTAGACTTTTTATTTTTAAATAAATTTCTAATTCCTTCACCAATGTGATAAGTTAAAATATTATATCTCACTTTAATCCACCTTACTTTTTAAAATTTTAAACTTCTTCATATCCACCTTTACGATCTGAAATGATATGTCCTTTATCGATATGAATAACTCTTTTATTCATTTGATCAACTATATTTTTAGCATGTGTAGCCATTACAACAGTAGTACCTCTTAAGTTAATATCATTTAATAGATTCATTATTTCCCAAGCTGTATCAGGATCTAGGTTTCCTGTAGGCTCATCTGCAATTATCATTGATGGATTATTAACTAAAGCTCTAGCTAAAGCAACTCTTTGTTGCTCACCACCTGACAATTCATTTGGATACATTTTAGCTTTTGCAGACAACCCAACTAAAGACAATACCATTGGTACTTGTCTTCTAACATGTCTTGGAGTAGCTTTAACAATATACATTGCAAATGCTACATTTTCATAAACAGTTTTATCTGGTAAAAGTCTGAAATCTTGGAAAACTACTCCCATACTTCTACGCAAAAAAGGAACTCTTTTAGGCTTTAAAAAAGTTGTATCTTTACCATTTATTATTAAATTGCCCTTAGTTGGTTCCTCCTCTTTTAATATTAATTTTATTAATGTAGATTTACCTGAACCAGATGAACCTACTAAAAAAACGAATTCGCCTTTATCTATCTTAAAATTTGCATTATGAACTGCTTCTGTACCAGTATCATACACTTTGCTTACATTCTTAAATTCAATCATTTTTTTCTCCTTATAATCTGACTAAATTTGCTTCTCTACTACATAATAATATCAATAATGATATTTAATTGCAATACCAAAATTCAACAATAATTTTGATATTTTCAAAACTATAAAACATAATATTAATCAATAATAAGTATTTTTATAAATTGCGCTAGCGATCAAACGAAAGCAAACAAAGTTTGCTTAAGTGCGAAATTTATTTTCAACTAAATAATTTATTATATAAATATATTGTTTTTATAAGTGCGGAGCGACCAAATGGAGCAATCACAGATTGCGCAATGCGATTGGAGCAACCTACAAATGAAATTTGTTTAAAGGTTGCGACACCCAAGCGTTAAAAAAATATACTTATATAATAAATTAAAAGATGCAAAGAAAACAATTAATTTTCCTCCGCATCTTTTTTCTCATCTATCTTCTCTCTTAAATAACTAGTATAAAACTCATACTCTTCCTTAGAATAGCAAACTAAATAAATAACCTCAACTAAAGGATATTTTTTTCTAACCTCTTTTAGAGCAAAATCAACAGCAATTCTAGCACCAACTTCTAATGGGCAACCATATACCCCCATACCTAAACAAGGAAATGCAATTCTTTTGCAATTAAAATCATTAGCCATAATAATTGAATTTTCATAACATTTTTTTAATAATGCTTCTCTGTCATCTATAGAATCATCATACCACTTTGGAGCAACAGTATGAATAATAAATTTAGCTTTTGATTCATATCCTCTAGTAATTTTAGCTTCGCCAGTTTCACAACCACTAAGCTCTTTACATTTGTCAACAAGTTCTGGTCCAGAAGCTTTATGTATTGCACCATCAACTCCACTACCACCAAGTAATGAATTATTAGCTGAATTCACATAAGCATCAACAATTAATCTTGTAATATCTCCTTGAATAATTTTTATTTTTTGTTCTTCTTTACCATAAACTACTTCTTCTTTTTCAAACTTCTTACTACTTGAACTTAAAGATTTATCAAATTGACCACATAAAGCTCTAATATAAGTATATCTTCTTAAATCAATTCTCCATTCAACATTCATTTCTTTAAGTCCATAAATTATGCCCGCTAGTCCACCAGTACAAGCACCAATTCTATCAGTTTCATTTCCCAAATTTATAGCACCTATTATTGCTTGATTAAAGGAATCTGTATTTAATATAACCCATAATACCGCTTCTAAAGAATCTACTATATATCCACTTGTTCTAATGTCATCTAAATCAAATGTATTAATCCCTTTTTTCAAAATTCTATTATACATTTCTAATGAACCTCTAGAAAATTGTGAATAACCCATTTTTTGAATTTCTTTATAACTATCAAATTTCGATTTTCCTTCTAGCAATTTTATCGTAAACATAACATATATGTATGCGCCTAAAATACTAAGTTCATGTGCATGCGTAACACCAGCCACTTTTTTTACTAAACTATATACTTCACTTTGTTGTAAATTTGAAGCATATGCATAATAAGCTATAGGAAGCATTCTTCCTAAAATATCATTTCCATTACTATCTTCGGCAACAGACCCACTATCAAAAGGTTGCCCCTCTTTTTGAAATCTTGAAAGAGCCATCATAGTTGTTCTTCCAATATCAAATCTTTCTCCAGTTGCAGTATACTCTGAATTTAACATCCAACTTACAAATTTATTTCCCATATCTGTAATAGATATACCGAAGCAATGAATTATAGATTCTATTGTAGCTAAAGTAAGTGATGTACTATCAGACCATACACCCTTTTCTTTATTAAATATGCCTCCGTCTGTCATTTCAGTTACTGGATTTTCTAATAATTTCTCGCGTTCCATAAATTTTAATGGAACTCCCATTGCGTCACCTATTGCTAGACCTATTATTCCATCTCTACTATTCATATTAATCCTTCCATTAAACATCCATTTAATACTTAATCAGTCCATACAATTTCGTCTTTTAAATAATTTCTCACATCTCCATTAACACTCACCATATATTCATCATTTAATACTGCAATAACAAAGCCTTTTTCTTCAGTCTCAATTACTCTTACGTTATCACCTGTTTTTATAACTTTTCCATTTGTGCTATCTTCTCTTTCTACAAAGAATCCCATTATTTTTCCTCCTTATTATCAGGAAATTTTATTGAATATTCACGTTGAAGTGAAAGTAATGCAGAATGTATTTGTCCTCCTGGTTTATGAAAATATAATCCATTATAATAATCTATAAGAGTTAAATAATTTATTCTTGTTTGCTTTTCTTCTTTTTTCATAACATCTTGCATCATTTTTATTAAAGCATTATATGTTGGTACAATATAATCAGGTCTTTGATATAATAAATTTTTCTCTCTAATATATTCTATTGTACCTAAATCAGGATATTTTTTTAATCTAGTTCCAATTCTTTGTTGTAAAAAATCAATTTTTAAATCAGCTTCTCTTTTTGGAAAAAATAATTTACTATAAAGAATCAAATTATATGCAAATTCGTCTTCTCCTCTTTCAATCCAAACATAACCCAACTTTTTATATAACATTGCAATATCAATAGGTCTCATTGCAATTTTCACTGCTCTATTAAAATACATATCAAATTTATTATAATCACGCAAATTTATACACGTAACTAATATTTCTCTATAAATACGTATACTAACAGGATTCCATCTTAAAGCTTTATCAAAATATTCTATAGCTTCTTTAAAATTTCTAGATTCTGCTAAAATAATACCTTTTAAAAGATATATATCAGATAAAAAATTCCTAGACCATGAAATTGGAACTTTGCTATTCATATGTGAATATAAGCAGTACTCCATATTATTACTAAAATCCATCACCCTACCTGATTTATTTATTTCAACAGGTTCTATAGTTCTTAGTAACTTGTCAACGATTCTTTCTGCGTCTAAATATTTTTCTTTTCTTATTAATGCATTCGCTCTATTTATTTGCTCTACGGTTTCAATAGTTTCTTCTACACCCATATTTAGTTCCTCCAAACTAGCTATTTAGCTAGTCTCATACTTATATATTCATTTACTATATTTCTGGCATATTCCATTTTTTCTTTAGTTTCAATATCTTGATAATTTAATCTATCAATCACTTTATTAACACAATTATTTTCTTTTAAATATTTTAAACCTGGCTTATAATTATAATCAAAAACCCAAGCAATATACGAAATCCAACAATCCATACTTGTAGTTCTATGTGAAGATATTATTGTTGTCTTATTTAAAAATTCTTTCCAAACCCTATCTGTAATTTTTTCTTTTTCTGCTTCTCTTTCAGTTTTACCTAATAATGAAATAAAATCTTGATATTGTTTTACTTCAAAATTATCTGTTTTATCAGCATCTCTAATAATATTAGCATGTAATAATTCTCTTTCTGAAAGACCTTCTTCTACTAAAAATTTATTATGATTTCTAATTGCTTTTTCTATTATTCTATCATATTGTCTATCATCAATAAATCTTTTAATAAGATTTTCTTTAAATAATAAATCTGCACCAAATTCTGCATGATCTACTGTTTCATAATCATTATAATTATTGAATCTCACAGCTTGTTCGAATCTACCAATATCATGTAATAAACCTATAATTTCGGCTAAATGAATATCTTCTTCTGATAAATTCATCTCACGTGCAATATATCCAGCAATTTTAGTAACTCCCATAGTATGTATAATTTTAATATCAACTTTTTGATCTGCTACTCTAAAATTAGATGTGTATTCTTTAAAAACTTTTTTTGCTTCAGTTAAATCAATCATTTATTTAATTCCTCTTTTACTTTATTCACAATTGCTTCACTATCTATTTCAAATTTTTTCATAAGTTCTATTGCATTTCCAGATTCACCAAATCTATCCTTAACACCCATTTTTACAAGTTTTGCAGGATAATTTTCAGTAAGAACATCTGAAATTATACTTCCTAAACCTCCAATTACACTATGATCTTCAACAGATATTAATAACTTAGTTTCCTTAGCAGATTTTATAATTGCTTCTTTATCAATAGGTTTTAATGAAAACATATCAATAATTCTAACATTAATTTCTTGTTTCTCTAAAACTTCTTTTGCTTTCAAAGCTTCAGATACACAAACACCTGTAGCAAAAATTGTAGCATCTTCTCCTTTTCCAAATTGTACTGATTTTTTACCAGCAAATTCTTCTTTTTTGTCATATATAACAGGTGTTGAAAGCCTTGCTGTTCTAATATAGCAAGGTCCTTCTATTTTAGTCATTTCTTCTACTATCCATTTAGTTTGTACATCATCAGATGGACAAAACACTTTCATATTAGGAAGTCCTTTCATTAAATTAATATCTTCTAGCATTTGATGAGTAGCCCCATCTTCTCCTACTGTAACACCAGCATGGCTTCCACAAATTTTTACATTCAAATTTGGATAACAAATACTATTTCTAATTTGATCATATACTCTTCCTGTTGCAAATACAGCAAACGTACTAGCAAAAGGTATTTTACCACATGTAGACATTCCAGCAGCAGTAGCAATCATATCTTGTTCTGAAATTCCCATATCAAAAAATCTATCTGAAAATTCTTTTTTAAATATATCACTTTTAGTAGCTCCAGCCAAATCCGCATCTAGCACTACTATATCTTTATTAATTTTTCCTAGTTCTTTTAGTGCTTCTCCATAACTTTGTCTAGTAGCTTTCTTTTCCTCACTCATAAATCTACCTCCTACTGTTTTTAGTTAATTCTTCTATTGCTAACTTATATTCATCTTCTTTTGGAGCTTTTCCATGCCAACCTACTTGATTTTCCATAAAACTTACTCCTCTACCTTTTGTTGTTTTAGCAATAACTGCTGTAGGTTTATTTTTAACAGTCTTAGCTTTTTGAAATACAGTTATTAATTCATCTATATCATTTCCATTAACTTCAAAAACTTCAAAACCAAAGCTTTCAAATTTTTCTTTTAATGGATATACAGACATAACCTTTGACACTTCACCATCTATTTGTAAATTATTATTATCTACTATTAAACATAAATTATCTAATTTATAATGACTAGAAGTCATTGCAGCTTCCCATATTTGACCTTCTTGTATCTCACCATCACCAACTAAACAATAAACTCTATATCCTTTTTTATCTAATTTAGAAGCCATAGCCATTCCATTAGCAACAGATAAACCTTGTCCAAGTGACCCTGATGACATATCAACACCAGGTATATGTTTCATATCAGGATGACCTTGAAGAATAGCTCCTAATTTTCTAAATTTTTTTAATTCCTCTTTTGAAAAAAATCCTCTCTCTGCCAAAGTAGCATATAACCCAGCAGAAGCATGTCCTTTAGATAAAACAAACCTATCTCTATTTTCATCATCTGGTTTATCTGGATTAATATTCATTTGGTTAAAATATAAGGCTGTTAATATTTCTACTGAAGATAATGCACCTCCTGGATGACCTGATTGTGCACTATATACTTCCTCTATAATATTCTTTCTAATTTCATTAGAAATCTCTTTCAAGTTGTCTATATCATTTTCTGTTATTTTCAAAATATCGCCTCCCAACTTAATCATATTATTTAGCTAGACTATATCATATTTTTTCTTTTGTTTCCACTTTTTCAGACAGTTTTTTTTCATAGTTTAAAACTTTAATGTAATCATAAATATCTTCAATAATAGTTTTAGACTGCAGTTCTTCAAATCTCCTCATTTTCAACTCCTGCCCTAACCTTATCAATTCCTTATAAATCTCTTCATTAGTAGATTCAATAGACATAAGCCTAGCCAAAATTTCATCATTTTTATTCATAAAACTCCTTTCTATCTACTACTAATAAGTGTTTTATCTTATATATTATAAGTTAAACATTAATTAATTTTTAGAATTGCGCTAGCGACCAAACGTAATGAACGTAGTGAGTGAAGTGCGAAATTGAGCAATCTACAATATAAAAACGCAGTTTTTTATTCTGGAGATTGCGAAGAGCAAAATTCTGAAAATTAATTAATATTTAACTTAATATTATAAAGAAAAAACACTATTGCCATTTTATAGCAATAGTGCCTCATTATCAATAAAAATCAACCTACATTTTATTCTTCTTTTCGACTATTTCTGCATATTTAGCCAATTTCTCATTAGCCAAATAATTAATAGTACCCGCAGGAAACTTACCAAATTTATCCCTTTTACCAGCAGGAACACCAGTCAAAATCTCAATACCCTCTTCAATAGTATTAATAGCATAAATATGAAATTTCTCCTTTTTAACAGCTTCAATAACCTCATCATTCAAATGCAAATTTCTAACATTCTGAGTAGGAATAATTACACCATGTTCTCCATTTAATCCTCTCATTTTACAAATTTGGAAAAATCCTTCAATCTTTTCATTCACACCACCAATAGGTTGAATTTCTCCTTTTTGATTAACAGAACCTGTTACAGCAATTGATTGATTGATAGCTACACCTGATAAACTAGAAAGTATAGCATATGCCTCTGTACTAGAAGCACTATCTCCATCTACTCCACCATATAATTGTTCAAAACAAATACTAGCATTTAAAGATAATTCTTTATCTTGTGCAAACATTTCACCTAAATATCCAGTTAAAATCATAACACCTTTTGAGTGACTTGAGCCAGACATTTGAACTTCTCTTTCAATATTAACAATACCTTGTTTTCCAAGATAAGTATTAGCAGTAATTTTAGAAGGTTTTCCAAAAGAATAATCACCTATTGTAATTACAGTTAAACCATTAATTTGACCTATTTTATATCCTTCTGTATCAATAAGTAATGCTCCCTCTTTAATCATTTGTAAATACTTAGTATCATACTTTTTAATTCTTTCGATTCTTTCATCAAAAGCTTTTTGAACATATTTTTTTGTAATCATTTTTGATTTATCTAGCTTAGCCCAAGTTGAAGCCTCTCCAACAATTTGACCAATTTCACTAAATTGTGTAGAAAGTTTTTCTTTATCACCAGATAGTTTTGAAGCATATTCTACAACTTTCGCCATAGCTTCTTTATCAATATCTAACAATTCTTCTTGTTCACAATAGCTCTTTACAAATCTAATAAGTTTAGTAATATTTTCTTCATTTTTTGGAGCATCTTCTTCAAATTCAACCTTTATTTTAAATAATTTTCTAAAATCATCATCTAAAGATAATAATGTATGATATATTTCTGAATTACCAATAATAACAACTTTTAAATCTAGAGGTATAGCTTCTGGTTTTAGTGAAACAAGCATCATTGAAGAACGTTGTTCCATATTATTTTCAATACTAATTTCTTTAACTTGTAATACTTTTTTCAAAGTTTCATAACATGGTTGACTAGAAATTAAATCTTTAGCTTGAAAAATAATATATCCACCATTAGCTTTTTGTAATAAACCTGGTTTTAACATTGTAAAATCAGTTTTCATCATTCCAAATTGGTTTTCATATTCTAACTTACCAAAAATATTTTGATAAGTATAATTTGAATCCATAATAACTGGAGCACCTTCTAAATTGCTGTTGTCAACAAACAAATTAACTCTATAATTAAGCCATGGTTCGTTGTTTTGCATAGCCTTCATTTGAGGTGGTACTTGTTGTTTATCATTATCATTCTCTGGCATCATAAATGTATTTATATTTTTTAAAATATCTCTTTTTACATTGTCTAAGAATGTGCTAATTTTCTTATTTCTTTTATAATTTGATTTAACATTATTAACATGAATATTTACTGTAAGTAAAGCCACATTAGATTGCCATTCTTCAATTTTTTTATCCGCTTTATTTTCAATTAATTTAATTTCTGATAATGTTTCGAAAATCATCTCTTGAACTTGCTGAGATTTTGATTCAAATTCACTCTTAATTTCTAAAGGTAACTTCTCATATTCTTCTTCTTCAATAGGCTTCCCTTCATAAACTGGCATCATATAAATACCATTTTGAGCTGACTTTACTTGAAAACCTTGCTTTAAAGTTTTATCATTTAATTTTGCTAAAATATTCTCTTTTTTAGTTTCAAATTCTTGCTTTATAAGTTTTTTCTCTTTTTCATATTCATCATTATTAAAAGTTTTCTTAATATCTTTTCTTATGTTTTTAATAAATGAATCCATATCATCTTTAAAAGCTTTTCCTTGTCCTGCAGGAAGTGAAACAGCTATTGGCTCATTTGGATCATCAAAATTATAAATATAACACCAGTCATTAGGAACTTTTTCCTTAGCAGCTCTAGTTTGTAAAAACTTTTTAGTATACATTGTTTTTCCTACACCAGCTGGTCCTTCAAGATATAAGTTGTAACCTTTTATATCTACATTTACACCAAACTCTAAAGCTTTAATTCCTCTATCTTGACCATAAACTAAATTTGTTGTATCGATTACTTCATTAACCTTTTCAAATTTAAACGTACTTGGATTACAAACATCTTTTAAATCTTTATAACTCAATTCATTCATCTTTCTCATTTGTATATTATTCCTCCAAAACTCATATTTAGTCGTCTCGCTATTTTACATATAGATTTTATATCATACATTTTTTTTATGCAAGTATTATATTTTTATTATACAAAATTTTATTTTTATTGGAATGGCAAAAAAATACACCTAATTAAAAATTTACATAAATTAGGTATATTTTCATTTTTAAAATTTTTTTGTCATAATAACTGCATCAATTTGTGAATCATAATATTTTTTTCTTATCCCATTTTCTTCAAAATTAAATTTTCTATAAAGTGAAATCGCAGCAATATTATCATCTCTTACTTCTAATGTTATACACATCTTTTTCTTATTTTTAGCTTCATCTATTAAAAATTTTAATAATTTACTTCCAAACCCTTTTTTCCTAAATTCCTTTTTTACTGCAATATTCATAATATGAGCTTCATCAATGTTAAACCATAATCCTGCAAATCCAATAATTTTTTCTTCATCTAGTAAAACAAAATATTCTGAATTTTCGTTTTGAAATTCATCCATTAAAATCTTTTCATTCCAAAAGTCATCATACAATTTTAAATCACGAACTAAAATATCTATATGTTCTTTCTTCATCTCAACAATATTCATTTTCATTCTTTCAGCTTGTGATTTTCTTAAATAGACTGGAATAATTTTATCTGCTGTAGTAAATTCCACATTTTCTGCTTTTTGGTTAGAAGCAATCCCCAATCCAACAGCAGTTTGTTTATTACTTTTAGAAAATTCAATATTCTTACTTTTAAATATTTTTTCAATCAACTCTTTATGAATAATACTTCCATCACCAACAAAAATGATATTATCATATTTATTTACATTTTCTAAACACTTTTCTATATCATCTGCCATAAATTCTTCTTTTTTATTTAATTTTTCATCAAAAATACCACAATATACCTGATTATTTCTTGCATCAATTAGAGCACAAATATTTTTTGCTTTTCCATACTCATTTGCTGCTAATACTTCTAATGAATATAAAGAAATCATCTTTTTCTCAGCCACTTCCGCCATTGCTTTACAACTAGCTACACCAATTCTAATTCCAGTAAAAGAACCTGGACCAACTACAACTGCTATAGTATCTATATCAGCTAAACTTAAGTTAGATTCTTTTAGAGTTTTTTCTACTAAAGGCATAAAATTTTCTGAATGCGTTTTTCCATTATCTAACTCATTTTTACCTATTAATTTATCATTTTCAAACACTCCAACAGCACATACACTACTTGAAGTATCACAAGCTAAAATCTTCATAACACTATTCCTTTCAATGTTTTTATTTTATAACATAATCTCTATAAAGTAAATAGAAGTTTGCTAATTTACATAATTCATGATATAATTATTAAATCAAATACAGGAGGAAAGTGACAATCTTTTGTCACAAGCATAAAGTTATGAAAGATTTATCATCAATGCCATACCGGGATTATGATTTAGAAAATTTTGCTCATGTACTTCCTGTTATGCATAAGTACTGTGGTTGTTTCTATTTACCACTGGGCAATAACTTTTTTCAAGTCATAGCCAGCAATCAAATGGGCTGGGAACATCTCAGTGTTTCTAATGATCACAGGTGTCCTACTTTCAACGAAGTAGTAACTATAAAGGAAATGTTTTTCAATTCTGGTGAAATAGCTTTTCAAATTCACCCCAAAAAGAAAAACTATGTAAATTTCCACAACACCTGCCTGCATCTTTGGAGACCAACAAACGTCAATGTTCCTATCCCCGACATCACTGCCGTACTCAACAAATATGAGTTCTTCAGTAGCAAGCGTGTATGTAAAGAAGGACATATAAACGGCACACGGTACGTCGCAATATATGATCCCAACTGGGCAAACTGGGACGATGTATGTCAGATCAAACAGCAGTATTTTGGCGACACCGAAGTAATACAGTACCACGTATCTAAGGCAACAGATCTTAATAACAAGAGTATCATGCTCTTATGGGAATATCAAAATAATTTTTCTCTTCCCCCTAAAGAGTTTGTGCTCTAAAACGAAAAGCCGTCAGCTGATGCTGACGGTTTTTCGCTATTTTATAATTTTCTCTATTAAAATTTCTCTTTTATTTTCTTCATCTAAATTTCTTGAAAAAGTTATATGAATATACTTATCAGGCAAAGCCTTTTCAATCATTTCTCCCCATTCAATCAAACAAATTCCTTTTTGAAAATATTCTTCTCCACCTATTGCATAAAATTCATCTTCATCTTCTAATCTATAAACATCAAAATGATAAATAGTTCCATTTTCACTTGAATATTCATTAACAATTGTAAAAGTAGGACTAGAAATTTCATCTTCTAATCCAAAATATTGTAATACTCCTTCTGTAAATTTAGTCTTTCCAGAACCTAAATCACCAGTAAGAACCACAACATCACCTTTTTTTAATTTTTCTGCAAATTTTTTTCCTATTAATTTAGTTTCATTTTCCGAATTTGAAATTAACTTTTCCATCTTTTCCTCAATCTTTAAATTTTTAGAACATCTTTATTTTACTATTAAATTCATTAAAAGTAAAGTATTCATAGGATTTAACAATTTAGTATTGACAAATATAAAATAACGTTTTATAATCTATACTTGTTAGAGACATGCAGGTGTAGTTCAATGGTAGAACCTCAGCCTTCCAAGCTGATGACGTGGGTTCGATTCCCACTACCTGCTCCAAGTTGTAAGAGCCTTAGATGTATTGAAAAATCAATATTTCTAAGGTCTTTTTTTTTAAGTAGTATATTTCATAAACATATTTTACTTCTCTCCTTTAATAATAATCAACGTCTTTTATTATATTAAAGCAAAAAGCAGTAAATCTCTTTACTGCTTTTTGCAAATCAGGAATAAACTACTTCCTAAAAATTTTTGTGTAACTCCATAATTTCAAATACTTTGTAGGAGCTTCCCCAGATTTCTATTGATTTTTCGCCATTATATTGAATGATTTCACTTTTGACCCTTTTTATCCGGTTTCCAAATCCTGGTTTATGTGACCATGTTCCGTCAATATTTTGTCTTAGAAAATGAAAATCATTATCCTTTTTTGAATATGTTAGCACAATTTTAGACGATTTTTCTCTTAGTTTCATGTCAAAAGAGCATTCAGAAGCAGTTATTGAAATAGCAGAACAATCTCTTTTGATTAATTTTATAAATAAATCATAATCAAAGAAATATTCTGTGCTATCCAAAAAATCGCCTCCATTAAAATCCGCATATATTGCTCCTGGCGTATACATTGAAAAATCTCTGTCTTCATAGTTGCAATTCAAAGCATGTGCATAACAATTCCGAAATGGTGAATAATCAACTGAAAATGTTGCAGGATAATCTCCTATGAATCTTTTTATAAGTTCTGTTTTTTTGCCCATATCAAAGCCCTCTATAGAATCACATATTATAACTGGTTACTTTTTTATTTTACTAAATTTCTAGATGAAAGTCAATTTATGTAAACTCTATAATCTTTTATTTTTTGAAACGATTTTTGATTTCTATAACCGCTTGTTACAAAATTCGACCTCTTATGCCAAAAATATGTAAAATAATAATAATTAGTGATACAATATATACGAGGTAAGATAAATTATGGAATATAAACTATTTTCAAGGAAAAGTCCTAAATTAGAAAATACAATTAATATCATTGTAGAATACAAAGAAGACAATGAACAATATCATAATCTACTAAAATATATTGCAAGTTATCGTGAACAAACTAAAATATTAGTAAAAAAAGACAATGAAAAAGTATTTATAAATAAAGAAGATATACTATTCTATTTTAGTAATAAACAACATAACTACTGCCAAACAAAAGAAGGCACTTTTAGAATAATGAGTAGATTATATAAAATTGAAGAAGACAATCCAGACTATATTAGAATATCAAAAAGCCATATTATAAATGCTAAAAAAATACTTAAATTTGATATGGCTACAAGCACAAAAATTGTAATAGTTATGGAAGATGGTAGTAAACTACTCGCATCAAGAAGAAGAGTTCGCAACGTATATGATTTTTTAGATGAAAGGAGTATCTAACATGAAACTCATTAAAAAAACTTTACTAATAGTTTTTGGATATGTTCTATTTTCTTTAGTAGTAGCTGGATTAGAATCAATAATAGTAACTAATTTAGGAATGAATAACTATATAGTAAACAATTTAAAAGAAAACATTCAATATACTTTAGCCATATATATTGGATTAAACTTTTTGTTTTGGGGAATAAATTATATATATAATTTACAAACAGTCGAACATTTAAATAGTTTATTAGATATTATTAATGAAAAGAAAGCTAAAAATGCAGAACATATAATAGAAACTGAAAAATAATTTTATAAAAAAAACATATTGCACCGCAATATGTTTTTTATGATTGATATTCTATTTATTACATTAATTCACAATAATCTGTTTCAAATATTCTATACTCACCATCTACTAATTTTATTTTCATAGTACATGTTATTTTTTCTGAAACAGTTCCATCACTTTCTACATCATTATATGTTACTTTATATTCTATCTCTCCATCATTTTCTGAAGTTTTTTCTACTTCTACATTAGAAATATTCCATTCTTCATCACTACCTGATATAATATATAAATTTCCATCTGATTCAGCAAATCTTTCTTTTAAAACTTTATCTAAAGCTCCATCTGTAAAAATTTTAGAATATTCATCTTCTATATCTGAATATAATGCATCTCTTTTTTCATAGACTTTTCCTTTTACAACTAGTTCATCAGAAGGTATTATTAATTCATATTGATCATAAGATGAATATACAGTCTCTCTTATTTTTTTACTTCCACTTTCAAATAACTCTTTAGCTATTTCATCTACTTGTTCATCTGAGTCTAAATCATCTTCATCAGTATTATCAACTGTATTTGTTATATTATTAGTTGATACAGAATTTGAATTTTTATCTTTTTCTTCATCAATTAAAACAAGTTTTCCTTGTAAATCATTTATTGTACTTTGCATTTTCACATTGTTAGCTTCTAAACTTTTAATTTCTTCATCATAATTTGTTTTTTCAACATACATATAGCAAACTAAAGCTATAATTATTATGATTAATAATATGCAAAATACACCTGTTAATCTTATTTTTACGCTTTTTTTCTCTTCTTTATTGTTTTCTTCCATATTTTATTACTCCTTTTAAAATAATTACTTCCATTATAATATTACAAACTTAAATTTACAACTAGTTCAATTAATTTTTACTACACTAAATCTGTATAATAAATTATTTCTTTATTTAATGATTTTGCAAACTCGATTTCACTACGTGTACTATTTCCTATATATCCACCAACATTTACTACTAAAATTGCATCTGACATTCTTATTTTTTCTTTATGCATTTTATCAAGTATATCAGCTTGTTCATCTGTATAATAATCTTTATCTTCATTTGTAGGATAAATAACACTTATCATACAATTTCCTTGTAATTCCATTTCTTCAGTTATTTTCATCATTTCATCTTTAAATTTTAAACTTCCACATACAGTTATTACTTTCATACTTTTCTCCTATTCTATTTTTTTATTTTGTACCAAATTTGAACAATATCTTCTTTCTCATGAACTACCTTATCTAAAACTAAGCTCTTTTCAACATCATTGCCTTCAAATAAATTAATACCCCTAGTTAAAACATATGGATTATAATTAACAATAATCTCATCAACCATATTATTTTCTAAAAATAATGTATTTATATGAGCACCACCAGAAACAAAAACATTCTCAATATTTTTTTGCTTACAAATCTCTAAAAAATTCTCAAGCGAATTACAATAAATAACATTATCATAATTTGAAACTTGCTTTTCTTTTGAAAATATAATTACAGTAACATCTTTTAAATCATTAATATAATTTTCTCCCCAAGAAATAACATTTTTAAATGTCGTATTTCCCCAAACTAAACAATCATATTCTTTTAAAAAATCTAACATAATTTGATAATTTCTATTTGATAAAAAATCTTCATTTCCATCTTTTGTTGCAATTAATCCATTAATTGAGCAAGCCATTTCAACAGTTATTTTCATTTTTTCTCCTAAATTTTTATATATTTTAACAACTCTTTAAATTCAGTATATCCACTTTCTGAATTCAAATGTCCACCATTTGGAAATACAATTTGATTTTCAGTTATACTATCTGCAAATTCTTTTTCTGCTTCATATTTAACATAAGGATCATTATCTGAATACATACAAACAATATCCTCACAATAATTTTTAACTTCTTCTAAATTTTCAAAATACATACTTCCATTAACAGTATCATATTCATCATTTATACCAAAATAGTTATTAAATCCACAAACTAAAACTAATCTCTTAACTTTAATTTTATTTAAAGCTAGAAATTTGCAAACAAAAACTGGTGCTATTGAATGAGCAAATATAACTGTATTTTCATTTATAATATTACTATCAACATATACTTTTAAAATTTTAGCCCATGCATCATAATTTTGAAATCCTACACCTGTTGGAAAATCCGGTGTATATACGGTTAAATCTTTTTTCTCAATTTCATTTCTTAAATATGGAATCCAATTACTAAAAGGGCTTCCAAAACTTCCATGAACTAGTAAGTAGTTTTCTTTCATAAAATTCTCCTCAAATTTAATTTTCATCATTATACTATATTTTTTAAAAATTAGCTATACCTATCTATACTGCCTACAATCGTTGATTTTATAAGGTTTTTATGGTATAATAATAGATGTAGCAAAAGTTTTTCACACAATATTAGGAGGTAGCATATGCTGAAAATTGAAAAAATTCCCAAAGAGTACACACGCGGAGACGTAGACAAGATGGTCATCGGAGATCAGAACGAAGTACAGTGGCTCCACCTTGACCCGTGCACCGCTATCCTGATGCATGACCATGACGGTGAACAGTGGGAAGCCTGGATTCATCTGGCGAAAAACCGGGTTTACCTGTGCATGAAGGATGAAGAACACGAGCTGGTAAATGATAGCCACTCAGTCGCCATCTTCATGGCCATCAAAGGCAGAACAGATTATACCTATGATGAGCTAGCAGAGTTCTTTTTCCGGTTAGGTTTCTCTGTCTATCGTGGATCCGTGCACCTTACCGACTAATTACCACGCCTAAACTTTTAGGCAAGCAAGAGCACAGTATTTCAAAATACTGTGCTCTTCGCTATCTTATTTTTCATATACAAATATTTTTATATTACATAATTCTTGTAATCCCCATTTTCCTCTTGTACGACCTAAACCTGATTTTTTAACTCCACCAAAAGGATTATATGGTGCTGAATACGCAAGATTATTGCAAGATACCATAGCTGTTTCTAATTCATTACTTATTTTCTCAAAAGTATTTTTATTTTTAGTAAAAATATATCCTCCTAATCCATAAATAGTATCATTAGCAAGTTCTATAGCTTCGTCTAAAGTTTTAAAACTAACAACTGGTAATATTGGACCAAATACTTCTTCTTTCCAAACTTTCATATCTCTATTTATATCAGTTAAAATTGTTGGTTTAAAAAAGTTTCCTTTTTCTCCAAATTTTTCTCCACCACATACGATACAAGCACCTTTCTCTTTTGCATCATTAAATTGTTCAACTAGTTTCTCTAATTGATTTTTACTTACAATTGGTCCCATAGTTATTTCTCTTTCAAGCGGATTTCCTAAAACTTGTGATTCAGCAATAACTTTTAATTTCTCTACAACTTCATCAAAAACACTTTCGTGAACAATTAGTCTTTTTAAAGCATGACATAATTGTCCACTATTAGAAAATTTCTTTTTAAATATTCCAGAAATAACATCATCAATATCAGCATCTTCGCATACAATTCCAGGAGCTGAACCTCCAAGTTCCATCAAAGCAGGAATCATTTTCTTAGCAGCTACACTATACAAATATTCACCTGTTTTCGTATTTCCTGTAAAACAAATCATATCAATATCTTGATCTGCTAAAAAACTAGACGTTTCTCTATCTGCAAAAACAATTTGCCATACACCTTTAGGCAATTTAGAATCATTTATTATTTTTTCTACTAGCTTAAATAATAATGGTAACTTAGGATCAGGCTTACTTATTACCACATTTCCAACAATTAAATTTTGTACTGCAATTGCCACACATAAAGAAATAGGATAATTAAATGGTGAAATTGCTAAAACAATTCCTCTAGGCTTATACAAAACCTTTTGTATTTGCTTTTCATCTTCAAAAGTTATTTCATCAGCAATATACTTTTTAGCATTTTCTAAGTTCCACTCAATGTTTTTAAAAGTTGCAGTTATTTCCGCTTCTGATTGAACAATAGGCTTTCCCATTTCCATAGAAATTAATTTTGCCATCTCTTCACTATTGTTTTTAAAAGCTTCATATAATTCTTTTAAAATATCTATTCTTTCTTCTACATTTAAATTTTCCCATAATTTCTTATTTTGCTTTGCAAGTTTTACTTTCTCTAAAATCTCTTCTTTAGTATTTTCCTCACACTCACCTATGATTTCATCATTATAAGGATTCACCGATACCAATTTCATATTATTCCTCCTATACTTTATTTTTTCTTGCATTAATATGCCATTTTATCATTCCATAAACATTTATAAGTAAATATCCGATAGATACCAAAAGCATCATTACAGAACCTGTACCATTATTTAATGTAGTGATAATCCAAATACTTAAATCAATAATATTATTTATGAACCACAACCACCAAGCCTCTTTAAAACGTAGTATCATTAACACTACTCCACACAAATTAATACAATTAGATGCTGCATCCATTAAAGCTAATCGTTGATTTGGAATTAAATTTAATAAAAACGCTAATAAAAAACTACCAATAATACAAGAAATGGTTATTATAATTGAATTTTTCAAATTAAACTCTCTTACATTAACATTATTATCTTTATTCAAATTCTTTTTCCATGTACTAAAACCATGAATTTGCAGTGGTGCAAAAATAAATATATAAAATAAAAAAATTCCATATAAATTATTTTTTAGAGAAACATATCCCATTAAAATGTAGTTTATTAAACCAAATATATAATTAGCTCTCTTCCCTTCACTTGCAAAATATGCACACAAAAGGCCAGAAAATAAAATTGTTCCTCCAATAAGTAAATCTTTTGCAATTATTCCAGAAATGATTGAAAGCATAAAACATATACTAATAATAGCAATATATTTTTTATTCATAATAAAATTTCCTTTTTATAATAATTTAATAGCTAAATAAGTTCAATTTAGTTCTTAAATTCTAAATTATTAACATTATACTTCAAAATTCATAAAAAATAAACGAATTTCTTAATTTTACTTTAACTTTTTATAGGTTTATGATATAATAAAAAAGGAGTTTAAAGAAAAAGAGGTGATTTAATGAGCGAAGATTCACAATCGAATCATAAGAAAATAAATATAAGTGAAATGAGGATTAATAAAAAGATCGCTCATTATTTGAGCTTTTTTTATTCCATAATTCTTTAATTTCAACTATTTATTTTCTTCAAAAATAAGAAAGGAGAAAATAAAATGTTAAAAGAAGAAGAAATCACAATAAACACACTATTAAATAAGTTAGATGAAATAACATCAGTTGATCTAGCCTTACAATTATCTGATTTAGAAGACAATGATATAGCTGAAATCTGCGCAAAATTAAGTGACAAAGAATTAGCTAATATCTTAGAAGAATCAGAAGAAAAAACACAAATAAGAATACTTGATTTACTTAGAAATCACAGAATTATTAATGTATTCAGCTACATGTCAAAAGATGATATTGTAGATATATTAGGTTTAATAAACATTGGAAAATCTAAAGAACTTATTAACCTAATGAAAGATGGAAAAGATAAAAAAGTTATTACAGAATTATTAGGGTATGAAGATGATACAGCTGGTGGAATTATGACTACAGAGTATATTGCTCTAAAAAAAGATTTAACTGTATCACAAGCTTTACTAAAATTAAAAGAAATTGTTTCTAAATCAGAAGTAATTGAAACAATCTTTGTTAATGATAATAAAAAAATCATAGGTATAGCAAACTTAAGAGATATATTAATCTCACCTGATT
>CAQPBJ010000015.1 GCA_948852945.1 uncultured Clostridia bacterium | reverse complement strand
GATTGTCTAATATTGCTAATGCTATTCCTAAACGTTGTTTCATTCCTAATGAAAATGTTTTAAATTTCTTATTTCTAGCTTCTTCTAGTTTTACTAGTTTAAGTGCTTCATCTATTTGGTTATCATCTACTATTCCTTTTTGTATTGCATAGTATTTTAAATTTTTATATGCACTCATGTTTGGAAAAAATGCTGGATTTTCAATTAAACATCCTATACGTCTTTTGCTTTCTGTTAATTCACTATCGCTTAAATCAAATAATTTAAATTCTCCGCTTGTTTTATTGGTAAGTGTTGTTATTACTTTCATTAATGTTGTTTTTCCTGCTCCGTTTCTTCCTATCAAACCATATATGTCGCCTTTTTTTATTGTTATACTTGCGCTATCTAATGCAACAAATTTTTTATATTTTTTAGTTAGGTTTATTGTTTCTAAAACTGTATTACTCATATTCTTTTTCCTTTCTTTTTCATTTCTAAAAGAATTATAAAAAAAATGTGTTAAAAAACTCTTAACACATTCCTTAAATATTTCTTAAATATTGTGAAAGTTCTATTTTTTCATTCTGTAACCGATTCCCCATATGGTTTCTATGTAATCTTCATCTTTATTTGCTTCTTTTAATTTGTTTCTTATTTTACTTATATGCACATTTAAAGTGTTTTCGTCTGCAAAGCTTTCATCTCCCCAAACTATATCAAATAACATACTTTTGGTTAATGCTTGATTTGGATTTTTTATTAATGCTTTTAAAAGTTCAAATTCGTGTTTGGTTAAAATTATATTTTTCTTGTTGCATATTACTGTAAATTCGTTTGTGCTTAATTCTATGTCTTTATATTTTAATATGCTTGTATTTTGTTTATGGCTACTTTTGAGATGAACTTTTATTCTAGCAAGTAACTCTTCATTATGAAATGGCTTTGTTATGTAATCATTTGCATTTAATTTAAATAAATCTAATTTTTTATTTATGTCTCCGATTGCACTCATTATAATTATTGGCACATCACTTTTTTGTTTTAATTCTTTTATTACTTCTTCTCCTGTTTTTCCTGGTAACATTAAATCTAATAACACTAAATCTATTTTTTCATTATATAGTAATAATCCTTCTGTTCCTGAAAATGCTTGAAATGTTTTGTATCCGTTACTTTCTAATAATTTTTTTATCATGTTGTTTATGTTTTCGTCGTCTTCTATTATTAATATTTTTTCCATATTTTCACCTTCTGTAGGTTATTATAACACAAAAAGCAAACCTATGTTAAGATTTGCTTTTTATTTATTGTGTGAGTATTCTACATGATATTGTCCTATTTATGAATACATTCTAATTTATATATTACAAATGCTATTAGCATTCCTACTGTAGCTGTAATTGCTTGTACCATTCCCATTGCTGTTTGTAAGTTTGTTATTAGTTTTGGTGGGAATATCCCAATTAATTTTAATATGTTGAATGCTCCAAATATTATTGCTACTTTTATTACTATTCCAACTATTCCAGCTAAAAAGTAGTTTTTGCTTTTTTGTACTAGTATTTTTTTATAAGTATATACTAATGCGAAATTTCCTATCCATATTGCTGGTATCATATATACCATAAATACTGATGCTGTTTTAAATACATATCCTCCTAATATTGTTGATATGCTTGGCATTGTAACTACTCCTAATATTTTTGCCCAGCCTTTTAAATTCATTGCTGCTACTATTAAACTTGCATTTACTATTGAACCTATTATTAGTTGTGATTTTGTTACTACTATGCTAGTTGCTGGAAAAATATCTTTTAATATTTCTCCTAAGAACGTTGGTACTAATAATGCTATTAGATAAATCAATATTGTTTGCATTATGTCTATTGATTTACTGAAGTCATGCACTCTTTGATTAATTGCTGTTTCTTTTTCCATTTCTTTTTTACCTCCAATTTTTTAAATTAGAGCTAAAAGATTTTATGCTTTTGAATATACTACTTTGCTGGTTATTCCTTCGAGTTTTCCTATTTTGCCTGATAGTGTATTAATGGTATCTTGTGTTGCGTCTATTACTATGCTTATTACATTTATTGATTTTTTGGGATATGGTAAGCCCATTCTTCCTACTATGCAGTCACTGTATTCATGTAATATGTCATTTAGTTTTTGTGCTGAATCTCTATTTTCTAATATGATTCCTATTATTGCAACTCTAGTTTCCATTATACCTCCTTTTTTCTTTTACCTTAATTTTTATTTTGGTATTAGATAGCTTTTCGTATTTCTTTGCTATAAAGTTTATCTTATTAGCTCAGAGTATCTATATAATATATTAGTTTTTGATTATTGTAAATATTTAATTTAGTTAAATATTTTTAATATCTCTATTTTTAAATGTTAATATACTTATTCCTAATAAGATTGCAAAATATATTACGCATATGCTAATTGAAAATCCTAATGTTACACCTTCGTATGTAGGTAGTTTTCCAAATGCATACATACTTAAATCCCAGTGTGGTGTTACAAAGTATAAAGCTATTTCTGCTTTTCTATAAATATTTAGTACTAATCCATTTATCATTTCTGCACCAATTATACCTAATAATGGTACTGCTATTGCCATTGGTGTATTTGTTAATGCTGTGCTTATTGTAAAAGCTAAAGTCATAAGTAATAAATACTCTGGTAATATTGAAAGCGCTGCTATTGATAAATATTGTAATGTACTTACTATTTCTATACTGCTGTTTGTGTAATTATACATAACTATTTCGTTTCCATAACTTTCAAATCCAAAAATTATTCCGCCAACTATAGTTTGTATTATTGCCACTGATATTAGTGAAATTAGTAAAACAATTAGGCAAGTTATAAATTTAGCTAATAATATTTTTACTCTGCTATATGGTCTTACTAATAAAAGTTTTATTGTTCCTTTATTAAATTCTTCACTTACGATAGTTCCTGCTATTATTACTATTGCAAGTATTATAAAGAAACTGTAATCGCTAAATACTCCTAAAAGTGTTATTTGTGCGTTGCTTGATAATTCCCATTGAAGCATTGAGTCTCCTGCTTTAGTTACATTTTCATTAATATTATTATTTATTGCATATTCACATATTGCAATTGTTGCTTCTACTTCTTCTAATCTTTGCCTGTTTTCATATCTTGATATATTTTGTGTTTTCATTTGTCTTATATCGGATTTTGCTGTTGTCCATGCATTTAAATAACTGTTTATATCGTTATTGCCATATGGTATATTCTTTTCTAATCTCCACTCTAAAACTTGTTTTTGATCTTTTAAACTTTCTTTTGTTTCTTCATCGATTGCAAATTCTAGTTGTGAATTTACATCTTCGAGTTCTTCTTCTGCAAATACTCTCCAATTATCACTTTCTAAACAACTTACTATTCTGTCATATTCTTCTTTATATACATTATATCCTTCGGTTCCTTCTGTTCTTAACATATCGTTTATAACTTGTTCTAGTTTATTTGCTATTACATATACTTGCCAACTATCTGAACCATATTTATAAGCCATTCCCCTTGCTTCTGTATAGCTTTGGCATGCTCTTTCAAAATCTTTGTCTCCAGCTTCCTTTGCAGCATTTAATTGCATTTGATACATTTCTGCTTCTTGTTCGTTATATCTTGAACTTTTATGTTCGTTTTTCTTATTCATTATATTTATAGTTATACACAAGCCTATTGTAACGAATAAAACTACATATAATGCTTTTTTACTAAAAATCTTTTTTAATTCATTTTTTATTAGATTAATCAATTACATTCCCTCCTATCTTTTTCAAGAAGGCATCTTCTAGATTACTTTCTTTTTGATATACACTATAAATTTTTATGTTGTTTTCTGCAAGTTTTTCTATTATTTCTGGTACATCTTCTCTATTTACTTTAACTTCTATAGTGTTTTTGTCAACTTTCTTTGATTTTTCTTTTATTGTTTGTATTGCCTTTTCTTCATTTTCTACTTCAAATATATAGCTTGTATCTTCATCTTGTTTTACTTTATCTATACTTGTGTTTTCAATTACTTCTCCGTTTTTTAATATTGTAATTTTAGTACAAAAACTTTCTAATTCTAATAGATTGTGGCTTGAAATTAATACTGCCATTTTTTCTTCTTCTGCTAATTTTACTATTAAATCTTTTATTTGTTTTATTCCTTCTGGATCTAATCCATTTGTTGGTTCATCTAATACTAATAAGTTTGGTTTATGTAATATCGCTTGTGCTATTCCTAGTCTTTGGCGCATACCTAAAGAATATTTTGATACTTTATCTTTTATTCTGTTTTCTAATCCTACTAATTTAACTACTTCATCTATTCTTTCTTTTGTTATTCCTTCATATAAATTAGAGATCATTTTTAAATTTTCATATCCTGACATATACATATATAAGTCTGGATTTTCAACTATTGTTCCAACTCTTTTTATTGCTTTTGTAAATTCTTTTTCTATGTCATATCCGTTTATTTTTACTGTTCCGCTAGTTATTTTTTGCAATCCTAATATTAATTTTATTGTTGTTGTTTTTCCTGCTCCATTTGGACCTATAAATCCTAAAATATCTCCTTCTTTTGCTTCTAATGAAACATCTTTTAAGATTTCTTTTTTACCAAATCTTTTTCGTAAGTTTTGGCATTCTAAAATTTTTTGTTCTCCCACTTAAGTTTCTCCTTTTATTTAATTTACGTTTTTATTATATACCTAATTTTGGAAATGTAAATATTATTTAAAAAAAACACAAAGGACGGTCAAAACAATTACTTGTTCTGACCGCCCAATTTACTTATTTCTGGCTATCGTTTATTCTACAAAGATTTCCCCTGCTTCTTCCGTAGTAATCGGGTAACAGTAGTAGTCTACAAGCTCTTTCGACTCGCCGATATACTCTGCTGGTGTGAGCTTAAGCAGACGTTCCTTGTCGCCTTCGTTTATCTCCAGACCTCTGATAAATTCTCTCAGATCGTCCAGCGTGGTTTTCTTTCCTCTGGTCATCTGCTTCATGATCTCGTATGCATTGTCATATCCGTTTTTGCGAAGGATTGTCTGAATTGCTTCTGCCAGCACTTCCGGATTTTCATCCAGATCCTTTTGCATAACTTCCTGGTTCACTTCCAGTTTGCCCAGCATCCTGATAAGTGAAACCATGGACTGATATGAATGCAGAAATACTGTCGGAATAGTGCGTAACGATGAGCTATCGCTCAGATCTCGTTGCATCTTCGACTGTGGCAGCTTTTGGGTAAGTCCCAATGCCGCAAACTCAGCTGTGATCGCATTTGACCATGCATTTTCGCCGTCAATCGGGTTGATCTTATGCGGCATGGTTGAAGAGCCAACTTCGCCCTCTTTCGGAATCTGCTTGAGATATTTCAGACAGGTGTAATCTTCGATGTTTTTGCCGATATTTTCGACAACACTCGAAAACAGCCGGATCTCATTGAGGATTCTCACCATATAATCATGACATTCAATCTGAGATGTCAGAGGATTCACGGCAAACTCCTCGCCGAAGGATGCGACATATTCTGCCTCAAACACGCCCCAGTCCACGTCAGGGTAAGCGAACATCATTGCTGCTCTGTTTCCCACTGCTCCGTTCAGCTTCATGCAAATCGGAATGCTGTTTGCGTATTCCAGAGCTTCTTTCAAGCGTGCCCAGTCAACGGATACCGCATGTCCGAAGGTGAGTGGTGTTGCCGGCTGACCATGTGTATGCCCGAGCATAGGAACATTCTTAGTTCTTTCTGCCAGTTCGTGCATCTTTTCAATCAGCTCAATTGCTTTTTCATTCCACTCGTCCATGCAGTCAGACATCATGAGTGCATATGCGATGTTATTCACATCTTCGCTGGTAAGTCCCATATGAACATATGGCTTAAGCCGGCCCATGCCAAGCTCATCCAGCTTGCCTCTGATGTAATATTCGACTGCTTTCACGTCGTGCTTGGTGGTCTCCTCGATGGCTTTCATCTCGAAAAACTCTGTTACGTCAAAGTCATCAAGCATGTTATAGAGCTTATCTTGCTCTTCTTCACTCAGCTTGACACCTATTACGTCACAGAGCATGTTGAGATACGTGATCTCCATTTCCAGCCGGTTTCGGTTCAGTGCAAACTCGCTTCCAAACTCGGAAAACAGGTCATTCACCTTACCATACCTGCCAGTCATGGGTAAACAGCTGAAACCACGCATTGCCATCGTTGCCGCTTCGATTTGCTCTTCGGTTAAGGTAGCATACACCTCTTTTGCTTTTTGATAATCCATTTGGTTACCTCCGTAATTATACTTGTTAATAGTTGCATCTATCACTTCATCTTGGAATTTAATTTTAGCAAATTATTTTCCAAGTAATATAAGGTAACTCTGTATACACTATACAAACGTGCTACAGATATGTGAACATGTGCCGATTGGCACAAGAGTGGTGTTAGTATATCATACTTTATTTTATTTGTAAATTATGTTAACATCTGTATTTCTATTATTATTTTTTTATTACATGGAGAGGAGGGGTACCAACTGGTCCCCCTCCTTTATTTATCCTAGACATGATGTTCGTGCAAGCAAACGTTTTTTCTTTGTCTAGAATTCGCTATTTAATTGTAATTTCAGTAACTATCTCTACATCCTTTTCAGTGTAAGACATAACCGTTACTTCTGTGCCAGCCTTCAGTTTCAGTGGCTGCAGATTACTGTTCTCAATCGAAGACATAAAGATACTTTCGCTTCCTTCAATTGTAAAATAATAGAAGGTATATCCTTCAATCTGTGCCTCTGTTACCTCAGATACAACACCGGTTGTTTCTACAACATCGTGTTCTTCCTTTGGCAACGGTTCTCCGTGTTCTACTGTAGTAAAATCAGGCTCTTCTTTGAAGTCTTCCATGGTCACATAGTTCATCTTTTGCCTATACAATTTCAAAGCTTCTTCAATGGTTTCTGCCTGAGCTACTTTTGAATATTGATTAACATTGCAGAGTGCATATCGTTGCACTAATCCTGCGTTGTCTTTCAGTACCATGAAGTACGCTGCATTCCCATCTACATTTACGATGTTCGGGAAAGATGCTGAGTATCCTAAATTCTGTACCAAGCCTTCGGCGGCTCCCTGAGCCGAGGATTCTTCTGCACCTTCACATGTGTAGTATTTTACCTGACCAGTTTTCGGACTAATCAGAATAAATCCTACGTTTGTTTCTGCAGCATTTGCTGGTGTTATTCCTGTGTTAAACCAAATATCTCCATTTGAATCTACCATACTATTATATCCGTCAAATGGTGTGAATTTATTTTCTTCTCCACTATTCTTACTGGTTTTATAAGAGTATGCTGTTTTGTATATATTGGTTTTAGAAGGATTAAACCAGCCTTCCTGATAACGATAATGCCAGTTTATCCTAGTCATCATATAGTCTACCCCATACGCATGATCTACCCAGTCAGGTACTTCATCTATAGGATATTCTTCTGATTCACCAGTTATAGCATTTGTAATGACAATTTTGTTGATCATCGGTGCACCTCTCATGCCTATCTGAGCTGTTCCTGCACCTGTAATCCAATACGGATTGCCTTCGTCATCGATTTCGAAGAAACTTTTTCCGTACATATAGTCCGGATGCTGCTTATGCAAATGACGACTTAAGTCATGACCAAAGAATGCTGATGGTGCATATTTCATACCTTCGTCAAGCGGTACATATTTTGCTTCCTGGGTCTTGGCGTTCACCAAAATATATCCAGGAATGCCTTCTGAGCTTGCTTTCCAATATTCAAACAGACCACCGTATTTGATGCTTGATATCCGGTAATATTCACCATTTACCTCAATCAAATCATACTCATCGTCTGCCTCATACCAGCTAGCATGTTTTATAGTGCCGATAGTTCTGTCACCCAATCTCTGAGCAGTTTTCATGTCAACAATTACAGCTTCGCTTGTCATCTGCGGAATATCTTTTTCAAAGTTGCCT
This sequence comes from uncultured Clostridia bacterium, assembly GCA_948852945.1. Taxonomy (GTDB): domain Bacteria; phylum Bacillota; class Clostridia; order TANB77; family CAG-508; genus UMGS1994. The sequence continues at coordinate 40,592 of CAQPBJ010000015.1, read as the reverse complement.
TCCTCAATTTTTATAAGGTTAGCATACTGTTCCGCATGAGCACATTTCCATCCTGATATTGACGTAACAAACATGGCAACAACTAATACTCCTGTGACAATTCCGAATATTATTCCTATAACGGGTTTTTCACTTTCGTATGTGATATTGTTACATATTGCTTGTGCTACGCATGCAGAGATGGTAAAGACGACTCCAATCATTATCCAGAACCACCACCAGCCACTCGAATGAATGGTCTGTGCGGGTAATGCCAGATAGTTGACCAGAAGTCCGACAATTAAGCTGATAATTGCTGATACGCCGATTATTATTGTCCGACGTACTGCTATTGCTTCTTTGAGCAAGGATGTCTGTTTCTCTTTTTTCATACTGAAAACCTCCGTGTGTGGTTGGGAAAGCTCCCAATTGTTAATAAGTTGCTATTTGCTTGCCCTTTAATTATACCATTTTTTGACTTGTTTGTAAAACTTTATGTAAACAACTACTGCATAATTTTGTTTTAGAAAAGAAAAAAGCAAGAGCTACACCTCTCACTTTTTAAATAATATTTTTTATTCAATATCTAATAAATTTCTTGCCATTTGTACCCCTGAACATGATGCCATCATTAATCCTCTTGTCATTCCTCCTCCGTCTCCAATTGAATATAATCCTTTTATACTTGTTTCAAATTTTTCATCTATTGATAATTTGTTGCTATAAAATTTTATTTCTGGTCCATATAAAAGGTTATCTGGGTTTGCAAATCCTTCTACTACTTTGTCTACTTGTTTTATAAATTGCAATATATCTGTCATTGTTCTATATCCTATTGCAAAGGTAATATCTCCTGGAACTGCTGATTTTAATGTTGGCTCTACACTATTTCTATCTAATTCTTCTTGCCATGTTCTTTTTCCTCTTGAAATATCACCTAATCTTTGTACTACGACATTTCCATTTCCTAGCTCATTTAAATTTTTTGCTACATTTCTACCATAATCTATTGGTTTATTAAATGGGTATGTAAAATTATGAGACACTAATATTGCTAAATTTGTATTTGTGCTTTTTTTATCTTTATATGAATGTCCATTTACTAATGTTAGGTTGTGGTCATACACTTCTGATGATACAAATCCGCTTGGGTTTTGACAGAATGTTCTTACTTTATCTTGGAATGGCCATGGTCTTCCAATTATTTTTCCTTCATACATATAATGATTTATGTCTTTCATTACTGAATCTGGTAATTCATATCTTATGCCAATATCAACACATCCTGCTTTAGTTTCTATGTTATATTTATTACACATATCAACTAACCAGTTTGCTCCTTTTCTACCTACTGCAACTACAACTTTTTCTGCTTCTATTGTTTCAAGTTCAGCTTTTTCATTTTCTACTTCTTTAGCATTTTTTACTTTTACTCCTGTACAAATTCCGTTTTCTATTTTTAAGTCATCAACTATTGTTTCAAACATTAACTCTACGCCATTATCTTCTATGTATTTTTCTATTTTTCCATATAATTCATGTGCTTTTTCAGTTCCTAAGTGTCTAATTGGAATATCTATTAAATTTAAATTTTCTTTTTTAGCTTTTTTCTTTATTTTGCTTACTTCTTCTTTAAATTCTATTCCTTCTAGTTTTTTATCTGCTCCAAATTCAAGGTAAATTTGATCTGTGTAATCTATTAATTTTTTTGTTTTTTGTATCCCTATATATTTGTGTAGTTCTCCTCCTACATAAATATCATCATCTTCTTCATTATATAATGATAGTTTTCCATCTGAAAAAGCTCCTGCTCCTGAGAAACCACTAGTTATATTGCAAAATGGTTTACATTTTGTACACTTTCCTGTTTTTTCTATTGGGCAATTTCTTTTTTCTACTCTTTTTCCTTGTTCTATTAATAATATTTTTTTGCCACTGTTTTGCTTTACTAGTTCATATGCCATAAAAACAGCTCCTGGTCCCATTCCTACTGCAATTATATCGTATTTTTTATTCATAGCCTTATCCTTTCTAAAATAAGTATTTTAGGGTTTCCCTATCCGATTATATAATCTATTTTTGAAAATAGCAATAAGTATATTACTCTTTCTTCTTTCTTGGTTTTGGCAATGGTGTTACCTTTTCTACTTCTGTTACTATTTTTTTGCAAAATTCTGAATTGTCTATATCTAATATATAATGCTCTTTTGCTCCTTTATATGGATATCCTGTTTCTGCATCTTTCATCATTTCTTGTATGCAGTCTAATTTTTTTACAAATGGATTATTATCACATACTATAATTACTGGCTTGTCATTTACATACACCATGTATTCTCCAAACATTTTCTTATATCTGATTTCACCAATACCTTGTATTTGCTCACATACATATTCTATATAATCTATTGTTGTTGCCATTTTTTATTCTCCTTTTATTTAAAATATTTTTGGAATCCATATTATTCCTGCAATTATTGCTGAAATAATTGCGTTTACAAGTACAGCTCCTGCCGCTGCATCTTTTGCCATTTTTGCTAAATCGCTTTTTTCTTTGGAAATTAAATCTACTGCTCTTTCTATACTTGTATTTATAATTTCTGTTGAAATTACCAATCCGAATAATACTAGACATATCATCCATTCTACTATAGATATTTTATATATTAATCCCATACTTATAACTACTATTACTGCTAATAGATGTATTTTTATATTTCTTTCCTCTTTAATAGTTCTTATTATTCCTTCAAATGCATGTACAAATGAATTTAAAAATCTTTTCATAAAATCCCTCTTTATTTAATCTCCACTTGATTTTATCAAATTAATGATTTGTAATCAATATTTAAATTAGGCATAATAAAAGACTAGCTTTACTTGCTAGTCTTTTAAATATTAATCTTTTCTTGATCCAAATAATTGTAAAATTCTTAAGAATATATTTATAAAGTCTAAGTATAATTGCATTGCTCCATATATTGCTGTTTTTTCTGGGTCATATCCTATTTCACTTAGTACTTTTATTTTGTTCATATCGTAGATTGTAAGTCCTGCAAACACTCCTAATATTACCCAATCTAATACAATATCTAATGTTGAGCTTCCTAAGAATATGTTTATTACTGTTACTATTAATGCCATTATTAGTGCTGCCATTAATACATTTCCAAATTTACTTAAGTCTCTTTCTGTTTTATATCCCATGTATGCTAATATTCCAAAAAATCCTGCTGTTGCAAATAGTGCATATCCTATTGTTGTTAAATCATATGCAACGAATATTATTGAGAAAGTTGCTCCTGTTATCATTGAGTATAAGAAAAATAAGAATGTTGCTACTCCTGCTGATAGTTTATTAAAGAAAAGTCCAAATACTATTGCTACTACAACTTCTGTTATTAATAGCATTGGCCATGCAGTTGTTGCTACTTCAACAAAAGCTCCTGTGTAGTAAGTAACAGCTGCGATAATTCCAGTACTTAATAATCCAAAGAACATCCAAAGTAAACTTGATGCAATTGTTTTATTAGTACTTTGTACATAAGTTTCTTCCATTTTAGTTCCTCCTTAATTCATAAAAGGAGAGTTGTTTTTTGTCTCTCCTTTATAGTATTTTATTATTTAATTGTTAAAATTATATTATATATTTTTAAATTATTCAATAGTTAAAAATCCACCAATTGTTTTGCTCATTTTATAGTCTGGTAATATTTTATCTCCACCTGAAACTACAACAGTGTCTCCTTTTTCTAAGTTTCCTAATTTTTTGTGTTTTTCAATACCTTTTTCGATTACATTGTTGATATTTTCATCTTCAACATATACTGGAAATACGTTCCATGCTAATGCTAATTGACGGAATGTTCTTTTATTGTTTGTAACAGCTAATATTGGGCATCCTGCTCCTAATCCTGATAATCTTCTAGCTGATTTTCCTGTGTTTGTATAGCATATAATTGCATCTGCTTTTATGTTTTTTGCCATAACGCATACTGAATATGCTACATTGTCTTCTAAATCATTTAGTTCATAATTTTCATTTTGGTCAAATCTTTTCCAATAGTTTATTGTTGGTTCTACTCTTTTAGCTATTTTATCCATTGTTTGAACGCATTCTAATGGATAATCACCCATAGCACATTCTCCTGAAAGCATTATTGCACTAGTTCTATCATAAATTGCGTTTGCAACGTCTGATGCTTCTGCTCTAGTTGGTAATGGTTGGTGTGTCATTGATTCTAACATTTGTGTTGCTGTTATAGCTGGTTTATTAGCTCTGTTTGATAATTTAATAAATTTCTTTTGCATTACAGGTGGTTCTGTAAAGTCTGTTTCTGTAGCCATATCACCACGTGCAATCATTTGTGCATCTGCTAAGTTTACTATTTGTTCCATGTTAGAAAGACCTTCAACATTTTCAACTTTAGTAATGATTTTTATATCTTTACCTCCGTTTTCATCTAATACTTTTCTAACTTGATTAATATCATCTTCGTTTCTAGCAAAAGAAACTGCAACATAATCATAATCATGTTCGCAAGCTGTTTTTAAATCATCTATATCTTTTTCAGCTAATGCAGGTAATCTTATTACTGTTCCAGGTAAGTTCATAGTTTTTCTAGATCCTAGTCCATTTCCGTGAACTACTGTACAAACAATGTCTTCTCCTGCTACTTCATCAACTTTTAATTCTATAGCTCCATCGTCTATTAATATTTTTGTTCCTGGTTGTACGTCTTTGTATAATTCTTTATAAGTAACTGAAACTTTTTCTTCGTTTCCTACTACGTCTTGATTTGTTAATATGAATTTTTGACCATCTTTTAATTCTATTTTTGTATTTTTTCCAGTGTATAACATACCTGTTCTGATTTCTGGTCCTCTCATATCTAGTATCATAGGAATTGGTAGGTCTTTTTCTTCTCTTATTCTCATTATAGTTTCTGATTTTTCTGCTTGTTCTTCCCAGCTACCATGTGAATAGTTAATTCTACATACATTTAGTCCTGCCTCAAATAGTTCCTCTAGCATGTTTTCACTAGCAGGTCCTATTGTTCCAACTATCTTTGTTTTTCTTAAATTTTTCATTATTTTTATCTCCTTTTTATAAAATTCAATTTTACCAACGATTATTTTATCACAAAATATGTTTTTTTCAATAGTTTTATAATATTTTGTTATATTTAGTATTCTCCGTTATTTATATTATATTTGCATTATTTGTAATTAGTTAAGAACAATAATATTTTTATAGTAATTTTAAAGCGGAAATAGAATTTCCGCTTTTTAGTTTATTTTGTCATCCATTTTACTAAATTCATATTTTCTGACTCTAACAACATTTCATGTTTTGGCATTGCTCTAAATGTATAACCAAAATTTCCTCCTGTTGTTAATTTTATTTTAGCTGAATAACTATATGTATTTTCTTCTTTATTTTCTTCTGTTTTCTTCATTTCTGTGACACATATATTATTTACTGTTCCGTTATCTAATATTTGTCCATAGTAAACTTGAATTGATACATTTTCTGGTTCAAAGTTTGGTAATCTTACTTTGCAATTTACTTCTATTATGTCTCCAGCATTCATTTTTACATTATCAATATTGCTTTCTTGTGTTATGTCTATTTCTTGCCATCTTTCTTTAGCTGCTTTTTTCCATTTTACATATGTATTAATATTGTCTAATTCTTTATAGTGTTTATTATGTAATTCACATAATGGCATATATATTTGTTCTACATAGTCAACTAGCATTCTTGATGTTGAATATTTTCCACCTGTAGTGATTATAGAATTTTTCATGTATTTTAACCAGTCTTTTGAAATTCCTTTATCATTTTGTTTGTAGTATGCTGGTATTATTTTGTTTTCTAATGTGCTGTATATGCTGTCGCTGTCTGCGTTATCTTGTATTTCATATGAATCATAATCTGTTTCTGTTCCTATTGCCCAACCATTTGTTGTATCATATCCTTCAGCCCACCATCCATCTAATACACTGAAGTTTACTACTCCATTTACAGATGCTTTTTCTCCGGATGTTCCTGATGCTTCCATTGGTCTTCTTGGATTATTTAACCATACATCTACACCACTTATTAAGTATCTTGACATTCCTATATTATAATTTTCTAGTATGAATATCTTTCCTTTAAATTGTGGCATTAGTGAGATTTCATGTATTTGTTTTATCAAATTTTGACCTTCTACATCTGCAGGATGTGCTTTTCCTGCAAATATTAATTGTACTGGTCTGTTTTCTTGATTTAATATTTGTGTTAATCTTTCAATGTCTCTGAAAATTAATGTTGCTCTTTTGTATGTAGCAAATCTTCTAGAGAATCCTATTGTTAATGCATTTGGATTTAATTTGTTTACAACTTCATTTATATCATCATAGCTGTAGCCACTTCTTTTGTATCTTTCAGTAATGTTTCTCTTAACTAGCTCCATTAATTTTTCTTTTCTTTTTAAGTGTTCTTTCCATAGTCTTTCATCTGGAATTGAATTTATCTTTTTCCAAGTGTTATCATCTTGAATATTGTCTTGCCAATATGGCATTAAGTATTCATTATATAAACTTTTTAAATTTGGTGCTAGCCATGTGCATGTGTGAATACCATTTGTAACATAAGTTATTGGTGATTCATTTGCTGCTATATCTGGCCATACATCTGAAAATAGTTCTCTAGAAACAGCTCCGTGAAGTTTACTTACTCCATTTTTCTTTCCAGCTATTCTTAATGCTAACATTCCCATATTGAATCCTGGTTCTAATTCAACTGTTTCTTTCATTCCTAATTTCATGAATTCATCACGTGATATTCCAAATTCTTCCCACATTCCTGAAAAATATTTATCTATTAATCCTAAATCAAATATATCGTTTCCTGCTGGAACTGGCGTATGTGTTGTGAATGCTGTTTGTGATGTAACTATTTCTTTTGCTATTTGGAAAGATACTTCTTTTTCTTTCATAGTATCTTTTATTAATTGTAGTGTTAAGAATGATGAATGTCCTTCGTTCATATGATATACTGTTGGATTCATTCCTAATTCTTTTAGTAGTTGTACTCCAGCCATTCCTAAGACAATTTCTTGTCTTATTCTCATTTCTTTATCTCCACCATATAATTTTAATGTGATATCTCTGTATTCTTCTGGATTTTGTTCTATATCAGAATCCATTAAATATAAACTTACTCTACCTACTTCTATTTTCCAGATTTTTAGATATAATGTGTTTCCTAGCATTGGTATTTCTAGAATCATATCTTTATCTTCTTCTGTTTTTACTGGATTTATTGGTAAGTTATATAAATCTAGGTTATTATATTCTTGCTCTTGCTGACCATATCCATTTATTTTTTGATTAAAGTATCCGTTTTTATATAATAGCCCAACTGCTACTAAAGGAATACCCAAATCACTAGCTGATTTTAAATGGTCTCCTGAAAGAATTCCTAATCCTCCTGAATATATTGGAACTATTTCATCTAGCCCATATTCAGCTGAAAAATATGCTATTAAATCTTTTTTATTGTTTGGATATTTTTTAGCAAACCAAGTATCTTTGCTATATATATAATTTTCGTAGTTTGCAACTACATTTTCATATGCTTTTAAAATTTCTTCATTTTTAGCAGCTTTTTCTATTTTTTCTTGTGCCACTAATTTTAAAAATTTGGTTGGATTTTTTTCAATTCTCTCCCATAAGTCTGGATCAATCATCTTAAATATTTTTAAAAATTCTGTATTCCATGACCACCATAAATTATTTGCTATTTCTGATAGTCTTTTTAACTCCTTTGGTAATTGTGGAACTACTGTAATCCTATTGAAAATATACATTTTTTCCTCCTTTGTATTCCTTTAGAAATTTCTTTTGTATTCTCTTTTTTCAATACTATAATTATCTATTAAAATATATTTTTTGTCAAACGTTTTTAAGTAGATTATATATCTTTTATATTAATTTTTCTTAACAGATGCTATTTTCTCTAGAATATGTTATAATTAATTTACGTACTTGTTGCATGGAGGAAAAAATAATTAATTAGGAGGTATTCAAAATGAAAAACAACAAGTCTAAGTCATCAGTTCTTTTTTCCATCCAATGGGGTGCCCTTTGGTGCTTCATTATCCTTGCCACTCTTGTGGTGATGATCTGGGGATCCACTCGGATTGTAGTCTTTAGCGCAAAAACCTTTTACACGCAGATGAAGATGGTTCAGTGCTATACCTCAATCCAAAATCTCGAAGGAATTCGGGAAGAAGCTCTATCTAATGCCTACTCTTTTCCTGGAGGTGCCATTGAATATGTGGCAATTGCCGAAAAGGCAGATGAAAAAATTGGAGAGTGGGAAGCTATTAGAGCCAGCTATGTGCACAGTGAAGATTCAGTTATTGCTGCCGCAGCAAGAAAAGGGTTTGATTTTTTCATTTTCTGCTCTAGTCTGCTGAGCCTGTTGCTGATTGTCGCTGGATGGATTGCTTTTTTCTTTTGGAAGTGGCTTTATACAAAGGTATTTGTCATTTTCCAGCTGGAATTTCTGATTCTCTGCACAGCCGTATTCACTCTTTTTCTTATTCTTAACTCTGTATTTGGTCGCCTTATTAAGTTTTTTGCCAGAGAGCAGAAGATTTTTAAAAGGTACCTTGAGATTATTACAAGAGATATGAAAAAAGAGTTGGGCATCGGCAAAAAGTCCAAGAGGAGAAATCAGATTCGTCGCAAATCTCGCACTTCAGATAACAAAATTCGCAAAATCGGGTAAATTGGATAACAAGACGACAACAGGGAGCCACTCTAGCCAGAGTGGCTCCCTGCTTTTATTTAAAATAATTTGTTATTTTTCCTTTTCCTTTTTCGTACTCTATTTCTAATATTCCTCCTGATAGTATTGGTATTTGTGGCGCTATGTGTCCTATATCAGCATCATATATAACTGGAATATTTAAATCTTTTAGTGCTTCTTTTAAAGTTTCTTCTTGATTCATATCATATTCTTCTTTTAATATTATTGGTCTTCCAAATATTATTCCTTTACAGTATTTAAAATATCCTGCATTTTTCATTTGCCATAGTTTACAATATATTATTGGTGTTGACATTTCACAAGCTTCTAAGAACCATACAATACCATCTTCTTTATATTTTTCTATATATTCTTTTGTTTTATCATATTTTGTTCCAATTAAATCTGTTATTACATTTACGCATCCACCTATTGAGCGACCTTTAAAATGTAAGTGTTCTTCTTTATTTAAGCTTTTCCACTCACTCTTGCATGTTAAATTGTATTCTTCATATGGATCAATTCTTTCTGACCATTCTCCATTTTCACATTTTTCAAAGCTTTCTTGCTTAATTTCTTCGCCACTCATTATCTTTAATGAGTTTTCTAAATTTTGATATAAATTTCTCATTCCATAATCTTTTACGTTTGGTCCATATATGCAAGCTATATCTGCTAATGTTGTCAATAAATATGTTATACCTGTATTATCTGAATAACCTTGAAACCACTTAGGCTCTAATTCTTTTATTTTTTTCCAGTCTATTTTATCTATCATTTCATTTAAGAAAAATCCGCCTGCTGCTGATATAATAGCTCCTGTTTCTTTATCTTGCCATAGTTCCATAAATTGTTTAGCTCTTTCTTCTGCTGATGAACTTCTTCCTTGGTTGTCAGTTCTTACGTTGGAAGTTTCTTTATATTTATATCCTAATTTTGATAAATTTTCTTTAGCATTGTCTAATCTTTTCCAATTTATTTCTTTTGTTATTCCTTCTGATGGTGCTGTTGTTGATATATAATCTCCTATTTTTAAGTTTTTGGGATACTGCATATTTACTCCTTTTATTAATAATTTAGTTTTATGCTTATATGTTATACTATTTTTTAAATTTCTACAACTTAAAATTTTATTATATTTAGATGTTCAAATAATATTTTTATTCCTAAAAATATTAAAATAACTCCTCCTGCAAATTCTGCTTTATTTTCATATTTATCTCCAAATATATTTCCTATTTTGACACCTATTATTGAAAGTGTAAATGTTATTATCCCTATTAAACTTACAGCTAATAACAAATTTACATTTAGAAACGCAAAGGTTATTCCCACTGCTAATGCATCAATACTTGTTGCTATTGCTAATATTGCCATTGTTTTAAAATTTACATTATCATTGCAATTTTCACTTTTTTCTTGTTTTAATGATTCTTTTATCATATTTCCACCAATAACGCCTAATAGTATAAATGCAATCCAATGATCTATATTTATTACAATGCTTTCAAATCCTTTACTTAAAAAGTAGCCCATAACTGGCATAGCTAATTGAAAAAATCCAAAGTACAAACCTATTATAGTTGCTTTTTTCCAATTCATATTTTTCATTGATAATCCTTTACATACTGATACTGCAAAGGCGTCCATTCCAAGACCTATACTTAGTATAATTAATTCAATTGTTTTCATTTTTTCTCCTCTTTTATGTGTATATTAAAAGCTATGATTATTTTGTTTTTTTATTCTAATTGTTAAAAATAACTTGTCAGTGGGGACGACCTTTTTGGCAACTATATTGTATAGAATTTATAATAAATAAGATAAGCTATAATTTTAAAATTTTGCTCTTCGCAATCTTTAAATAAAAAACTTCGTTTTTATATTGTAGATTGCTCAAATTCGCACTTCAGTGCAAAAGCACTTACGTTTGATCGCTAGCGCAATTTTAAAATTATAGCTTATCTTATTTATTATCCTTTTTTATATTCAGTTGCCAAAAAGTTCGTCCCCACTGACAAGTTATTTGGCAAGTTCATATATAGCTATCGCATATATATTACATGCATCTAATAAATTTTTCATACTAATATATTCATCTACTTGGTGACACATGTCTGGCTCATCTGGTTTTATTGCCCCAAATGATACACAATTTTTAAATGCTCTTGCATAAGTTGCTCCACCTATTGCTATAGGCTCTCTTTCTTCTCCTGTATATTCGTTATATATTTTACAAAGTGTTTGTACTAATTCATTTTCTTTTGGTATATATAAAGCTTCTTTTTCTCCTGAAAATTTTGGATTTATTTCTTTTAAACTTTCTGCTATTTTTTCTTTTATTTCTTTTAACTCTAAATCTCCTGGTATTCTTAAGTTCATACCTGATTTTATACTTCCATCTTTTAGTTCTAGTCTAGCTAAATTTAAAGTTAAATCTCCTAATTCTTTGTTTATATGTTTTATTCCTAAGCTTTCTCCATTTGTTTCTGTTTGTATTTTGTTTGCTAAGGTTTTTATTGTTTTTTCTTCTATTTCAAACCTATTGAATATTTCATTTAGTATCATTACCATTCTTGCTACTGCATTTTTTCCTAGTTCTGGATGTGCACTATGTGCTTGAACTCCTCGTACTTCTATATAAAAATTATTATCATTTTTTGTAAATGATATATTTTCTGAAACTTTATTTATCAATATCTTTTTTAGTTCTTCTGCAATTTGATTATTTACTTCTAGCTTTACTGAACAATATTTTGGAACTACATTTATTCTATTATTTTTGCAGTCAATTTCTTTTATTCTTACTTTGTCGTTTTCTGAGTATTCTTTTTCAGTATATACTGTTAATAATGCTTTTTCTGCATATATACATGGAAAATCTGCATCTGGACTAAAGCCTATGCTAGGCAATTCTTCATGCTCTTTGTAATATTTTATACATTTCCAATCATTTTCTTCATTTAGCCCAACTATTAATCTTACTCTTTTATGCACTTTAGCATTTTCCATTACAGCTTTCATTGCGTATAAGCTTGCAATTACTGGTCCTTTATCATCAGTAGTTCCTCTGCCATACAAAATATCATCTTTTATTGTTAATTCAAATGGTGGATAGGTCCAGCCTTCGCCTTCTGGTACAACATCTAAGTGTCCTATTATTCCAACTAATTCTTCGCCTTCTCCAAATTCTACATATCCACATTTTTTATCTATATTTTTAGTTTTAAATCCCAAGCTTTCTGCAATTTTAAGAAATTCATTTAGTGCTTCATCGACATTTTTTCCAAATGGATACTCTGGATTGTCATATCCTTCTAATTTGCTTGGTATTTTTATCATTTTTTCCAAGTCTTTTATCATTTCATCTCTATGAGAAATAATATATTCTTTAAACATGTTATTCTCCTTTTTTAAAGTTTTCAATAATTGCTTTTGCAGCTTTTCTTGCACTTCCTAGAGCTCTACATACAGTTGACTTACTTTCTGCTAAATCTCCTCCTGCATATACATTTTCTATGTTAGTTTTTCCGTTTTCATCTACTGCAATCAATCCTCTATCATTATATTCTAAACCTTCTTTTTCTAGAATTTCTTTGTTAGGTTTTAATCCAATGGCAAATACTACACTATCTGCGATAAAGTCAAATTCTGTATTTGGCATATCAATTGCTTTTCCATCTATTACTTCCGTTTTTATACATTTTACTTTTTCTATTTTTCTTTCTTTTCCTTCAGCTTTTATTACTCTTGTTTTAAATTCCGGATTTACACCATCTTCTATTGCTTCTTGTAATTCTATTTTTCTTGCTGGCATATGTTCTTCGTCTCTTCTATATAGTATGTTTGATGTAGTTGCTCCCATTTTTATGGCAGCTCTTGCAGAATCCATAGCAACATTTCCTCCACCAATTACTACTACATTTCCTAAATCTTTTATAAAATTATTACTATTATATGCCTTTAAAAAGTAGTCTGAATCGTATATTTTATCAAATTCACCTAAGGAATATTGGCTTGAAATTTCTGCTCCTATTCCTAAAAATATACTATCATATTCTTTAAGTAAATCTTTTATATGTATATTTTTGCCTAATTCTTTTTCTGTTTCGAATATTACTCCTAGTTGTTTTAGTTCTTTAATAATATTATTTACATATTCTTTTTTTAATCTAAAGTCTGGTATTCCATAATTTAGTATTCCACCTAATGTTTTTTCTTTTTCTAGTATTGTTACTTCAATTCCTTCTTTTACTAAATCATATGCTGCTTGCATACCAGCTGGTCCTGATCCAATTACTGCAACTTTTTTATTGTTTGTTTTTTCTACTTGTAAATTATGTTTTATACTATTTTTTTCTGCCCATTCATTGACAAATTTCTCTATTTTTCCAATTTGTGTTGGTGTTCCTTTTATTCCTCTTACGCAAGAACCTTCACATTGTTCTTCTTGTGGGCATACAATACTACAAATATGTGAAAATATATTATTTTCTCTTAAAATTTCATATGCTTTTTGATACTCTTTTTTACTTACTTCTGTTATAAATTCTGGTATATTAGTACTCATTGGACATGCTTTTGAGCATGGTTTATTTTTACACTTTAAACAATAATTTGCTTTTTCTAAAATTTCTTCTTCCATAATATCCTCTATTCTTCTACAATTTCTTTAATATCTTCTATTTGCATTATGTTTGTTATCAATTTATTTTTATTAATTGAGTCTGAAATCTTTCCTTTTACTTCTATAAAATCTTTTTCTGTTTTTATACTTTTTAGTAGTATTTCTTCTTTAATAAAATTCTCTTCTATCTGTTTTAAGTTTTCGTGTATACAGTCTGTATAAATTTTAAAATCAAATTCACTATATTTTTCTGCTGAATCAGATACTACATATGTATATGAAAGTATTATATATACAAATAATGTTGCTATTATTGCTATTATATATGCTCCAGCACCTACTAATAATCCTATTCCTGTTACTGCTAGCAAGCTTGCAGCTGTTGTTAGTCCTTTTACATGAAATCCATCTCTTAAAATTGTTCCTGCACCAATAAAACCAATTCCTGATAATAGTTGCGCTGGTATTCTTGTTGGATCAGCTCCCCCAGTTTTTTCGGTCAAAAATATTCCGCAAAGCATGATTAATACTGCACTTTCTCCTACTAATATATGTGTTCTCATTCCTGCTGGTTTTTTCCAAGCTTCCCTTTCATATCCTATTATTCCTGTTAATATCACTCCTAATAATAATCTAATTATTGCTTGAAATTCAAATGTATTTATTATTTTTTCAAATATTTCTATCATATATATTTTCCTCCATTTTCAATGAAATTATTTTAACATTATTTTTTTTTTTTAACAACTTAACTGACTGATTATTTTATAAAGAAAATTGTATTTTTTTTATTATTTTGCTCAAACTAATTATATATATTATTTTTAAAGGAGGTTTATTATGAATCATCCTATTGAAGGTTTGATGAATACTGCTATGAGTAGTATTAAGGATATGATTGATGTTGATACAATTGTTGGTGAACCAATTTCTACTGGTATTGATACTTTGATTATTCCTATTTCTAAAGTTAGTTTTGGTTTTGCTGCTGGAGGTAGTGAATTTAAAGGTGAAACTATAAATGAATATTCAAAAAGAAATGATGAAGAGCAAGTACAATATAGTTTACCTTTTGGTGGTGGTAGTGGTGCTGGTGTTAATATTGAACCAGTTGCTTTTTTAGTTGTTTCTAATGATTCAGTAAAACTACTTCCTATTGATCATGATTCTTGTGTAGATAAGCTTATTGATTATGTTCCTGATGTTTTGTGTAAATCTAGTGAACTTATTAAAAGTATGAAAGATAAGAATTGTGCAATTGAGAAGCTTCGTAAAAAGGTTGAAGATACTATTGAAGATGATGAGAATGATGATTAAAATTACAATTTTTGTCATTAGCTATAGAAATTTAAAAAGCTGGAACTTTTTTTGTTCCAGCTTTTATATTTTCTTTATTCTTCCTTCTCTTGCATCAAATTCTATTCTTTCTCCATCTTCTAATTTTTTCATTAAATCTTTTACTCCAACTATTGTTGGTATTCCTAGTTCTTTTGCAACTATTGCTGCTTCTGATGTTATTTTTTCTTTTTCTAGTAAAATACCTTCAACTTTTGGGAATATCATAATCCAGCCTGGATCACTATATTCTGCAACTAATATTTCTCCTGGTCTTATTTTTTCTGCATCTTCTAGGTTGGTTATCTTTTTTACTCTTCCTTTTACTATTCCTTCTGAAACACCAGTTCCTATTAAATATTTTTGTATTATATCCTCTGTTTTTTCCTCTTTTTCTATAGGTAGTTTTGGTGATTCTTTTGAATATTTTTTATATTGTTCTTTTCGTAATCTCACTAATTCTTTTAAATTGTTAATTGTTGATTTTCCTGCAATATAATCTAATACTTCGTCTACTTCTAAGTATAATATATCTCTTTTTTCTTCTAATACTTCCATTGATGTAAGAATTAAACCGATTCTTAAAAATAATTCTCTTATTTTTCCAAATACTCTTGTTCTTTCATAACGTAAAAGTTCTCTGTTTTTCACTGTGTATCTTGCATTCTTTAAATTGTAATCAAATTTTGCTTTTCCAATAAATTTGTATTTTGCTATTGGCTTTATTTTTTCTTCTGCTTTTATATTAATTTCTTCATAATTTACATACTCTATACGGTCATCTTTCATTCTTCTTGCTAATGTCGCAATTGCATGATAAAGATTTAATGGGTTTTCTTTTAGGCTTTGAGTTTCTAGTTTTAGCTCGTGTATAGATCTATCTGAATATAATTCTAAATATTCATTTATAGCGTCATAGAAGTTTGAATATTGTATTAAATTTTTCTTAATGTATAATATGTCATCTTTTTCTAATAGACGTAATAAACTTCTATCATATCTAGCAAGCTCTGCCATTTCTTTTATTCTTTGCGCCATATCTGCACATATTATTCCATTTTCAATACAAAGCAAATCATTTTGAATAGATGTTGCTTCATCATGAAAATATTTTATGCACATTTCTTTTAATCTTTTTTGAAATATAGTAGCTAAAAATTCATTTATTAGTGGAGCGTCCCATCTAGATAGTATTTTTCTCTCTATTTCATAGTAATAGTCGTGCAATTCCTCAAGGCTCATATTTTTAATGTTTCTTCTTTTTATTACATCATCAATTCTAGAGTTAAATTTATCTGTTATTTTTTTTACTTTGTTTGTTTTCCTAAATACTTCATATTTATTTTTCATAACTTCCATTTTTTCTTTGAAGTTAGATTCTTGAACTACTGGTAATAAATTCATTGGTGCAAATTCGTTAACACCCATTATAGGTTCCATGTACACTTTTGTTTTTCCTAGTTCTGGAAACATTTCTAACATTTCATACCAGCCGTTTATATTATAATATACACGTCCATCTATTAAAGCTAAAATATTTTTAAACATACGTGAATTTATTTCTATTTTCTCTTTTTCAACATTGAATATTTCACATATTTTAACATACATATTTTCATAAACTGTTTTTATAAAAGAAAATGTAAGTGGTGTTGTTATTCCTTCATATTTTTTTACTATTGCTTTTTCTTCTTTTAATATTGGATTATTTTCTTTGCTTTGTGGGCTTACCAATGTGGTTATTGGTTCAGAATTTATTAAATATATTTTTTCTCCTTCTACTGCCCATTCTATTTTTTGGAATCTTCCAAATAGTTCTCCTGCTTTTTCCACCATTTCTTTTATTTGCAAGATTTCTTCTTTAGGAACTATTTGTCTTTTAGTTATTTTTTTATCTAATTTTTTAGTAACAATTTCGCCATTTTCTATTTGATTGTATATATATTTTCTTTCGATATTTTTATCTATATTTTCACCTGTTATCGTATAAGTATCTAAGCATTCTTTTTCTGTTTTTAATTGATTTCCTAATCCGTGTACTGCTGTTACTATGATTTCTTTAACACTTGATGTTTCAGGATTTGCACCAAAAGCATATCCACTTCTTTCTGAATTAAGCATCTTTTGAATTATTACTGATGGTACTGTTATTTTATCTGTTTTATTTTCTTCTCTATATTTATTTGCTTCTTCTGATATTGCTGATAAGTATATTTGTTTTACTTTATCTATTACTTCTTCTTTTTTTACTGCTAATATTGCTTGATATTGATTTTCAAAATTTTCTTTGTTTCTTGTAGATGGTCTAATTGCAAAAACACTGCTAGAAGGAAAATCTTTAAGTTGTTCTTCTATTTCATTTTTTGCGTCTTCATTTATGTCTTTTGTTTCTAAATTAAATCCTTTATGTGATACTACAAACCATCTTGGGATATTATCGACTATTTGTTGCATTTTTACTAATGTTGTTGCTTTTTGTCCCATTTGCTCGTAATTATCTCGCACTTGTTCTAAAACAAATTTCATCTTTTGAATCTCCTTAATACTAAATAAGTATTTTACTTTCTCTTTTGGTACAATTATTTTTAAATATATCATATGCAAATTTAAAAGTCTATAAAAGATTTTAAACTTTTTTATCTTTTTATAAAAAACATAAGATCACACTTTTCTTTTCATCAAAGTGTGATCTTATATTTTCTGTCTCTTGGAAAATCTAGCAGCTTAGGTGTCTTTGTCGCTTGCATACACAATAATGGGCATTCCCTTTTCGATGTGCTCATATATTGTTTTTGCATCTTCGTAGTTCATATTTACGCATCCGTGCGATCCGTTGCCCTTATAAATTTCGCCTCCGAAGACGCCATGTCTCCAAGACGCATCGTGCATTCCGATACCTCCGTTAAACGGCATCCAGAACGCCACTGGCGACGCGTACCTTGAACCATCATCATTTCTTCCCCTTAATACTGCATTCCTGCTCTTTGATTTAAGATAATACAGTCCTGTGGGGGTATCATGATTTCCAGCATTTCCTGTTACGCAATCAACTCCATCGACAATGCATTCGCCTTCATAATACATCCATACCTTCTGCCGAGTTATGTCGATTTCTACATAGCTCGGATAATCTTCCACATCAATATCTTTCTCATATATTGGGCTTCTGGTATGCGTTCCTGCTTCAGCAATATCTTCTCGTATCTGCATTATTTCTGCTTCTACATCGATGGATAACTCTGTTTTTGTAGTTACAGGAATTAACACTTGACCATCATAATCACTTGGTGTGAAAACTAGTGACCCTTTTGTTTCTTGTACTTTTTGGTTGAGTTCTTCAACAAAGTTTCTTATATTACTTCCTTCGACGTAATATATTCCATCTTCATCGACACAAACCCAATCCTTCATAGTCTGCTTGTCCAGGGTAATGATGGTTCCATCTGTCAGTTCAAAATTGATGATAGTTGACAGGATGTGGTTTACCGCTTTTACATTTTCATTCAGCATTTCATCTGTGGATACTACCATTGGAATATTAGCGATTAGATTAAAATCTATATTGGTTTTTCCAAATGACAAATTTTCAAGGCACATTACTACAGCCTCGTCAAAGTCAATTTCATTTCCCAACACTTCGCCTTCTATTTCTAATGTTCCATCATCTGAAACGTTGATAAATGCATCTTTCGGCTTTACCATGTTTTCTGGTTTCAGTTCATCGAGCTCTGACAGACATTTCCGCACCATATCTTCGTTTGCAGTGAGTGATTCAAGTGCGTAGTTTGATCCAGTCTCATCGATTTCTGCATTTTTCTGTTCTGCCAAGATCTTTTCCAGCTCTTCAAAGCTAGTAAACTCTAGTCCAAAATCTTTACCGTAAAACTGGTATTCTTTTTCACCAAATTTTAAGATAATAGATTTGCTAGACAGAGCTTCGGCAACTTTTTCAGCTGCCTGGGGTACTTCCAGGTAGGAGCAGTCTGCTCCTTCAATTATGGTATTCTTTGCAAAGCGCTCTTCCAGATACTTGCTTCTGGCAAATCCTGCAATGCACAGCACACCGATAATTGCTGCTACGATAATTACACATACACCTCTCTTTCTTGTTTTTTTGTGCCGTTTGTTGTTTTTCATTTTTTTTGCCCTTTCGCTTAATGGTGTGTAATACATAGTTTTTACCTCTCTCCCTTAAATTATCAAGTAAGACTTGATGTTTTTTTATAGGTCGTACACTTTAATTTTATCATAATTTACATAATTTTGCAATATTTCATACTTAGCTGTATATCTATCAAATAATTGCTTTTTTCTTATTTTTAATCTTATTTTTTATTATTTTTTCTATGGTTTTTATTACGCTTATATTTATTTTGATATTAAAATATAAATATAATGTTCCTTTATAATAAGTTTTTATTGTTATATCTCTAGTTTTAGCATTAGCATACGTAATTATTATGTTTAGCACTGCTTGTAGTAGTCCATATATATATGCTGAATAAATTGGATTTTTGAAATTATATAATATTTGTATATTGCATTTTTCTATTTGTATATATAAGTTTTCAATAATGCTTTTTTCTCTTTTTCTTATTTTTTTAATTTCAGTCATTTTGATTAATTTTACAATATCTTTTTTAGTTATTTTCTTTTCAAATATTTTTATTTTATTCAATAAAAAAAATTGCAGATATATATTAATTTTTATCTTTTTATTAAATATTTCTATTTTTCTGATATCTAGCTTGATATTTAGTAATAGAAAATTTATAAAAATAAAAAATAGTATTATGATAAATGTTTTCATAATACTATTTTTTCCATTTTTACTATTTTTAAAACTTTAAATTGATGGTTTTCTATTTTTCTCTACTACAATATCACCAAATAGAGATTCTTGGTGTGTTGTAACTTTACTTTTTCTGCTTAATTCAAGAACTCCTGTAAATGCTGTTACTATCTCTACTTTTGGTCTAGTTTTAGTAGAAAATAGTTTATTGAAAATAAAATTTGGCTTTCTTGACAATTCTCTAAAAATTTCTCTTACCTTACTTGTAACTGTATATTTCTCTATAAGTGCTATTTTTTCTAAATTTCTTTCGTTCTGATTGTTTTTTTCTTTTAAATTGTCTATAAGTTTTTGATAACGCTTAACTAATAATTTACTAGAATATTCTCTTTCTAATTGTTGTTTTGGTAATGTTATGTTTTCTGCTTTTTTATAAAATCTAGTACTATTTTCTTCAAACATTGTTTTAAATTTTTTTGATATTTCTTTGTATTTTTTATATTCTATGATACGGTTCAGTAATTCTTCTTCTGTTAACTCTGCCTCGTCTTCTGTTTCTTTAGGTAGTAATTCTTTTGATTTTAAATATACTAATGTTGTTGCTATTACTAAAAACTCACTTGTAACTTCTAAATTCTGTTTTTCCATTTCATTTATATATTCAATATATTGATCGGTTATGTCTGACAATTTTATGTCATATATATCTAATTTGCTCTTATCTATTAAATGGCATAATAAATCTAGTGGTCCTTCAAAGTTTTCTAGTTTTAGTGCATATTTATTTGTTTCTAGTGTTAGTATTCCCATTTTACTCCCCACTTATTTTTTTTATTGTGTCTGAATTATATCTTTTTTTCTGTAGATATAAAATAATTTCTTTTGGTTCTTGCAAGTTTTTCTTTTTGTTATATATATTTTGTGCTGATAGTAATTCATACTCTTCTAACATTTCTGAATTGTTTGATATGTATTCTTCTATTATTGAATCGTTTATTCCTTTAGCGTATAACTTATATTTTAGTTCAAATATTGATAAATTCTTAAGCGATATTGCTTCATTCATAAATCTATCTACATATTCTTTGTCATTAATATATCCTAATTCTTTGAGTTTTTCAATAGTTTCTTCTAATAAGTCTCTATCTTCGTTTTTAAATTTTTCCCATACTTCTTTTTCTGTCCTTTTTTTATACATTATGAATTTCATAATTTTCCCTTGTAGTTTATCTTTTTTCTCTAATTCTTCTAAATTATTACTAAAATTCATTTATTCACCTTCTATTTTTTAATAGTATAACTTATAAACAAAAAAGGTGTCTACTAAGACACCTTTTTATATTTATTCTTCACTTTCGTCATCTTCTTGTTCTGGTGCTTTTTCATCTAATGCTTGTTCAAATGCTGTGCTGTAGTTATCTCTAATTTTTTCTTCTATTTCTGCTAATATCTCTGGATTTTCTTTTAAGTATTTTTTAACATTTTCTCTTCCTTGTCCAACTTTGGCACCTTTATAGCTAAACCATGCTCCACTCTTTTCTATTATATCTAGGTTTACTGCTAAGTCTAATACGCTTCCTTCTTTTGATATACCTTCTCCATATAATATATCAAATTCAGCCTCTCTGAATGGTGGTGCAACTTTATTTTTTACTACTTTTACTCTTGTTCTACTTCCTATGACATTTCCATCTACTTTTATATTTTCTGCTTTTCTAATATCTAGTCTAACTGACGCATAAAATTTTAAAGCTCTTCCTCCTGGAGTTGTTTCAGGATTTCCAAACATTATTCCTACTTTTTCTCTTAATTGATTTATAAATATAATTGCTGTTTTTGATTTATTTAAAACTCCTGCTAATTTTCTTAATGCTTGTGACATTAATCTTGCTTGTAATGCGACATGTGTATCTCCCATATCACCGTCTATTTCTGCTTTCGGTACTAATGCTGCAACTGAATCAACTACTATAATATCAATTGCACCGCTTCTTACTAATGCTTCTGTAATTTCTAGGGCTTGTTCTCCTGTATCTGGTTGAGATACTATTAAATTATCTATATCTACTCCTAGCTTTCTAGAATATACTGGGTCTAACGCGTGTTCAGCATCAATAAATGCTGCAGTTCCTCCAGCTTTTTGTGCTTCTGCAATTGCATGTAACGCAAGTGTAGTTTTTCCTGATGATTCAGGTCCATATATTTCTATTATTCTTCCTTTAGGAATTCCTCCTATTCCTAATGCCACATCTAATGTTAGTGATCCTGTAGGAATTGCTTCTACTTCCATTGCTTTATATTCACCAAGTTTCATTACTGAACCTTTTCCAAATTGTTTTTCTATTTGTCCCATTGCTGCATCTAATGCTTTTCTTTTTTCATCGTTTTCTTTCATTTTTTATCTCTCCTTACAAATTTTTGTTTGTTAAACGTTTGTTTGTTTAATTATATCTAATAGATTTTTTTTGTCAATACATTTTTAATAATTTTTTCTATACCATTTATCTATATGATTATAAACATTGTAGGCTGTTGGCTTTAGGTTACCTGTTAAGTTTGTATTATATACTAATAAATTTTTCTTTCTTGCTATACTCATAAATGGCTTTTCATCATTATATATTTCTTCTATTCTTCTTATTTTTCCTTTTATTTGATTTTTATCTTCTAATATACTTGCTTCAGATAATAGTTGATTAATTTCATCATTATTATAATTTGACATATTTCCTGAGCTTAAATATGTATTTAGATTTGGTGAATACGATGTTGACATATTCATTAGTATTGCGTCATATCCACTTCTTGAATTTATCATATTATAATAATTATCTGCTGATACCTTTCTTATTGTTACAACTATTCCTGAATTTGCCCATTGCTGTCTTAGATTTTCAGCAATTACATAATTTCTTTCATCAGCTTCATTTATTGTTAGTGTAAAAGATAATCTTACATATCTTCTTCCTATAGTTTTTTGCCAAGAATTATTTCTATAACTCCAACCGTCTGCAGCTAATAAATTACTTGCCGCTTCTGAATTATATCCATTATCTATTACATCATTAGAATAACCATAATTTCCATAATCTAGGGGAAAGTCTGATACTCTATATGTTCCTCCATAACTGCTTGCAATTATATTATTTTTATCAATGTAATATGAGAGTGCTTTTCTTACGTTGCTACTTGCTAAATATTCATTTTGCGTATTAAAAGCTACATAATCATACTCTCTACTATCAAATTCTATTGATGCAAATCCTATTGTTCCTATATATTGATTAACACTAGCTTGTGAGGTATTAATACAGTCAATGTTTCCATTTTTAAAGTCATTATATACTTCTCCTGTTGTTTGATATATATTTATATTTATTTTTTCTACTACGCTATTTTCTTCTGTATTCCAATATTCTTCATTTTTTTCAAGTCCAATTACTTTTTCATCATATGATGCTATTTTAAATTTTCCTGTTCCTAATGGTAAATTTGTTTTATCTGAATTAAAAAAGTCAGTATCTTTATAATATTCAGAGGACATTATAGGAAATGTTAAATTATACTCAAAGAATTGTACCGCTTGTCCTAAGTTAAATTTTATAGTATGGTCGTCTATAACTTCTACTGAATTTATACTTTGAACATTATGTGAATATACTGAATCATAATTTTTTAATAATTCGATTGTGAATCTTATGTCATCAGCTTTAAGTTCTGTTCCGTCTGACCATTTTACATTTTCTCTAAGTTTAGCAATATATGTAAGATCATCTGTTTTAGATATTTCACTAGCCAATGCATATGATTTTGAATAGTCTTCATTTATTGTTATTAATGGATCAAATATTATTTTGCTTATTTCTTGTATATATTTATTTCTGCTTATTATAGGATTTACAGTATCTAGTCCTGAAACTGCTAATCTAAGTTCTCTTACTACACTTCCTGTTTCTTCTGTTTCTTGTAGTACAGATTTATTTTCTGTATTTTTCTTGTCTTTATCGTAAATAAGAAAAGTTACACCAGCTAATATCAATATAACTATTATAAATATATACTTAAAGGCATTGCTTTTTTTCATATTATCTCCTTTTCTTTTGTTATATAGTAGAAAGATTATCCTTTCTACTGTATAAATCGCCTACGACGAAACATTGCGTACAACAAATTATTTTATAATTTGTTCATTGATAATATATACTATTTTTTATTTCTAATCAAGATTTGTTTTGCAATTTTAGCTGTTCTCTTTTTTATTTTTCTCTATAAAATAATTAAAAAGAGCTATCAGAAATGATAGCCCATCTATTTTATTTTCTTGATTCTATTATCAGCTTTATTCCAGTTCTGTCTTCTCCTTCAACTTGAACTTCTGCAAAAGCTGGTATGCAGATTAAGTCAACTCCTGATGGCGCTACAAAACCTCTTGCTATAGCCACCGCTTTAATTGCTTGATTTAACGCTCCTGCTCCTATTGCTTGCATTTCTGCTTTTGTCGTTTCCTTTACTAATCCAGCAATTGCTCCTGCAACTGAATTTGGATTTGATTTTGATGAAATTTTTAAAACTTCCATTTTTTTGCCTCCTATTTTTTTAATTTTGTATCATTGACATATACTTTTATATACTAATTCATATTCACTTGTCTATAGATTTATGGCAAAAACTGGAAGAATCGTACGCCTTGTTTTTAGCTTTTTCGACAATTATTCTATATAAATTCTTTTTATCGTTTTTAGTCGACAATCTTCTTCATTTATTTCAAATATACATCCATTTAATTTTGCTTCACCTTCTGCTGTTTTATATCTTTCTGGTAGTGATGTTAAAAATCTTTTTATAGATGCTTCTGTATCCATTCCTATTACTGATTTTTTTGGACCTGTCATTCCTATATCTGTTATATATCCTGTTCCATTTTCTAATATTGTTTCATCTGCTGTTTGGACATGTGTATGAGTTCCATATAACATTGTTATCTTTCCATCTAAGTGATAGGCTAATGCTATTTTTTCTGCTGTTGCTTCTGCATGAAAATCTATTATTATTATATCTACAATGTCCTTTATTTTGTTTATTATTTCGTCTGCTACTATAAACGGATTCTCGCTTAATACTTGCATTGTAACTCTTCCTATAAGATTAATTACTGCTATTTTTTTACCTTTGCATTCAAATATTCGATAACCTTTACCTGGATTGTTTTTACTGTAATTAGCTGGCCTTACTAGATTTTGGTTATCTATAAAACCAAATATGTCTTTTTTAGCCCAAGTATGATTTCCCATTGTTATGCAATCTACTTTTAGGTTTACTAGACTTCTATATGCTTTTTCTGTTATTCCCATTCCATCTGCTACATTTTCTGCATTTACTATGCAAAAATCTATATTTTCTTTTTCTTTTATGTTTTGATATTCTTGTTCAAACTTTTTTAATCCTACTTGCCCTACTAAATCTCCTACTGCTAAAATTTTCATTTTTATCTCCTTTTCAACTCTTATTTTTGTTTATAATACTATAAATATAGTATATCTTCAAGTGAAGTTACTAAAAATGCTCCTTCTTTTATTAACATGTTTGTTCCTTCTGATTTATAACTTGTTATATTTCCTGGAATTGCATATACATTTTTCCCTTGTTCTAAAGCAAAATTTGCTGTTATTATACTTCCACTTTTTTTCCTAGCTTCTGTTATTAGTATTTTATCTGATATTCCACTTATTATTCTGTTTCTGTATGGAAAGTATTCTGGGATTGGTCTTTTATTTAATGGATATTCTGATATTATCAATCCTTCATTTTCTATTATTTCATTATACAATTTTTCGTTTTCTTTTGGATATATATAATTTACTCCTGATCCTAATACTGCTATTGTTTTTCCTTTAGCAATTAATGCTCCTTTATGTGCATAAGTATCTATTCCTTTTGCCATTCCACTTACTATTATACAATTTTTTCTTGATAGTAGATAACTAAATTTTAAAGTAGTTTTCTTTCCATATTCAGAGCATTCTCTTGAACCAATAATAGCTATTTTATTTTCTTTATTTAATAATTTATAGTTTCCTTTTGCGTATAATACAAATGGTCTGTCTACTATATTTATTAAATTTTGTGGATATTCTATATCAGATATTGTTATTATTTTTATCTTTTCCTTTTCTGATTGTTTTAAAATTTGTTTTGCTTCTTCTTTTGTTTTTTGGCATAGCAATATTTCTATTAGTTCTTTGCTAGTAGTTATTTTTTCTAATTTTCTCTTATTTATATTATATAGTTCTTTAGGTTCTTTAAATATTTCTAATAGTGTATTTTTGTGTTTTTGACTTAAATTTAAAATTGAGAGCCAAATCCAATAAAGTGTGTTATTCATACTTTTCTTTGATTTTGCCCCCAATTAATCTTTTAAAATTTATTATTAAGTTATCTTTTATTTTGTTCTTTTGATGCTTTTACTACGTTTGACATAAGCATGGCAATTGTCATAGGTCCGACTCCTCCAGGAACTGGTGTTATGTAGCTTGCTTTTTCTTTAACATTTTCAAAATCTACATCCCCTTTTATCTTTCCATCTTCACCTCTGTTTATTCCAACATCAATTACTATAGCATCTTTTTTTACCATGTCTGCTGTTACAAAACATGGTTTTCCAATTGCTGCTACTACTACGTCAGCTTGTTTTGTAATTTCTGGTAAGTTTTTTGTTCTTGAATGACATATTGTAACTGTTGCGTTTTTATTTAGCAAGCATTGACTCATTGGTTTTCCTACTATATTACTTCTTCCAATTACTACTGCATTTTTTCCTTCTAAATTTATATTATAATCTTCAAATATTTTCATTATTCCAAAAGGTGTACATGATATAAATGTATCTTGACCTAACACTAATTTTCCAACATTTGTTGGATGAAATCCGTCAACATCTTTTTCTGGTGATATTGTTCTAAAAGCTTCGTTTATGTCTAAATGTTGTGGTATTGGACTTTGAAGTAATATACCATTTATTGTTTTATCATCATTTAACTTTTCTATCAATTCTAAAAGTTCTTTTTGCTTTGTTTTTTCTGGTAAAAGATATTCATCAAATTCTATTCCTATTTCGTTGCATACTTTACTTTTATTTCTAACATATATTTGTGATGCACTATCGTCTCCTACCATTATTACTGCTAGTTTTGGATTAATTCCTTTTTCTTTAAGTGTTGTAACTTCTTCTTTTAGTTTTTCTCTAGTCTTTTGTGCAACTTCTTTTCCTTTTAATAATTCCATATTTTTTATTCCTTATCTTACAAAATATACTATATATACTAATAGTCCTAATAATACTCTATATATCGCAAATATTTTAAAACTTCTTTTCTTTATGAATTCCATTAAAAATTTTATTACTACTAAGCCCACTAAAAAGCTTGTAAATACTCCTATAAAAAATGCTAATGAAAATTCAAATTCCATAATTTTTAATATTGTTGCTGCAAATACAATTGGAGTAGATAATAAAAATGTATATTTAGCTACTGCTACCCTATCTACTTTTAAAGCTCTACCTACTGTTATTGTTGCTCCTGATCTTGATACTCCTGGTATAAATGCTAATACTTGTGATATTCCTATTAAAAAAGCTTGTTTAAAAGACATATTTTCATAAGTTGCCTCTGATTTTGATTTTTTATCTACTACATATAATAGTATTCCCATCACTATTAACGCTGTAGCTACTATTAATGGTTTTGTTAAATATTCTTCTAAATAATGATCAAATATTAAGCCTATTATTCCTGCTGGAATTGTAGCTGCTACTATATACCAAAAAATTCTGCCTTCTGTTGAATCTTCTTTTTTTATAACTTTTTTATATCCACCTTTTATTAATTCTATCCAATCTTTAAAGAAAAATATGCAGATTGCCATTAATGTACCAAAATGAAGTGCAATATCAAATGATTCTGATATAGTCCAGTCAAAAAAGAAATTAGATATTAGATATAAGTGTCCTGAGCTAGAAACTGGTAATAATTCTGTTAGTCCTTGGACTACTCCTAATATTATTGCTTGTATTATTTCTGTCATGTTTTTCTCCTTTTATAACTCTTTTAATATATGATTTAGTGTTTCTTTTATAAATTCAGCTGATGTCATTGGTGCAACTTTTCCTGGTAACGAAAGTGCCCATATTAGCTTTAGTCCCATTCTTCTAGCTGCATTTCTGTCTACGCCTCCAGGGGTTGATGATAAATCTAATATTGTACATTCCTTTTTTACATATTTTAATCTTTCTTCATCTAGTATTTGAAATGGTATTGTATTTATTATTATATCGTAATCTCCAAGAACTTTTTCTAATTCACTTAAATGTATTGGATTATATCCATAGGCTTTTATCCATGCAATATCAGAATTCTTTCTAGCTTCGCAAGAAACTTTTGCTCCTATTCCATCTAGCATTTTTGCTAATACTTTTCCTACTCTACCAAATCCCATAATAAGTATATTGCTTCCATGTATAGTCTTCTGAGTGTTTTCCATTGCTATTTGAATTGTACCTTCGGCTGTTGCTATTGTATTTAGTACTACAAGTTCTTCTCTTTTTAGTAAATCTATTGATTTTATATTTCCTGCTTTTAGTTTTTCTTCAACGCTTTCAGATATTTTTCCTGCTAAAAATGTTTTATTTTTATTTGACATTTCTGCAATTAGTTCATCAATTGGAATTTTTTCTTCTGCAAATGGTGCACTTATATTTTCTTGATCATTCATCATAGGTTGTGGACCTATAATAATTTCTGAACTTCCTACAAGTTCTGTTATACTTGCACATTTTTTCACGTTTTCACATTCAATTAAATCTTCTGAATTCTCTAACCCATATGTATATACTAAAAAGTCATCTTTTGCTAATAACTCAATCAAATTAACAATTCTTAAATCTCCACCTATAATGGATACTGTTTTATACATTCTTTTCTCCTTTATATTTAAAATTTTTCTTTTTGTATATCATTATCTTCTTTTGTTTTTTCTTTTTTTACTTCTTCTTTGCTAAATATTTTATCTAATTTTTCATTTACTTTATTTTGTTGTTCGTTTTCATTTAAATCTTTGACTATTCCAACAGTTTCTTCTAGGTATTTTTGTATCATTTCGTCTCTCTCACTTTGTTTTTTTCTTTCTTTTTCATCCATTTTTACTGAAACTGTTAAATACTCTTTAATTGGATCAAATAATTTTTCTTTTACGATTATTTTTAAATATGATGGATCTATTTCTATTGCTTTGTTTGCAAATAATATTGCTTTGTCTTTTTCTTCTTTTACCATATATATTTTAGCTAGTTGATAATACGCTTTTGCTTCTAGTTCTTCACTCATTAAACATTCTGCGAAATATTTTTCAGCTTCTTCTAAATCTTCTTCTATTAAAGCTAATTGTGCTAAATTGTATTTTGCTCCATATAGTTTGTGATTTATACTTGCAGCTTTTTCGTAACATTCTTTTGCGTTTGCAAAATCATTTAATCTTGTGTATGCAATACCTAAGCTATAATATAATTCAAAATCTACAGGTCTATATTTTAGTGCATCTTGATATACAGATACGGCTTCTTTAAACCTTTCTTGTTCGCAAAGCAAATCTCCTAATAAAATAGAAGCATCATAATATTCTGGTTTGTTATGTAATAAATTTTGTAGCATTGTTATAGCTTCATCTTTTTTTCCTAAGTTCTGTAAAAGCTCTGCTATTTTATAATATGAATCATAATCTCTTTTATTACAATCAACTGATTTTACATATTCATCTATTGCTTTTCTTGTTCCGCCTTCTTTTTCATATATTTTAGCAAGTAGCATATGTCCTTTATAACTTTCTGGATATTTATCAATTAGGCTTAGTAAAACTGTTTTTGCTGCTCTTCTGTCTCCTAATGCTAAAAGAAATTTTACACATATTATTGATAATAATTCAGAAAAGTTTGTTCCTGTATATTCAATAAGTATTACTATTCCTGGAATAATTATTGCTGTTACATACATTAAAACTTTAGCTATGTTTGATGCAAAAATTCCACCTGCTAGTAGTTCTAAAAAGTTAAGTAGTATTCCTATCGCTTCTAAAACTAATATAGATATATAATTTGTATCATTCTTTCTGATTAATTTTGAAAAAACAATGATAAATAAAGAAAATGCTAATATGTTGAATATAAATTTTTCAATTAACATTATTTCTTTTCACCCCTAATAAACAACCTTTTACTTATTTTTAAGTAAATAAATTATGAATTAAATTCATAATTATAGAAATACTAGCTTATTGCTAGTTTCTATGCGGTCATTATATCACAAGCATTTTTTTAAAACAAGAGATTTTATCTCTATATTAAATTAATTAATAAAAAGATTTTATAAATAGAAAGTCATATATATTGTTTTTGAAATTGCGCTAGCGACCAAACGTAACTGCGTTAGCAGTGAAGTGCGAATTTGAGCAATCTACAATATAAAAACGGAGTTTTTTATTCTAGAGATTGCGAAGAGCAAAATTTACAAAACAATATATATGACTTTCTATTTATAATCTATTTTTAAATTATTTCGTTGACTTTTTTAAATAAAATCACTATAGTATTATTGTAGAAAGGAGCTTTATATGGCATTTGATGGAATAATTACTAAAGCACTTGTTTCTGATTTTCAAAAATCTCTTATTGGTGCTCGTGTTAATAAAGTTTTTCAACCTGATAAAACAGAAATCATTTTGAATTTATATAATGGTGAAAATGTATTATTTGATATATGCATCCATCCTGATTATTATAGAATATGCTTTACCAATATTTCTAAGCCTAATCCTACTAATGCACTTAACTTTTGTATGTTGCTTAGAAAATATTTAACTAGTACAAAAATCACTAATATTTCTAGTGTAGATTTAGATAGAATAATTTATATTGATTTTCAAGGAACTAATGAAATAAAAGATACTGTTAATTTAAGATTAGTTATTGAACTTATGGGAAGACGTAGTAATATTGTTTTACTTAATAATAATGGTTTTATTATTGATTCTCTTAAACATATTGTTACTGCTGATAGAGAGATTTTGCCTGCTCGTGAATATGTTTTGCCTTCAGCTAGCAAAAAATCGTTTTTAGGTTTAAATAGTTTTGATGAGTTTTATTCTATTATATCAGAAATTTCTTATGACGATTTATCTATCCATTTATCTAACATATTTACTGGATTCACTAATATTTTTGTCTCTAATATTTTAGATGAACTTGATATTTCTATTAATAGTAAAGATATAAATGATTTAAAAGAAATTTATGACTATATTAAAAATTTGATTGATAATTTTGGAACAGAAAGTGTTTCTCTAAAACTTATTGATAAAGATTATACTATTTGTTTTGCTGAACAAACTGAATCTTTAAGTTCTTTTTTAGATACTTTCTATGCTAATAAGGAAAAAGAAAATATTTTTAAAGCTGCTAAATCTGAGCTTTCAAAATTAATTCTTGCAAGTTTAAAAAAAGCGTCTAAAAAATTAGATAACATTAATCAAAAGCTAAAATCATGTAATGATATGGATAAATATAAACTATATGGTGAACTTTTAACAGCTAATCTTTATAAATTTACTGGAAATTTTGCTGATGAAAAAGTCGAACTTGAAAATTATTATGATAATAATAATTTAATTGAAATTAAGCTTGATACTTCTGTTTCTTATAGTAAAAATGCTGAACGTTTTTTTAAAAAATATAATAAATTAAAAAATACTCTTGCTATTGTTACTGTTCAGAAAAAAGAAGCTGAATTAGAAATTGAATATATTGAAAGTATTATTTATTCTGTTTCTAATGCTAAGACTTTAGAAGATATTGAAGAAATACATAATGAATTTTCTGAAAATGTTTTGATGAAACGATATAATTATAAGTCTTTCCAAAAAGTAAGTTCTGATAAAAATTTGACTAATAATTTAAATAAAATTGTTATTAATAATTTTGATGTTTATATTGGAAAAAATAATAAGCAAAATGATTATCTTTCACTTCATTTTGCTGATAAATCTGATTTATGGTTTCATGCTCAAGGATTTCATGGTGCTCATGTTATTTTAAAAACTTACAATAAAAATCCTGATGAAGATACTATTTTTAAGTGTGCTCAACTTGCAAAACAAAATTGCAAAGCGTCTTTAGAAAGAAATGTTTCAGTTGATTATACGTATATCAAGTTTGTTAAAAAACATCCTTCTGGTAAAACTGGTATGGTTAGTTATACAAATTATAAAACAATTATAGTACCTTAACTTGTTACAAAAACACATCAATATATATCTTGATGTGTTTTTGTATATATTTAATATTTTATTAATTATTTTATAATTTTTTCTGTTTCTTTTGCTATCATTAGTTCTTCATTTGTTGGTATTATATAAATTGCAACTTTAGAATCTTCTGTTGAAATTTTTCTTTCTTTTCCTTTTACATTATTAAGTTCTTTGTCTAATTTAATTCCAAATGGCTCTAGATATTGGCATACTCTTTGTCTTGTTTCAATTCCGTTTTCTCCAACTCCTCCTGCAAAAGTTATAACATCTACGCCGCCTAGTGAAATTATATATTGACCTATATATTGTGCTATTCTATATGCTTGGCTATCTAGTGTTAATACAGATCTTTGATCATTCATGTTATATCCGTCTTCTATATCTCTATAATCTGATGAAACACCTGATACTCCCCATGCTCCTGATTGTTTGTTTAAAATATCTTCTATGTCTTCTGGCCCTAAATTATCTTTTTTCATAATGTATGGAATTATAGCTGGATCAATATCTCCACATCTTGTTGCCATAGGTATTCCTGCTAGTGGTGTTAATCCCATTGATGTGTCTATAGATTCTCCATTTTTTATTGCACAAATTGATGCTCCTTGTCCTAGGTGACAGTTGATTACTTTTAAATCTTCTCTGCCATTCATTATTTCTTTTATTCTCTCTGAAACATACTTGTGTGACGTTCCATGGAATCCATATTTTCTTATTTTGTAGCTTGCATAATATCTATATGGTATTTGATATACATATGCTTTTGCTGGCATTGTTTGGTGAAAGGCTGTGTCAAATACTGCTACCATTGGTGTATTTGGAAGTGCTGCTTTTGCTGCTCTAATTCCTGCTACTCCTGCTGGGTTGTGTAATGGTGCTAAGTCTATACATTTTTCAATTTCTGATATTACTGTATCATCTATTAATACTGAATGACTAAACATTTCTCCACCGTGTACAATTCTGTGTCCTACTGCTGAAATTTCATCTAATGATTTTATTAAATCATATTCTGGTTTTAATAATACTTCTAATACGAAGGCTATTGCTTCATCATAATCTCTAGCTATGTGTAAGATTTCTTCTTTATTTCCTCTTACATTTAATTTAAGTGTTGTTTTCATTCCTCCAATTCTTTCGAAATTTCCTTTTGCTATTCTTTCATGAGTGTCCATATCTATTAATTGAAATTTTAATGATGAACTTCCACAATTTAAAACTAATATTTTCATATTTTTTCTCCTATTTTGTTAAGTTGTATGCATCTTGTGCAATTACTAATTCTTCATTTGTTGGAACAATATATATTCCAACTTTTGAATCTTCTGTAGATATTTTAGCTTCTTCGCCTCTAATTAAATTTTTTTCTTTATCTAGTTTAACTCCAAAGCATTCTAAATATTTACAAATTCTTTCTCTTTCTTCAAATCCATTTTCTCCAACTCCACCTGCAAATGTTATAACATCTACACCTTGCAGAGTTACTATGAATTTTGCTATATATTGAGCTATTGTATATGCTCTTCCTTCTAATGCTAGTATTGATCTTTTATCTCCATTAGCCGCTGCTCTTTCAATATCTCTAAAATCTGTTGAAACTCCTGATACTCCCCATGCTCCTGATTCTTTATTCATTATTCTTAACATTTCGTCTGGTTTTATATCATATAATTTCATAACAGTTGGAATTATTGATGGGTCAACGTCTCCACATCTTGTTCCCATTGGTACTCCTGCAAGTGGAGTTAGCCCCATTGTTGTATCTACTGATTTTCCATTTTCAATAGCACATAATGATGCTCCTTGTCCTAAGTGGCAATTGATTACTTTTAAGTCTTTTTTACCTGTCATTTCAGATATTCTGTTTGCTACATATCTGTGTGATATTCCATGAAAACCATATTTTCTTATTTTGTAATCTTCATAATATTTATATGGTAATTGATAAATAAATGCTTTTTCTGGCATTGTTTGATGGAAAGATGTATCAAATACTGCTACCATTGGTACATTAGGCAATAATTTTTTACATGCTTCTATTCCTGCAAGTCCTGCTGGATTGTGTAATGGCGCCAAAGTTATACATTCTTTAATTGCTTCAATTACTTTCTCATCTATTATTACTGATTCTTTAAATTTTTCTCCACCATGTACAATTCTGTGTCCTACTGCTCCTATTTCTTCAAAGCTATTTATAACTTTGTATTTGTCACTTACTAACAAGCTCAATATTTCTGATATTGCTTCTTCAAAATCTCTTGCTGGGTGTTCTATTACAGTCTTTTCTCCTCTAACATTAAATCTTAGAGATGATCTTGAACCTCCTATTCTGTCGTAGTGTCCTTTCATTATTCTTTCGTTTTTTTCCATGTCTATTAATTGACATTTTAATGATGAACTTCCGCAGTTTAGTACTAAAACTTTCATATAGCACCCTCCTTATATTTTTATTTTCCTTCTACTAGTGCTTTTGTATCTCTTGCTATTACCATTTCTTCATCTGTTGGAATTACAAATACTTCTATTTTTGAATCTTCTGTTGATATTTTTGTTTCTTCACTTCTTACATTATTTTTTTCTAGGTCTAATTTTACTCCCATCCATTCTAAGTTTTCACATATTTTCTTTCTGATGTTAATTTGGTTTTCTCCAATTCCTCCTGTGAATACTATTGTATCTAATCCTTTCAATGATACTGCATATTTTGCTATAAATTGTGCTATTGTTTTTGTAAACAATTCTATTGCAACTTGTGCTTTTGGTTTATCAGCTTCATATGATGCTTTTTCTATTTCTCTAAAATCTGGATCTAATCCTGTTATTCCATATAATCCTGATTTTTTATTTAATAGTGTATTTACTTCTTTTGCTGATAAATTTTCTCTTTCCATTATTTCTGTAACTACTGATGGATCTAAATCTCCTGATCTTGTTACCATTGCTATTCCACCTAAAGGTGATAATCCCATTGATGTATCTACTGATTTTCCGTTTTTTATTGCACAGATTGATGCTCCTTGTCCTAAATGGCAAGTTACTACTTTATAATCTCCATCTTTTTTGCTTGTTATTTCTTTTGCTCTTTTTGATACAAATTGATGTGATGTTCCGTGGAATCCATATTTTCTTATTCCATATTTTTCGTAAAGTTCATATGGTATTGGATATAAATAATTTTCTTTTGGCATTGTTTGGTGGAAAGCTGTATCAAATACTCCACACATTGGAACTCCTGGCATCTCTTTTTGACATGCTCTTATTCCTAGTATTGTAGCTGGATTATGTAATGGTGCTAAGCTTGAGCAACTAGCATATTTTTCTATAACTTCTTCATTTATTACTACTGATTTGTCGAATATTTCTCCACCATGTACTAATCTATGTCCTACTGCATTTATTTCTGATAAATCTTTTATAACTCCATAATCTTTATGTACTAATTGTTCTAAAACAATTTTTAATGCTTGCTCGTGATCCATTACTGGACTTTTTGTAACATATTTTTCTCCATTTACTTTATGTGTTACAAAAGCTTCTTGTTCTCCTATTCTTTCAAAGTTTCCTTTTGCTAAAAGTTTTTCTCCATCCATATCAATTAATTGATATTTTAATGATGAACTTCCACAGTTTATTACTAATATTTTCATTTTTGCTCTCCTTTTTATTTATTTTGACCTTGTACCGCTGTTATTGCAACAACACCTACTATGTCATCTGCTGAACATCCTCTTGATAAATCATTTACTGGTTTTGCTATTCCTTGACATAATGGTCCGTAAGCTTCAGCTTTTGCAAGTCTTTGTACTAATTTATATCCAATATTTCCAGCGTTTAAATCTGGGAATATTAATGTATTACATTTTCCTGCAACTTCGCTATTTGGCGCTTTACTTTGAGCAACACTTGGAACTATTGCAGCATCTAATTGTAATTCACCATCTGATTTAATTTCTGGATATCTTTCTTTTAAAAATTTAGTTGCTTCTATTACTTTTTCTGTTAATTCTGATTTTGCACTTCCATATGTAGAATATGATAGCATACCTACTCTTGCTTCTTTTCCTACTAGTTGTTCGAAGCTTTTGGCAGATGATGCTGCTATTTCTGCTAATTGATCACTGTCTGGATTTTCATTTAATCCACTATCTCCAAATACAAATATTCCATCTTCTCCATATTCACAATTTGGAACATCCATTATAAAAAATGCTGATACTAGTTTAGTTCCTGGTGCAGTTTTTAAAATTTGTAACGCTGGTCTTAATGTGTTTGATGTAGAATGTGCAGCACCTGATACTAATCCATCTGCATCACCTTGTTTTACCATCATTGTTCCAAAATAAATTGGCTCTTTTAAAGTTTCTCTAGCTTGTTCTTCTGTCATTCCTTTTGCTTTTCTTAATTCATAGAAAGCTTGGCTATACTCTTCATATTTTTCTGACTTTTCTGGGTCAATAATTGTAGCTTTTGAAATGTCTAAATTGTTTTCTTTGGCTAAGTTTTCTGTTTTTTCTTTATTTCCGATTAAAATAATTTTAGCAAAACCTTCAATTCCAACTTTGCTTGCTGCTTCTAATACTCTTATGTCTTCTGCTTCAGGCAAGCAAATAGTTTTTATTTCAGATTTTGCTTTTTCTTTTACTATATCTATAAAGTTCATATAAACCTCCTTAAGATATTTTTATATCACACGTTGTCATTATATAAAATCGAATTTCATAAGTCAACCAAAATTTTTTTAATAATTTGAGCAAAATATTGGTACTGCTTACTTTATGTGATATAATATTTATATTGATTTTAATATATATGTGGAGATTAAATGAATTTAAATTATATTGTTAAAAAGTCTGATGAATCAATTAAGCAGATTTTAAAAAATGAATTTAATATGTCTGATAGATTTATTTTAAAACTTAAAAATCAAAAATCTATTTTTTTAAATGATATTTCCGTTTCTATTAATACTAAAATTATAGAAAATGATGTTTTAAAAATCGTCGAAAATTTCGAAGAAGATTCTTCTAATATTTTATCTAATCCAAATATTAGTTTAAATATCTTATTTGAAGATGAATTTTTACTAATTGTTGATAAGCCCGCTGGTATCCCTGTTCATCCTTCTATTTTACATTACGAAGATTCTTTATCAAACGGTGTTAAATACTATTTTGAAAAAATTGGTTTAAAGAAAAAAATTAGGCCCGTAAATCGTTTAGATAAAGATACTTCTGGTATTGTTATTTTTGCTAAAAATGAATATATTCAAGAATGTTTGATAAAACAAATGAAACTCGGTACTTTTAAGAAAACTTATATTGCTGTTTTGGATGGTATTTTAGAAAAAGCTTCTGGAACCATTAATGCTCCTATTGCGAGAAAAGATAATAGTATTATAGAACGTGAAGTACGTGATGATGGTGAAGTTGCAATTTCACACTTCGAGGTATTACAAAGATTAAAAAATATTACTGTTGTTCTATTTACTTTAGAAACTGGGCGTACTCATCAACTTAGAGTACACTCAAAATATATCGGTCATCC
This sequence comes from uncultured Clostridia bacterium, assembly GCA_948852945.1. GTDB lineage: Bacteria > Bacillota > Clostridia > TANB77 > CAG-508 > UMGS1994. The sequence goes on along the minus strand of CAQPBJ010000015.1, from coordinate 3,158 downwards.
TATTATTGGTGATTCTCTTTATGGAAAAAGTTCAGATTTAATTTCTAGACAAGCTCTTCATGCTACTAAAGTTGAATTTATTCATCCTATAAGTAAAGAGAAACTTGTAATTAATTCAGCTTGTCCTGATGATATCAAAAGAGTTTTACTTTGAATTTGTTAATTTATAAAAAAGAACGTTTTCATCGACATTAATTGTTAATGAAAACGTTCTTTTTTTGCCAACCGTATAGCTTAATCTATTAAATCTTGTACTTCTTCAAATATTTCTTCTAATTCTTCACCAATTTCTTCTAGTTCGTCTGATTGTTTATATAGTTGTTCTCCAATTTTTTCTATTGATTCTGGATCTATTCCTACTATATAGTTTTCTATTCCTTTTTTCATTGTGTATATTTTTATTCCTTTTAATTTTATTGTGTTTTCTTTATATTCTACTTCTAAATCACAGGTTACTCTAGTTATCTTTTTGCTCTCTGACATTTTCTTTGAGTTTGTTACTTTTACTGAATACTTACATTTTTTAAGTTCTTTTTTTATTTTCTTGTTTATCTTTTTTATGTTTTCATACTTTTCATCAAAGTCATCTAAATCTATTTCACCTTTTTCATAATCATAGCAACTGTAGAATGCTGCTATTCCTTCTAAATCTACTAAATTGATAGCTCCAATTACATCAAGATTTTCTGCTACATCAGCTACATCTTTTACCCTTGATTTAGCACTTCTATTTATAAATATTCTACTTATTATTACTAGAATCAATATTGCAACTATTATTCCTATAATGTATTTTTTAATTTTTGAATCTGCTGTTCTTATTTTGTTAATTCCTGCTTTTATTTTTTCTTTTACTGTTTGTTTTTCTTCCTTTTGTAATTCTTTACTTTCAACTGCTTTTTCATTTTCTTTCTTATTTTTTTCTTCCTTTTTTAGTTCTTTAGTTTCAATTGCTTTTTCGTTTTCTTTCTTATTTTTTTCTTCCATTTTAATTCCTCCTATTATAAATTTATTTCTTTTACTTTAATTTAATTCTATTTTTCCAAATCCTATTCCTGATTCTTTCATTAGTTTTATTGTTTTTTCAAATTGTTCTGAATTTCCTTTTAGTTTATTTGCTAATTCAACTCTTGTATAATGTCCTCCATTAGTTAAACTATGATATTGTGATTCTATTTCTAGCAGATCTTTAACTGATACATTATAATCTTCTGGCATTGCAAATCCTCTTGTGTATTTTTCTTTGTCTGTCACTCCTTTTATTTTTCCGTATATAGATTTATCAATACTTATAAAATATTCATTAGAGCTTCTTCCCTGTGATGCATATAATACGAAATTTAAACTTGTTTTTTCTGTATATTCATCTGTTTTTTCTCTCATGTGTTTGACAATTTTTAGTCCTAATTCTTGAGCTTCATGTGATTGTCCATGATGTTTTCCTGTTAATGCTATTAGGCATTCAGCTAATCCTGTAAAACTTATGGCCAATGTTCCATGTTTATTTACTCTTCTTAGTCTATCTGCTGGCTTTAGTTTTTCACTGTCAAGCCAGTTTCCTTGACCTATTAGAAATGGAAAATTATATACCCTTTTATCTGCTTGAAATTCATATCTTTCAAGTAATAATTCTTTTACTTTTTCCATTCTTGAATCTAAATCTTCAAAAAATCCTGTTAAATCTATTTTTTCATTTCTTAGAATTCCATATTTCAATCCTAATCTAGGTAAGTTTATAGTTACTGTTGATAAGTTTCCTCTTCCTATTGAGCTTGATTTGGATTTGTCTATAATGTTTTCGTAAATACGTCTTGAACTGCTCATATATGCTACTTCTGTATCTTCATCGTTTTGTTCATATCCCTTTTTATTAAATGGTGCATCTAAAAATGAGAATGATAATAATTGTTTTTCTGAATCTACTCTACACGCTAATTGGAATAAGTCATAGTTTGGATCTTTTTTATCATAATTTACTTCTTCCTTAACTTTAAAAATTGTTTTAGGATATAGTGGCATCTGTTCTTTTCCAATTCCTGCTTCTAATGCTAACAAATAATTTTTGATTATCATTCTTCCTTCTGGTGATGTAGCTGTACCTAAATTTACTGTAGAATTTGGAAGTACGGCACCTGCTCTTGATCGCATTGTATTTAAGTTATGTATAAGTGCTTCCATTGCTTGATATACTGTACTTTCTGTTTTCTTTAATGCTTTATTGTATGCTATTCTGAAAAATCTTTTTAACTGTTCTGAATCTCTACAATATGCATCGAATATTGCTATATCGAAATCTATTGTCGTTATTTTTTCTACTTCTCTTTCCATTCCGTTTACTGCTGCAAATATTCCGAAATCTGAGTAATCTAGAAAATCATATACTGTTTGCATGAATTCTTTTTTAAACGTTTTTACTACTCCTGGTGCAAAGTAATAGTCTAATGCTGGTATACTTTGTCCTCCATGTTGATCATTTTGATTTGCTTGTATTGCTATTGCTGTTAAGATTGAATATGTCATTATATTGTTTGGTTCACGTAAAAATCCATCTCCTGTTGAGAATCCGTCTTTAAATAGTTTGTTTAAATCTATATGGCAAGAGGTGGTTGTTCCCATTGGATAATAGTTTAAGTCATGAATATAATATTCTCCACTTTCATGCATATCTACATATTTTCTTTTTATTAAATATGACTTTGAGAATTCGTTAGATATTGTTTGACCATACCTCAGCATTGTTCCCATTGCTGTACATGTGTCTCTTGCTGGTTCCTCTTCATGCATTGCTGAGTTTAAACTTAAGTTTTCTATTGCTTTTAAAAATTTATGTTGTTTCTTTTCATCAAAAAAGAATTTTCTTGATTGGTTTCTTCTTTCTCTATAGGTTGTAAATGATTCAAATACGTCTATGTATTTCTCTTCTTTTAGTGATGCTTCTATTAAATCTTGTATTTCTTCTATTTTTATTTTTTCTGGATTTTGTGTATATATTTTATTTAGTACATTATTTAATACTTTATTTATATCTTTTTCGCTATATTTATTTTCACCATTTTGTAGTTTTATGCTATCAAAACCCTTTTTAATTGCTATTGCTATTTTGGCTTTATTAAATTCTACTTTTTTTCCGTCTCTTTTTACTACTGTTATTTTATTTG
>CAQPBJ010000014.1 GCA_948852945.1 uncultured Clostridia bacterium | reverse complement strand
TAGAGAAATTCTGCTAGACCTTAAACCGTAAAATTTACTTAAATTTCTACCATCACAAAAACGTAAATTATAGCGTAATATAGAAAAGAACCTACTTTAAGTAAGCGAAAGTACTTATTTAAAGTAAGTTCTTTATTAATTTATAAGGTTTTGACATAAAAAAATACATATGTTAAAATTCTAAAAAGTAAAACATACAATACCAAAAGAAAGGAAAAAACATGAAAGAAAAGAAAGAAAAAAATGCTAAGAATGAAGCTATAAAATGGTTTATAACAATATTCATAGTAACATTTTTATTATCCATGCTTTTTTCATACATATCAACAACAGCAATGGATAAATTAAGTCTAATACCTGCAATACTAATATTAGTTTCAGTAATTCTAACAGGTATCCTTTTTGACTTAGTAGGAGTTGCAGTAACATGTGCAACAGAAGAAGAATTTCATGCAATGGCATCTAAAAAAGTAAAAGGAGCAAAAACAGCAATAAAGTTAATTAGGTCTGCACCAAAAGTATCAAACGTATGTGCTGACGTAATAGGAGATATAGCAGGAGTACTTAGTGGAGCTATAAGTGCAATAATAACATTAAAAATAACACAAAAATTAGGATTAAGTTTTGATATACAATTTTTAATGAGTGCGCTAGTAGCATCTATGACAGTAGGCGGAAAGGCATTAGGAAAATCATTCGCTAAAAATAAATGCACCAGCATAATTTATGCAGTTGCTAAAGTCTTAAGTATATTTGAAAAATAAATAAAGAGCACAAGTATCATATGCTCTTTATTTATTTTCAATAACCTTACCTTTCAAATAATTTAATATTTCAGAATCAGTTTTAAAATCAAAAATTAATTTATAATTTTCTAACCTTTGAAACTTAGCATTAAACTTTTTATTAATCTCATTAATTCCATATTTACCATCACCAATTATAGGATGTCCAATATGAGCCAAATGTGCTCTAATCTGATGAGTTCTACCTGTAATCAGTTCAACTTCTAAAGTAGAAGTATTTTTCTTTTTATCTTCAGAAGTCACAGTATATCTAGTCAAAATCTCAAGATAACCCTTTTTAGGTTCATCAGAAATATACACTAAAGATTTTTTATTGTCCTTGAATAAATAAGCTTTAAGCAATTCTTGTTTCTTAGGCATAATTCCAACAACATCACACCTATAAAATTTTTTAATTTCTTTATTTTTAAACTTATCAAGTAATATATTTAAAGCATTGTCATTTTTTGCAAACAACACAAGACCAGTAGTGTTACGATCCAATCTATGACAAGGTTTGATAAAAGAATATTTTTTTGACAAAATATTAGTAAGAGAATCACCAGAGCTGCTATCAACAACTTCTAACTCAGCTGGTTTATAAACAACTAAAATATTATCATCTTCAAAAACAGTTTTTATATCAAAATGCTTATATAACAAATCATCTATAATATATATTGCTATAGTATCAAACTCGTGAACAATCACATCCTCATTAATACGAACATCATTAATACGAATATCTTTTTTTCTAAGAGCCTTATACAATGTAGAAGAAGACAAACCATTAAAATGTGCATATAAAAAATTACTTAATTTCTTACCATTAAATTTAGGCTCAACAATTAATTTTTGCATAATAAATCCTTTCAAATATTAATTCAAGCTAATAATTTTCGTAGTATAATCTAAATTTGCTTTAGAAAAAGAAGAATAAGCCAAAGTATAAATATCAGTTGCTCTTTTATCAATATCCAACAAATTAAGCAAATCACCATCATTACACTTAGTTTCAAAATCTTTAACAGAAGTAATTACATTGCAAGATTTAGAAATAACAGGTAAAAGCGTTTTACCAACATTATTCATACCAAGTATTCGTATATATGGAGTAACGTTCTTAGAAGTATTTATATCTTTTTTAGTAATACCCATCAAAATATAAAGTAGAATTCTTTGAATCCTAGCTTGAGTAATACTCTTATTTTTTAAATCAGATATCAAAGATTCAAGCGAATTACTATTACTAGCCACTCTTTTTAAATTAGTAATCATGTTATCAGGAACATCAGGTATATTTTTCAGGTATTCTAAATCACATGTCCTCAAAATATAAAACAACTCTTTTTCAAAAGATTTCAAAGATAAAATTAAATCCTCTTTTTTCAAAAAGTCAAAAACAAAATCAGGAACAACATTACAGATATTAGAAAAATTATTATCTCTAATTAATTTTCTAATATCAGAAGAAGAAAGCAAGTTTGAATTTTTTCTTTCAATAGTAATAGGAATAATAGAAGAACCTAATCTATTTAAAGATTTTAAATATTCAAGTCCTAAAATATTGTTAGATTTGCATAAATTTTTAAAATCATCACCAAATAATTCATCAATAGAAAGTTCTTGAGCTTTAGGATATGAAAATCCTTCTGATATTTTTTCTTTAACAAGAGAAATGTAGGTATCTTCATTATCTATAATTAATCTGGAAAGAGTATTTAATTTATCTAAATTTCCACATTCACTTCCAAAAGAAATATAAGAAGATCCTATTGCATTAGCAATTTTCATGGCTCCATCAGCAAAGTTTTCAGCACTTGAAATAGCATAAACACAAGGAAGTTCAACAATTAAATCAAAACCAGCTTTTAAAGCCAGTTCAACACGTTTCCATTTATTTAAAATAGCTGGTTCGCCACGTTGAACAAAGTTGCCAGAAATGATAGCAACTTTAATATCAGGTTTAATTAATTTTACTGATTCCTCTAAATGATATATATGACCATTATGTAAAGGATTATATTCAGATACTATAGAAAGAACTTTATATGACATAATAACTCCAACGAAAACATATTAGGAGTAGCATATATCAGTATTATATATTATTTCCTTAGCCTTGCACTTCGCAAGTTTTTATACAAATTTCATTTGTAACTTGCTCAAATCGCATTACGCAATCAAAGATTGCTCCATTTGGTCGCTACGCGGCGTAAGAAAATAATATATAATACTGATATAGAATAAACATAAATATATTTTCTTAATATTATAATATTGTATAAATTACGAATTATTGATATAATACCATAAAATTAGCTAAATCGCAAACATTTAAGCAGCTAAATAAACTTATTTCTAAAGGAAGAAAATTATGGAAGAAGTAATAATATATACAGATGGAGCATGCTCAGGAAATCCTGGACCAGGAGGTTGGGGCTCTATTTTAATGTACAAAGGAAATAAAAAAGAAATATCTGGAGGAAATCCAAATACAACAAACAATATAATGGAAATAACAGCAGTTATAGAAGCACTAAAACTACTGAAATTCCCATGCAATGCAAAAGTATATAGTGATAGTGCATATGTAGTAAATGCATTTAACAATGGTTGGATTTACAACTGGCAAAAAAACAACTGGAAAACAGCAGATAAAAAGCCAGTAAAAAATCAAGAATTATGGCAAGAATTATATTCACTATTTAAAATACACAAAGTAGAATTTATAAAAGTAAAAGGACATAGTGATAACGAATATAATAATAGATGTGACGAACTAGCAAGAAATGCTATAACTACATTATAAGGAGATAATCAATGAAAGTTATTGGAATAACTGGCCCATCTGGAAGTGGAAAAACCACATTAAGCAAAATACTGACAGACAAATATAACACTATAATCATAGATGCAGATGCAGAAGCAAAAAAATTAAGCAATGATACATCAACAGAATACTATAAAGAAATAGTAAATTTATTTGGAAAAGAATCACTAAAAGAAAACAACCAATTAAACAGAAAAAAAATTGCAACAATAATTTATAACAACAAAGAAAAAAAAGAAGCACTCGACAAATTAACATTTAAATATGTAGTTGACGAAATAAATAAACAAATTGAAAACTACAAAAAAGAAAACTATAAATATCTAGCTATAGATGTACCTTTATTATATGAAGCAAAAATGGAAGGAATCTGCAATTATGTAATAGCAGTTATAGCAGACGATAATGAAAAAATAGAAAGAATCTGTAAAAGAGATAATATAACAAAAGAATTAGCACAAAAAAGATTAGAAATTCAAAACAAAAACGAATTTTACACCCAAAAGGCAAATTTCATCATACACAACAATAGTAGTATAAAAGATTTAGAAAATTCAATTGAGGAGATAATAAATAAAATATGAGTAAATGGATAGGAAAAATAATAAGCACATCTATAATTATTATATTAATAGCTACAATAATAACAATATACAACAAATACTATTTCAACGACTTTATAAAAGCACATGAAAAAAAAGCTGCTACATCTTTTTATAGAGATTCAAAACAAAAATATAATGAAAAGAAAAGTTATTGCATAGAAAACGAAGATTTCAATGACTCACTATTTTTTAAAGAAATACCAGTAGAAAAAAATACACCATATAAAATAAAATGCATGGTAAAAACAGAAAATGTAGAAAGTGATAAACCAGAAACATCAGGAGCATGTATAAGTATAATGGGAACAGCAGAACAAACTATTCCAATACAAGGAACAACAGACTGGCAAGAAATAACTTTACTAGTAGACAGTAAAGAAAAAGAAAAGCTAGACATAAGCTTCAGACTAGGTGGATATGATGGATATTCTAAAGGAAAAGCATGGTTTTCAGATATTCATGTAGAAAAAGGAGTAAAAGACACAACAACAAACTGGAATGTAGCATGTTTTTTAATGGACACAATAAATACAGAAATTGACGGAAAAACTTATAAATATTCATTAACAAAAGAAGACAAAGAATTACTAAAATCAAATATTCAAAGATTTTGTGAATCTTGTAACACACTATCAAGTGGAGAAATGACAGCAACATATGAAGTAATCGAGATATCAGAACCAATAACAACACTATCATATGATGAAGAAAATTATTATTATGTTTCTCCAAGAGACGTAAAACCATTAATAAATCAATACATAAAAAACAATGAATATGACCATATATTCATAGGAATACGAATGGGAGACACTATTTCAGAAATACCAGTAAATGACTGGATAGGATTAGGAAGTATGAGATATGACAACATAGGTTTTTCAAATATAAGAATGCCAAACGATTTAAAAAACAGTACAATGTATAAATATGACATAAGAAATGATATATTTCCAGAAGAAGTTTTTATACATGAATTCTTACATTCATTAGAAAGAAACTTAAACGAAAAAGAGTATGTATTTCCAGCATTACATGACAACGAAAAATTTGGATATCAAACCCAAGCAAAATCAGGACTAAAACAATGGTATGAAGACTATATGAAATGCAACATAGACTCTAATCAAGGAAAAACAGGATTAGATAAAATAGTATATACAACCAAACCTGTACATGCAAGCGATTTTGAATATGCAGAAGAAATAGAATTTGAAAACACACCACATAATCCAATTGATATTGCAGCACAAATTATAGAAAACTTTAAAACAATGTTAAATCAAAAAGAGCAAAATAGTATGACACAGTCAAACTATATAACAATAACAAGTGACTAATAGAGAGGAAGTAAAATTTTGAAAGTATCTGATTTTAATTATGAATTACCAGAAAATCTAATAGCGCAAGTACCAATTGAGGGCAGAGACAGTTCTAGATTAATGGTACTAAATAAAACTACAAATGAAATAGAACATAAAATATTTAAAGATATTATAGACTATCTACAACCAGGAGATTGCCTAGTAAGAAATAACACAAAGGTAATACCAGCAAGATTATATGGAAAAAAAGAAACAGGAGCAAACATAGAATTTCTACTACTAAATAATATAGAAAAAGATATTTGGGAAACAATAGTAAGACCAGGAAACAAACTACACACAGGAACAAAAGTAATTTTTGGAGACGGATTACTAGAAGCTAAAGTCTTAGATACAATGCCAGGCGGAACAAGAAAAGTAGAATTTCATTATAAAGGGATTTTTAATGAGATATTAGATAAAATAGGCTTAATGCCATTACCACCATATATACACGAAACATTAAAAGAAAAAGATAGATACCAAACAGTATATGCTAAATTTGATGGTTCAGCAGCTGCACCAACAGCAGGATTACATTTTACAAATGACTTATTAGAAAAAATCAAAGAAAAAGGAATACAAATAGCAAATGTCACTCTTCACGTAGGCATAGGAACTTTTAGACCTGTGAAAGAAGAAGAAGTTGAAAAACATGATATGCATTCTGAACATTTTTATATTAAAAAGGAAGATGCAGAAAAGATTAATAATGCTAAAAGAAGCGGACACAGAGTAATAGCTGTAGGGACAACCTCTTGTAGAGTTTTAGAAACAATAGCCGACGAAAAAGGTTTTGTAAAAGAAACAGAAGGAGACACAAAAATATTCATATATCCAGGATATAAGTTTAAATGCCTAGATGCCTTAATAACAAACTTTCACTTACCACAATCTACATTACTAATGTTAGTATCTGCATTAGCAGGAAAAGAATTTATTCTAAATGCATACAATGAAGCAGTAAAAGAAAAATATAGATTTTTTAGCTTTGGCGATGCAATGTTTATTTCATAAATATAAAAAGGAGAAAAAAATGGAAAACAAACCAGCAATAACATACGAATTGCTTCATCAATGCAAACAAACAGGAGCAAGAAGAGGAGTAATACATACACCACACGGAGATATACAAACCCCTGTATTTATGCCAGTTGGCACACAAGCAACAGTAAAATCAATGACACCAGAAGAATTAAAAGAAGTAAATGCTCAAATAATACTATCAAATACATATCACCTATTTCTAAGACCAGGACATGAATTAGTAAAAGAAGCAGGTGGACTACACAGTTTTATGAACTGGGATAGACCAATATTAACAGATAGTGGAGGATTTCAAGTCTTCAGTTTAGGTCAATTACGAAAAATATCAGAAGAAGGCGTAGAATTCCAATCACACTTAGATGGAAGCAAAAAGTTTCTATCACCAGAAAAAGCTATAGAAGTAGAAAATGCATTAGGAGCAGACATAGCAATGGCATTTGATGAATGTTGTCCATATCCATCAACATATGAATATACAAAAAAATCTATGGAAAGAACAACTCGTTGGGCAGAAAGATGTAAAAAAGCACACACAAGATCAAAAGACCAAGGACTTTTTGGAATTATTCAAGGAGGTTTTTATAAAGATCTAAGAAAACAAAGTGCCGAAGATTTAATAAAACTAGATTTCCCAGGATATGCTATAGGTGGAATAAGCGTAGGAGAACCAAAAGAGGAATTTTTAGAAATACTAAAATATACAACACCTCTTATGCCAGAAAATAAACCAAGATATTTGATGGGAGTAGGAACACCAGATTATTTAATAGAAGCTGCCATAGCTGGAATAGATATGTGTGATTGTGTATTACCAACAAGAATAGCAAGACATGGAACAGCACTAACATCTCAAGGAAAAGTAGTTGTACGTAATGGAACATATGAACATGATTTTTCAAAATTAGACCCAGAATGTGACTGCTATACCTGTAAAAATTATACAAGAGCATACATTAGACACTTAATTAAAACAAACGAAATTTTAGGTATAAGACTGCTTTCAATACACAACATAAAATTCTTGACAGGCTTAATGGATAAGGTTAGAATAGAAATAGAAAACGATAATTTAGCAAACTTCAGAGATGAATTTTATCGTAAATATGGATATACCAAATAGGAGGATAAATTCAAAAAAATGGATGGAGTAGATCAAAAGAAAAAAATACTATTAGTAGGAATAATTGCAACATTAATACTATTTGTTGTAATATTAATTGTTTTATTCATTCTAATAGGATTAGATAATAAAAAAACAAAAATCGTATATAAAAACGTAGCATACAAAACAACAACAACAGATATATCGACAGATCAAGGATTGTATCAACAAAAAACAATGATATACAATGGAAAAGAATTACCAATAATTCTTATAACACCAGATAATAAAGTATATTACTGTATAGAAACATTAACAACATTAGCAGGATATAAATACAATAAAGGAATCTATACAGAAACAGAAGCCTTAGATGAAAGTAAAGACAAATGTAATGTTGATAATGGTGGAGAGTATGTAAATTTTGTTGCAAATGAAAACAAAATTTCAAAATACATTAAAGTTACTGAAGAATATAATGACGAATTAAAACTAGTTGCAAATAGCAAAAAAGAAAAAAACAAAGATAAGCTAACAGAAGAAGAAGAAGTATTTACAGTAGAAAATAATGTTATTCAATTTGCAGATGAAAAGCTATATGCACCAGTAGACGCAATTAGCAAAGGTCTAAACATGGGAATAACAACAGAAAAAAATATTATAACAATATATCCAATTGAAGAACTAGTAAATTCATACAGAGAAGCATTATCTAGCCAAGGATATACACTTACAACAAACTTCAGAAATCAAAGAGGCTTATATGATGGATTAGCAGTAGTCGGTAAAAACCAAAAATATGGTGTTGTACAAATAATAAATGGAAGTTATGAAGAATTAATAAGTGCAAAATACGACACAGTAGAATATATCCAAAGTATAGGAGAATATATTATTTCAAATAACAATAAATTTGGAATGATAAAACCAGGAGAAGAAAAACCAACAATAGAATTAAAATATGACGAGATATCATTAATGGATGCTAGCAAAGAATTATATATAGTACAACTAAATTCAAAATATGGAGTTGTAAATTCAGACGGAAAAGAAATAATACCAGTAGAATATGATCAAATTGGTCTTAAAGATGCGTCAATGTACAATGCTCAAGGAATTACAAGTAAATACGTAATCGCCAATAAATGTATTCCTGTAGTAAAAAATAATCTATATGGAATGTATAATATTGAAGGATACTGCTTAATACCAACAAGATATAATTCTATAGGATGTGAAAATCCAGCAGAAATAATACAAAATACAGCAGCAATGCCAACTATAACAGTTCCACTAACAAACGATATTACAGCACTAGTATTCAGTGCAAAAAATGCTGTAGGAAATATTTCATATGGATTAATAAGTACAGATGGAGAAGTAATTCAAAACACATATTACACAGCCATCTATTATATGGTAAGTAATGGAGAGGTAGAATATTTCTTTAATAAACTTGATAGAGACTTATTAACATTAAAAGAATATATAAGTGGTAGTGATCAAGCCAAAGACTATATAGAAAACCACAGACCATTAACAGCAAAAGATTATGAAAAAAATGCTAAAGAAGAGCAAAATAATTTAGATAAACTTAATAATCCAGAAAATATAGAAAATGATGAATTTACAGATGAAGATGAAAATAGCTTTGACGAAGAATAATCATAAAAACAATACCCTTTCATATAAATTATGAAAAGGGTTTTTGTTTCTCAAAAACCTTCAATCAAATTAATTGGAGGTAAATATGAAAGAAGATAATTTTTTAAGTAGCTTCATAAAAGGAGTAATATTTAGTTTTATACTAAGTATAATATTATTTTACATATTAGGAATAATATTAACATCAAGTAATATACCAGAGAAAATAATAACACCAGCAATCTTGGTAATAACTGGTATAAGTATATTAATATCAACATCTATCGTAATGATAAAAAACAATGAAAAAGGATTAATAAAACGGAGGATTAGTAGGAACAACATATTTTATGATATTATATTTAATTTCAAGCATAGCGATGCATAATTTTGAAATTAACATATATTCACTAATAATGCTAATTGTAACATTTATCTGTGGCTCAATAGGAGGAGTAGTAGGAATCAATATAAAAAGTTACAAAAAATAGTTGATATTTTTATATATTTAATATAAAATCAAACAATGAAAACCAAGGAGGAATTAGCGTGAAAATAACTCTAGAAGATGTAAAACAAAATGAAGAAGTCAAACAATTAATCTTAGCAGCAAAGCAACAACTAGACGCATTAGGATACACAGAACATGGAGATAGACACTTATCAATCGTATCACAAAGAGCAGGAGAAATACTAAGAACGCTTGGATACGATGAAGATAGAATTCGATTAGCAGAAATTGCTGGATATATGCATGACTTAGGAAATTCAATAAATAGAATTGACCATGCCCATACAGGAGCAATAATTGCTGGAAACATATTAAAAGACATGGGAATGGACATAAAAGAAAGAACAGAAATAATGATGGCAATAGGAAATCATGATGAATCATCTGGAACAGCCGTTAGTGATATATCTGCAGCAATAATACTTGCTGATAAATCAGACGCACACAGAAGTAGAGTATGTAAAACTAACATATCATTATTTGACAAACATGATAGAGTTAATTATGCTGTAACCGATGCAAAATTAAGAATAGACAAAGAAGATAAGAAAATAGTACTAGACCTTACAATTGATACTAAAATGTGTCCAGTACTAGATTATTTCGAAATCTTTATGGACAGAACAATGATGAGTAAATATGCAGCCAAATATTTAGGTCTATGGTTTGAAGTAATTATAAACGATACCAATTTATTATAGGGGGTAACAAAAGGTGAAAAAGAAAACATTAACAAACATACTAACAAGGATACTTGTAATACTACTAATAATATTAGTTAGTGCAATTGCATTCTTAGGAATACAAAAAAAAGAGTTAAATAACTGGAAAAATATTTTACCAGACTACACATTAAGTAAAGAATTGAGTAATATACGAACATTCGTATTTTCAGTAGATACATCTACTGAAGAAGTAGAAGATGAAAATGCAGAAAACAGCACAAATGCAACTACAGAAAACCAAACAGAAGGAGAAAAAACTGAAACACCTAAAAAACAAGTTCCAGTAAATGATCCAAGCGTATTAAATGTAGATAATTACAAAAAATCAAAAGAAGTAATATCAGAAAGATTAAAAAAATTCGGTATAACAGATTATTCAGTTACAGTAAATGAAGAAAATGGAGAAATTTCAGTAGATGTACCTTATAAAAGCATAACAGATTATACTGTCTCATTAGGAATAAATAAAGGAACATTTTTACTTATTGATACAGATACAAAAGAGAATCTAATATCACAAGATTTAATAAAATCAGTTACAGTAAATTACAAACAATCAAGTGCAACACAGTCTACACAATCAAAATATGCATCATATGATATTGGACTAGTTGTAAAATTCAAAAAAGATGGACTAAGTAAATTAAATGAAATATCAAAAAAATATATAGAAACAATGAACGAAAACGGAGAAGCTACTCAAAAAACAGTAACAGTACAAATAGATGGAGAAGACAGATATACAACATATTTCTCACCAGAAGGAAATTATACAGAATTATTCATACCAATAAGCCAAAATGTTTCTACAGAAAATATGGATACCTTTAATGATAAATATAATGAAGCAGCAGTTATTGCTTCAGAATTAAATACAGAAAGTATGCCAATAAAATATTCTTTAACAAAAGGAACATTTATAGAATCATATACAGGTGAAAACTTCTTAAAATGTGCAGCAATAGCACTAGCAGTGGTAGTAGCAATCTTATCAATAATATTAATTGCAAAATATAAAACTATTGGAATATTAGCAACAATTATAGAAATTGGATTTATTGCAATACATTCATTATTAATAAGAGCTGCAGTAGTATCATTAACTTTATCTGGATTAGCTGCTATTTTAACAGTAACAATCATGAACTATATATTAATAAGCATGCTAATAAACAAAGAAAAAGTAATCGAACAATTAGAAGCTTGTAAAAAGTTTATAATAAACATAATTCCATTTATTATAACAATAATAGTATTTGCATTCTCTAGAAATGTACATCTTCAATCAGTTGGAATGGTTGCAATATGGGGAATAATTACATTTATATACACCGTATTAGTAGCAATGCTATTATTAAGAAAAAATAAAAAGAATGGAGTTGAATAAAATGAAGAAAAAAGTACTATATTTTGTAATGATAATTGCAGTAATTATAGGTGTAATTACCATAAAAACAAAAGGATTTAATTACAGCACATTATATGGAAATCATGAAAGATTAGAAATTTCACTAGGTTCAAATTATAATATAAAAGATATAAAATCAATCGTAAATCAAACAGTAAACGGACATCCAGTAGTCAGAACAACAACTTTATTTAAAACAAGTGTTGCAATAGACTCAAAGAAATTTTCAGATGAAGATGTAAATAAATTATTTGAAAAATTAAATGAAAAATACCAATTAGATTTAAGTCTAAATGACATAAAAAAAGATAAAATACTTACAGAAATGAATGTAACAGCACTATCAGAAATGTCTGACGAAGAAAAAAACAATTTAATTACACAAATAAAAGAAAAATATAATTTAGAATATACTGCTGAAGAATTAGCAGAAACAACATCAAAAGTACAACTATCATCAGTTGCAAAAGCATCTTTATATGATATGCTAAAAACATTTATAATTCCATTAACAATAAGTTTAGCTATATTAATGGCATACTTTGCAATTAAATATCACAAATTATATAAAAATGCATGGATTCTTGTTCCTGTAAAATTAGCTTTCGAAATGATTTTAACACAAAGCTTTATATTAGCAGTTATAGTAATAGCAAGAATACCAGTATCAACATATATACCTACATTAGTTACAGTAGTATGGATTCTACAACTAATAATAGAAACATTAAAAAATGAAAGAGCATTAACAAGCTCTAAAACAGAGAAATAATAACAAATAAAAAACACCCTCAGAGTTCAAAATCTGTGGGTGTTTTTAAGTTACGAAAACAGTAAAAAAACTTGAAAAACTAATAATTAATATGTATAATAATAACATCTAAAAGGAGGATTATTTTATGAGAAAATATTTTGGAACAGATGGAATTAGAAGAATAGCCAATACTGAGCTTTCACCAAGTCTAGTATTTAAAGTTGCTAAAGCAGGAGCATCAGTATTATCAGAATATACAGAAAAAGCACCAACAATTTTTATAGGAAGAGATACACGTATATCAGGAACATTAATAGAAAGTGCTATGTTAGCAGGATTTTTAAGCTATGGCGCTAATGTTAAAACATTAGGAGTAATACCAACACCAGCAGTAGCATACTTAACAAAAAAATATAATGCAGATGCAAGTGTTGTAATATCTGCATCACACAATACATTTGAATTTAACGGAATAAAATATTTCAGCAATAAAGGTATGAAAATACCAGATAATTTAGAAGAAGAAATCGAAGAAATAATGGATTCAGAAGAAAAACTTACTGAATTAACAGCAGTTGCAGAAAAAATTGGTGTAGCAGAAAACGCTGAAAACATGATAGAAGACTATATTGACTTTATAGTAGGAATATTTCACGAAAATATTACCAAAAATAAAACAGAAGACTTTAAAGTATTAATAGATACTGCAAATGGAGCAACATATAAAGTAGCAGAAAAAATATATAAAAGATTAGGAATAAACTTCGATATTATAAACAATGAGCCAAACGGAATAAACATAAATGATAATTGCGGATCAACACACCTAGGAATGTTAAAAGAAAAAGTAGTAAGCGGGAAATATAATTTAGGTATTGCTTATGACGGAGATGGTGACAGATGCTTAGCAGTAGATGAAAACGGAGAAGAAATAGATGGAGATATAATGCTTGCAATTGCTTCAAACTACTTAAAATCAAAAAATAAGTTAGCAAAAGACACTTTAGTAGCTACAGTAATGAGCAATTTAGGATTAAATAAATATTCAGAAAAAAACGGAATAAATTTCAAGCAAACAAAAGTTGGCGACAGATACGTTTTAGAAGAAATGTTAGCTAATGGATATAACCTAGGAGGAGAACAATCTGGACACATTATATATCTAGATTATAATCCAACAGGAGATGGAATACTAACATCTTTAATGCTAATTCAAATTTTATTAGAGTCAAAACAACTACCTTCAGAAGCGAAAAAAGTAGTAACAATATATCCTCAAGTATTAATAAATGCAAAAGTATCAAGTGAGAAAAAACATGATTATGAAAAAGATTCAGAAATCAAAGCAGCAATAGAAAAACTTACAGACGAATTTTCTGGAAATGGAAGAGTTCTAATACGTCCTTCAGGAACAGAACCATTAGTAAGAGTAATGATAGAAGGCGAAGATCAAAAACTTATAACACAAAAAGCTAGAGAATTAGCTGATTTAATAGAGAAAAAGTTAAAATAAATACATATGAAAAAAATCCTAAGCAACTCAAATGAAAGGAAAAAGTAATGGGAAAAAGTTTATTAAAAAATGAATATCTAGACGAATCTGATGAAGAATTGACAAACCTATCATTAATGTCTAACTACTTAGAAAAAACAAATAGAACAGATGTAGAATTTAGCCAATTAAGAAGAATTAACAACTTAACAATAGTAGATAACGGTATAAAAATACCTGATTTATTAGTAATGCAAGAGAAAAACGGAAAAACAGATATAATGCGTAAAAAGACCAAAAGATATAATACAGACGAGATTACTGAAATTATGCAAAGAACAGGATTAGAAAAAGAAGATATCATTGCATTAATGCAAGATGGATTAGAATTACAAGAAATAGGCGAAGCAGCAGAAATGCTACCATTCAAAGAAATTTCTGAAAGTGCAGCAATCAGAGAGATGATAAGAAAAGATATAAGCCCTGAAAAAATAGCTATACTAAAAGAAAAAGGAATTGAGATAGTTGCATCAAAAGATGGCTCACTAAAGGTAACCAACTTAGAAAAACTTGCTGAAGTAGACGAAAAAGGTTTAGTAACATTAGATGAAGATTTTCAAAAAAGCTTAGAACCATTCGAACAAATAGGATTACTATCAATTTCAGAAGGCTTAGCAATAAAAGAATTAGAGCCAGAAGAACAAGAAGAAACAACAAACCTTAGAGGCGGTAATTTAAAAATCGTTCCATTAAAGGAAAAAAGAGCAGAAAGAACAAAAGAAGAACTAGAAAAAGAAGAGATTGCAAAACAATTAGGTGAAAAACCTGAAGATGTGCTTAGTGTAATAAGAATAGAAGACAGAGAAGGTGGATCAAAACTCTTTAATGATTCATTAACACAAAATTCAAAACCATTAATTATCAGACTTAAAAACAATAACTTCAAAGTTATGGAAGAAAAAGATGATGGAACAAGAATAGAAATTCAAGGCTTTGAAGCAACACCAGTGGCAAAACAAGTAGCTAGTCTTTTAAAAGACACAGCTCATAACCACGACACATATATAAAAGCAGGAGAAATTAAAGCTGGAAAAACAAACCCAAACGAAGAAAGATATAATCTTTTTCAAATTAGAAGAGCCGGAGAAAGCAAAGATGATGATTCAAATCACTTACTTTTTGTAGGATTTTCTGGAGATACTGACCTTTCTATTATTGAAAACAGAGAAAATGGAAATGCAATTTTTGACAAAGTACATCAAAGAAGTATATATCCAAGAAGTGTATATATGGAAAGTAATAATGGAGAAAATAAAAAAACAGACATTATCCAAGAAGATGAAAACATAGACAAAAGTGATGCATCAAATGTTTCAATAACATATGATGATATATCTTCAAAAATGTCAATATTAGAAGAACTAAAAGACGTAGAAATGCAAATAAGAGAAATAGAAGGAGTAACTGGCCATGACGAAAGATGTGCCAATAAACATTACACACATAGCCATTACCAACCAACAAATAAAGACCTTTCAAAACATAAAGAAAGTGATTCTTATAATCCAGACATATCAGATAGTTTTACAGACGACTCACGAAAATTACCAGACCTATATTCAAGAAGAGCACAATTGCTACAAATGCTAAACTTAACACTATCAGATATAATCGAAGAAATCGAAGAAGAATACTATAGAGGATCAAGATCAAAACCATACTAAAAGGAGAGAATAAAATGAATAGAAATATCGTAATTGGAAACGCCTGGCCATATGCAAATAGTTCATTACATTTAGGACATATAGCAGGATTAATATCAGGAGACATATTAGCAAGATACTATAGACTTACTGGAGATAATGTAATGTTCGTTTCAGGTTCAGACTGTCATGGAACACCAATAACAGAAAGAGCTAGAAAAGAAAAAACTTCTCCTCAAAAAATAGCTGAGCACTATGACGAAGAATTCAAGGAACTTTTTAAAAAAATAAATTTTTCATACGACCTTTACTCTCACACATATTCAGAATATCACAAAGAAAAAGTTAAAGAATTATTCAAAAAATTATATGACAATGGATATATATATGAAAAAATAGAACCACAATGTTTCTGCGAAAAATGTAACAAATTCTTAGCAGATAGAGAAATTATTTTAAAATGTCCAGAATGTGGTGAAGAAACCAAAGGAGACCAATGTGACAATTGTCTTCATGTTCCAACTCAAGAAGAATTAATTGGTGGAAATTGCATTGTCTGCGGTTCAAACACTATACAAAAAGACAATAAAATCCTATATCTAAAATTATCAGACTTCCAAAAAGAAATTGAAGAACATACAAAAAAAGTAAATCACGAATGGAGAATAAATGCTAAAAACGAAACAGAAAAATATCTAAAACAAGGATTATTAGATAGAGCTGTAACAAGAGATATTGACTGGGGCGTTGAAATACCAATACCAGGATATGAAGATAAAAGAATGTATGTATGGATAGACGCTGTTCTAGGATACCTTACAGACACAATGAAAGTTTGTGAAGAAAAAGGACTAAACTGGGAAGACTTTTGGAAAGAAGGTCACAATAATAAAATATATATGTGCCATGGAAAAGACAATATAGTATTCCATAGCATAATATTAAACGCATTACTTCTTGGTCAAAAAGACAACTATCATTTAGTAGACACAATAGTATCAACAGAATATTTAAACTATAATGATCAAAAATTCTCTAAAAGCAAAAAAATAGGAATAACAGCATTAGAAGCATTAGATATATATCCAATAGACTCTCTAAGATTTCACCTAGTAAATAATGGACCAGAAAAAAAGGATACAAATTTTACACCAGAAGATTTTACAGCAACACACAATAGTGAATTATTAAATAAATTTGGAAATCTAGTAAATAGAACTCTTAAATTCAAAGGATTAGAAAAAATAAAATTAGGAACAATCAATCCAGAAATGAAAGAACTTATAGAAAACACCTATACAGAAGTTGGTAACCTAATCGAAAAACTTGAATTTAGAGAAGCAACAAATAAAATAATGAATCTAGTTGAAGCTGCAAATAAATACTATGATTCTCAAGAACCATGGAAACAAGTAAAAGAAAATGAAGAAGAATTCATAAACACAATATTTACTTGTACTAATATCATAGCAAACCTAAGCAACTTATTTGAACCAATAATGCCTGAAACAACCAGCAAAATAAGAAATTACTTAGATTTAAAAAATCCAACATGGGAACCAATATATATTGAAAAAGAAATAAATGTTGCAAGCAAAGATATACAAGCATTATTTGAAAGAATAAAATAAATTAAAATAGAGGTATAAATATGGGAAAATTATTTGTAATAGATGGAACAGACGGAAGTGGAAAACAAACACAATTTGCCAAACTAAAAGAAAGACTAGAAAAAGAAAACATAAAATATATGGAAGTATCTTTTCCAAATTATGATAGTCCTTCATCATCACTAGTAAAAATGTACCTATCTGGAGAATTTGGAGAACATGCAAACGATGTTAGTCCATATGTAGCTTCAACTTTTTATGCAGCAGACAGGTATGCCACATTTAAAAAAGTTTTTGAAAAATACTACAATGATGGAGGAATCATATTAGCAGATAGATATACAACAGCAAATATGGTCCATCAAGCAGGAAAAATAAAAGACAAAACTGAAAGAAAAAAATTTTTAGATTGGTTATTTGACTTAGAATTTAATATTTATAAAATACCAAAACCAGACAAAGTATTTTTCTTAAATATGCCTCCTAAAAATAGCTTAGAATTGATAAAAAACAGGGAAAATAAATTTACACATAATATGCAAAAAGACATACATGAAAAAGATAGTCAACATATAATCGATAGTTATAATGCAGCCTGTGATGTTGCAAAAGATTATGATTGGTGCGAAATACAATGTATAAAAGAAGAAAAATTAAGAACAATTGACGATATACATGAAGAAATATTCAAAGAATTTAAAAAAGTATTAAACAAATAAGAGGTATCACAAAGTGAAATTAGGTTTTTTTGGAGGATCATTTAATCCTCCTACTATTGCTCACTACAATCTAATAAATCAAGCATTAAACGACTACAAGTTTGATATAGTATATTTTGTTCCTGTAAACAACTATTATCAAAAGCCAAACCTTCTTCCAATAGAAAAAAGAATAGAAATGCTTAAACTGATTTGTCAAAACAACAAAATACAAGTATTAGATATAGAAAAAAATATAGAAAAAAAATTAAACGCAATAGACATATTTAAGATTATAGAAGAAAATTACAGTAATGATGAAATTGTCTTTTTCCTAGGTGAAGATAATTATAAAAAAATGCACACCTGGAAAAATTATGAGGAACTTCAAAAATATCAATATATTGTATTTCAAAGAGAAGATAAAAAAGAAATATCAATTAAACAAAAAAATATAATATATATGAAAAATTCAGAAAATTTGAAAATAAGCTCAACTTATATAAGAGAAAAAATAAAAAACAAAGAAAGTATAAGTAACTTAGTAACAAAAGAAATAGAAGAATATATATTACAAAATAAATTATACATAAGTTAAGGAAAAATTTTATGAAAGAAAATATAACTAAATTTATAAAAGGGTTAATAATTGGAGTTGCAGCACTTACAGCTGGTGCTGGAACTTTTGCCATAGTACTAGGAATTTATGATAGATGTATGGAAATAATATCAAACCCATTTAAAAACTTTAAAGAAAATCTAAAATATATATGGCCAATATTATTAGGAATTGCTATAAGTGCAGCCTGTTGTGCAAATCTAGTAGGATTTTTATTAAATGAATATAATGCCTTTACAAGATGCGCATTTTTAGGAATTATAATAGGAGGAATACCTACATTATTTACCGTAGCGAATAAAAAAGGATTTGAAAAGAAATATCTAATAAGTACTATTATTGCATTAATAATCACAATAATATGTACCGCAATTGCTAATAACACCAAAGCCGGAACAGAAGTAACATATCTAAGTACAATAGAATTAATTATATATGGAGCCATATATTCATGGGGAGCTGTAAT
The DNA here is from genome assembly GCA_948852945.1 of uncultured Clostridia bacterium. GTDB lineage: Bacteria > Bacillota > Clostridia > TANB77 > CAG-508 > UMGS1994. Next base: position 30,458 of record CAQPBJ010000014.1, on the reverse strand, counting down.
GCCAGGAATGACAACAATACATATACTAATTTATCTAGGTGTTTTAGCACCAATTTTAAAAGGATTTACAAGCTTAAACCTAGCTATAATAATACCTTTTGGAATAGGATATATAGCATTAGCTTTAACAACAGCAGGAATGATAACATATCTTTTCAAAAAGTTTTATGGAATGACATATTATGCAATAATAGGCTTTTCAATAACTTCATTAATAATGTTCATCCCTGAATTTACAAGTATCGGACAAGGAATAATCGGAGCCATAATAATAGTAATAGCAGGATTATTAATGTACGGGATAACACGATTAGATAAAAAAATTGAAGAAACAAAAGAAAAAGAAGGAGCTTTAACTAATGAGAAGTAAACTCATAAATAGTATAGTAGGAGGTATGAACTTTCTATTTGGAGCAGTAATGCTTTTATTTAGATTATATATGCCAAATGAGAATACTGCTACAGTGCAAGAACTTTCAGTAATAAAAGAAGTAAAATGTTTTATTTTTGCTATATTAATAGCTGTAGCAATAATAAACTTTATAACAATGATATTCAACAGAAAAGATAAGATTCTACTATTTTCATATCTTTTAGCAATAGCATCATCAATAGCATATTATATAGATATTTCATATATAGGAGTTCTATATATATTAGCTTCACTTTTGATAGAAATACAAGTTTTAAGAGAAAACATGTTATATGCAATAAATATGACATATATGGCTATAACTAGTGTAGTAATAGTTGCAATAGGACTTCTAGGCTTAAACATCCTTACATATAAAGATAGAGTAATAAAAATAGTTAAACAAGAAAATAAAGGTTATATAGAATATCAAGAAGACTACTTCAAAAATATTAGTATGTTACCAGAAGACTCAGAATTCTATATAAACGTAGAAAGAAATAACAAATGGGGATATATTAATTGTAACCGGAGAAACAAAAATTGATTTTCAATATGATTACGCCTCACCATTCGTAACTATTTCTCAATATGACAAAAAGTTTGATATAGCTTTAGTTTCTAAAGAAAATACAAGCTCAATTATTTTAAAAAATCAAAGAGAAGTATTAACATTTAAAACAGAAATATCAATAGATGACTATGAAAAACAATTAGAAAAATTTCAAGAATTATATTCAACTACATTTAACCAAAAAGGCAAAATTTCAGATAAACTGTACGAAATAGAAACCAGCAATATGAATTATATCGAATCATATGAAGGATACCCATATAGATATAAATTTAACGACGAATACGATATATATGTAACAGTATCACAAACAGGAGGAAAAAACAGATACGAATTTATAAAACAAGACAATCCTACAACTAAAGTAAGTATAGATTGTGATTACTTAAAATTTGATTCAAACAAGCTATATATCTACAGTAACGGCTATTTACCTTTTTATAAATCATCAGAAAATATACAAGGTTGGTATACTCAAACAACAAAAAGAGTAGAATTTGAAGGAAATATTCAAATATTAGAATTTTATGACCAATATATCTTAATAAAAGATTACGATAAAAACATCATATATTTTGCAGACGAAAACGGAAATCAAATATCTCCAACCTATAAAGACATATTTGTATTAGATGATGCTTATATCGTAAAAAACGAAAATGACAAATATATAATTATAGATAAAGAATTTAATCAAATACTAAATACTATAGAGTATTCATATATAAACCCATTATTACTTGATAAAGGTATTATACTATGCGCCAATTTACCAGCAAAAGTTAATTTTAACAATTCAGGATTCCCAAGTAACATAGAATACGATTTAGTAGATTTGTCTGGAAATAAAATAACATTAAAAAATATAGATGGAAGTGAGATAGAAAATCCAGCATATACAGGAATCTATTTCCTTGGCAACAAGAAAAATGTATCAAGTTATGATTTATATATATCAAATATATTAGATATACCATATACATTTATAGGTGAAGAATATTATCATAACTAAAAGGAGTAACTTTGAAAAAACTTTTAATATCACTAATAATTTTAATAATTATAATACTTGGAATAATCACAATATTTAACACAAAAACAAACCCAACACTTAAAAATAATGGTAAATTAAATATTATAACAAGTATATATCCAATATATGATTTAACTAAAGAAGTAGCAGGTGACAAAGCAAATGTATCTATGTTGCTTTCTCCAGGAGTAGAAATACACGATTTTGAACCAACACCACAAGATATAATATATATTGAAGAAGCAAACCTATTTTTATATACCGGAGAAGAACTAGAACCATGGGCAAAAACAGTAATCTCTGGAATAGATAACAAAGAACACATAAAAGATATATCTGCCAACATAAGCCTAATAGAAAATCACGAAGAATCTGAACATTCAGAGCACGAAGAACACGAAAAATACGACACACATATTTGGCTAGACCCACAAAAAACTATACAATTAGTAAAAAACATTCAAAACGAACTTTGCAACAAAGATTCTAAAAATGCAGAATATTATAAAAACAATGCTCAAGCTTATATTAAAAAATTAGAACAATTAGACTCCGAAATATATGAATTAGTATCAAACTCAAATAATAAAAAAATAGCCTTTGGAGGACCATTTTCATATATATATTTCATAAAACGATATAATCTAAACTATATATCAGCATATGATTCTTGTGGTGAAAATGGAGAACCTAGTATAGAAAAAATAACAACAGTAATAAACACAATAAAAGAAGATAAGATACCTGTAATTTTTTACAAAGAATTATCTTCAGGACAAATAGCAAACACAATATCTCAAGAAACAGGAGCAGAAAAGTTAGAATTTAATAGTATACATTCAATAAGTCAAAAAGATATAGAAAATGGTGAAAACTATTTAAGTATAATGTACAAAAATTTAGAAAATCTAAAAAAAGCACTTAAATAATATAGGAAGTGAAAAAATGGAAATTATAAAAATCAAAAATCTAAGTGTAAAATACAATGAACATTTAGCAATAAAAAATATTAATTTAAATATAACTTCAGGAGAATATGTTTGTCTAGTCGGAAAAAATGGATCTGGTAAAAGTACTTTATTAAAAGCTATTACAGGACTAATAAAAAAAGAAACTGGTAATATAGAATTTAAAATAGCTAAATCTGACGTAGCATATTTAGCACAAAATAATATGACAGATGAAAACTTTCCAGCAACAGCAAAAGAAATTATAATGACAGGTTTACAAAAGCACCACATCAAACCTTTTTACACCAAGGCTAATTATTCAGAATTAGAAGATATAGCTAAAAAACTAAAAATAGAAAACATTATAAACAAGAAAATAGGAGCTTTGTCAGGTGGACAAAGGCAAAGAGTACTGTTAGCTAGAACACTAATCAGTAATCCAAAAATTCTTCTATTAGACGAACCATGTAGTGGTCTAGACTCTATGACAATAAAATCTTTTTACAATATATTAGACGAACTTCATAAAACTACTAATATAACAATTATTATGGCAACACATGACCTGCAAAACATAACTAACCCAAATATAAGAATAGTAGCATTAGAACAAGAAATAGTATTTGACGGAAACATAAATGACTTTAAAAATCAAGAGCAAACAAATGGACATCAATAATAAGGAGAAATCAAATGAAAAAATATACCCTAGAATGTGTTAATTTTTTAGCTGGTGCTTTAGGAATGATAATAGAATTAGTAGCAGCTAGAATTTTATCACCATACTTAGGAAATTCACAAATGATATGGACATGCATAATAGGAATGATGCTAGCATTTATGAGTGCTGGATATTATATAGGAGGAAAAATAGCAGACAAAAAACCCTCTAAAAACATAGTTTCTTTACTATTAATAAATGCAGCTCTATTCATTAGTTTAATACCATTAATAGAAATAGCTATCATCAAACCATTTTCTGAATTAGAAGCAAAAATAAATCCTATTATAATAGCTATAATATGTTCAAGTATAACTTTTGGACCAGCAAGTCTATTTTTAGCTACTGTATCACCATTCGCAGTAAAACTAAAAGAATTAGAAACAAATCAAACAAATGATATAGGAAAAATCTCTGGTAAAATGTCAGCTATATCAACAATAGGAAGCATAGTCGGAACATTTACAGCCGGTTTCATTCTAATACCAAATTTAGGAGTAAAAAACATAATATTAATCTCTACTATAACAGTAGCCTTATTATCTTTTATTATTCATGAAGAAAAAAATATAAAATACATATTAAAATCTATAATTATAATTGCAATATTTATAGTGATAATCTTATATGGAAAATCTCTTTTTAGTAAAGCAAATCCAGACATCATATTGGACACAGACTCAGAATATAGTAGAATATGGGTAAGAAAAATAAACGAAAACAATAAATCATATTATACTTTAGAAGCAGACAAAGGATATGAATCCATTGCTTCAGACAACGGAAGCTTATATAGTGACTATATGAAATATTATGATTTATTTAATTATTATAATCCTAACACAAAAAATGTTTTAATGATAGGTGGAGCAGCATACGTATATCCAACATATTTTTTAAAAAATTTTGAAAACAAAAATATAGATGTAGTCGAAATTGATTCCAAAATGACAAAAATAGCCAAAGAATACTTTAATCTAGATACAAAAAATGAAAGATTAAATATATATCATCAAGACGGAAGGGCGTATCTCAACAAAGCTAAAAACACTTACGATTGCATACTAATAGATGCCTTCAAAGGAATAAACGCTCCATTTCACTTAGCTACATATGAAGCTGTTCTAAATAGTAAAAAGGCTCTAAATGACAATGGCATAATTATAACTAACATTGTGTCTTCATTAAAAGGAAAAGACTCAGATTTTATTAAATATGAATATGCCACTTATAAAGCTGTTTTTGATGAAGTAAAACTTTTTCGCGTACAAAAAAACATATTTGAAGAAGATGAATTACAAAACCTAATATTGGTAGGCTTTAAAAATAAAAACATAACAAGCAACAATAACCTAGAAATATATAATACTTTATTAGAAAATGAAGTACTTGATTTTAAAACCGATAAAAAGCCTGTAACAGATGATTTTTGTCCAATTGGAGTATAAAACAATTTATTCAAAATTTTATATATAACTTATTGATATTTTAAAAAGTTTATAATATACTATCATTGATTTAGTTATTTAAATTTTTTTAATATAAAAAATATGAAAGGGGAAAACACATGGAAAAAATTAAAGGTGTATTTTCAAAAATTGGTTCAACAGTTAAGAGCCATTTAAAAGTAGTTATAGCAGTTGTTGCAGTAGTTGTAGTAGCTATACTAGCTTTAAACTTTATAGGAGGATCTGAAAAAAGAACAATTAAAAAATATATGTCTGCATTAAACTCTTATAAAAAAGATAAAATTCTTAAAGTAGTTGATGAAGAATCTGCTTGCGCAGGAATCAGCGAAACAGAAGACAGTATCGAAAATTTCGATGATAGAAAAGATGATGTAGAAGACAGTCATAAAGACAAACTAAAAGATGGAGTAAAAGAAGCTGCTAAATCAAGAGAAGATACAAAAACAAAATACTCTCTAAAGAAAATTATATATACAACAACAGCTAAAGACAACAAAGATATCAAAAAAGTAGTATTCAAATATAAAGTTACATCTAAAGCTAGTGATGACGAAAAAGATGATGCTGAAGATGATGACATCTGGAAAAAAGTAAAAGCATTTAATACAAGTTCAACAGGATATGGAACAGCATACTTATATAAAAACAAAATTATTTCTACTTCATTATATGATGGAGTATCAAGCCAAATATCTTCATATTCAGGATATGATTACAGTAGCTGGGATTATTAATAAATACAATAAAAGAGGTTATTTTTGTAACCTCTTTTATCATGTTATATAAAATTTTTATAATATAAATTTAGGACGATATTCTTCAAGCCACATATTAACCTGACACAAATAAGCCATCAGTTGAGGTCCTGTCATCAATTGACCAAACCAAGGTCTAGTAAAAGCACTACCATCTGAATCTAATATATCTTTAATGTATTTCTCATTTAAAACACTTTTAATAGGAGCATTAGGATTATTTAATATATTAGACAAAATATCTTTTACAGCTTTTAAATAATTTGGATTATGTGTTTTAGGATATGGACTCTTTTTCCTATCGACTATTTCTCTAGGTAAAACATCTTTCATAGCATATCTTAAAAGACCTTTTTCACGACCATTTAGAGCCTTCATTTCCCAAGGCACATTCCACATATACTGAACTAATCTATGGTCACAAAAAGGAACTCTAACTTCTAAACCAGAGGCCATAGACATCCTATCAGACCTATCAAGAAGCGTCTGCATCCACCAATTTAAAGTAAGATAAGATATCTTTCTTTTCTCAATTGTTTCCATAGAATCAGAATCTAAAAATTCAATTTCACTAAGAGCCTGTTGATATCTACAATCAATATAATCTTTTAGACAAATTTTTGATGCCATATTAGGATTCAATAATTTTTGTCTTTCAGTAATAGCAATAGACCATGGAAAAGTATTACTAGACAAAGCATCTTCTCTGAAAAACCATGGATAACCAGCAAATATTTCATCAGAACATTCTCCAGATAAAACAACACTCACATCTTTTTTAATCTCTCTGCAAAATAAATATAAAGATGAATCAACATCCGCCATTCCTGGCATATCACGAGCGATCATAGCTTGCTTTAATGCATTAGCAAGTTCAGGAGTATCTAAGACAATATTAGTATGATTACAACCAAATCTATCTATCATCAGATCTATAAATTCTTTATCAGAATTAGGTTGAAAATCCGACTTCTTAAAATTAATATCATTATCAACATAATCTACAGAAAAAGTTTTAAACATATCTTTACAATTTTCAAAATGTTTACTTGCATATGCAGTAATAATACTAGAATCTAAACCACCAGAAAGCATCATACCTAAAGGAACATCAGAAACTAATTGTCTTGTAATAGAATCTTCTAAATAAAACTTAATCTTTTCACAAGTCTCATCGAACGAATCCTCGTGAGGCTTTGTTTCTAAAGAAAAATATTGTTCCATCTTCAAACCATTTTCATCAAAAACAGCAAAATATCCAGGCTTCAATTCAAAAATTTCCTTAAAAGGAGTAAGTCCAGGAGTATGTGAAGGGCCAATACCAAAAAGCTCGCAAATACCTAAATCATCAACAGCAGAAGAGGCATCAGGATGTTTTAAAATAGCTTTAATTTCAGAAGCAAAAATAAAATTATTATTTGTAAAAGTATAAAAGAATGGTTTGATACCAAAGTGATCACGACACATAAATAACTCTTTTCTCTTATAATCCCAAATAGCAAAAGAAAAAATACCATTTAAAAATTTAGGTAACTCATATCCAAAGTGTACATAAGATTTAAGTAAAACCTCTGTATCAGAATGTCCCTCAAAATCAAAACCATTATCAATCAAAATCTTTTTTAATTCTTTAGTATTATAAATCTGTCCATTATATACAATAGTATATTTATTTCCTTGATATGAAAAACTCATAGGCTGACTACCATTTTCAGGATCAATGACAATTAATCTTTTATGACCAAAATTAACATGTCTGTCTAAAAACAGACCATCTTCATCTGGACCGCGCAAAGACAGTGTATCAAACATCTCTTTAATAACATGTCTATCTTGAGAAATATCTTTATCAAAGTTAACGATACCACAAAAACCACACATAAAAAAATTACCTCCTAAAATAATACTACAAAAAGCTTATTCACTTAAAAATAAAATATTCCTAGACTTTTAAAGACTCATCTGATAAAATATAAGATAGTTTAATATAAAAGAGGAATAAAAATGAATCAAATAATTAATATATTAAGTTATTCTTTCATTCAAAGAGCCCTAATATGCGGAATTGCAATATCTATTTGTGCAGCACTAATAGGAGTAATCCTAATATTAAAAAATTATTCTATGATAGGTCATGGACTAGGCGAAGTAGGTTTTGCCTCATTAACGTTGGCAGTAGCACTTGATTTACCGCCACTATACATATCAATTCCAATAGTATTAGTTGCATCTATAATTATAATGATAATAAGTCAAAAAAAAGGAGAAAGTGGAGATATACAAATAGCTCTCGTATCTACAGGAGCTTTAGCATTAGGTATAATAATAACATCAATTTCCACTGGATTTAATATTGATGTATCTAATTATATGTTTGGAAGTATTCTATCAATGACTAAAGGTGATGTAATAATCAGTCTTATACTTTCAGTAAGTGTACTAATAATATATATGATTTACTATAATAGACTTTTTATGATATCCTATGATGAAAAATTTGCAAAATCACGAGGAATAAGCGTAACATTCTACCAATTTCTAATTTCCTTCCTAACAGCATTAATTATAGTATTAGGCATGAGAATGATGGGAACACTATTAATATCAAGTTTAATAATATTCCCAGCAGTAATTGCAAAAGGATTATCAAAAAGCTTTAAAGAACTAATAATAATGTCAGGAATAATATCAATAATATGTTTTATTTTAGGCATATTCGTAAGCTTCTTTTTGAATTTTCCTACAGGAGCCAGTATAGTAACTGTATACATATTACTATTAGGTATAACAAAAATAGTAAATAAAATAAAAATATAAAATTTTTTAAGGTTATTTTAATTTTTAAAATATAATATATATACATAAAGACTAGATAAATAGTCTTGAAAATTTTTTTCTTCCCCAAGCCATCCTACAAAGGATGGCATTTTTTATTACAATTTGTTCTAGATTTTGTTGAAAAAAAACAAAAATATGATATATAATAAAGACATTAATAAAAACTAAACTTTTAGAAAAACTAAAAATATAAAACTATACAAAAAAGAAAGGATGAAATATATGGACGAACAATCAGCAAAAAATAAAAAAGAATTAAAGCAAAAAGCACAAGAACTAAAAATAGAAGAAAAACAAAAAAAACTTGAAGAAAAGCAAGCCATAAAAAAAGAAAAAGAAAGACGTAAAAATTCTTTTCCAAGAAAAGTAAGAAACTTTTTCTTAACCATAATATTAGTAATAATATTACTTTTAGTAGGATTCTATTTTGGAAAACAATATCTAAGCAAAAAAGAAACTGAATTAACAAATAAAAAAATGTCACAAATATATAATTCTGCACTTAGCCTAATAGAAGAAAAAGATTATAAAAAAGCAATTGAAATATTAAAATCTATAGACGAAAATTATTCTAATTATCAAGACGTAAAAGACAAACTAAAAGAAGTAGAACAACTTTACCTAAACAGCTATCTAGTTGAAGCAGATGAATACCTAAAAGACAAAGAGTATGACAAAGCATTAGAAGTATTAAACGATATCGATAAAGATTTACAAAAATCTGAAATAGTACAAAATAAAAAAATTGAAATAAAAATAGCTAAACTAAATAGAGAAATAGAAAAACTTGTATCTGAGAAAAAAGAAAATATTGATATACTAGAATATATAATAAACTATGAAGATGAAAAAATCTCAGAAATTAAAAAAGCTAAAGAAGAACTAATAACCAAATATAAAAGTGCTTTTTTACTTGAAACACGTACACTAATGAATTCAGATTATTCAAAAGCCAAACAAATCATAAATAAAATTCAAGAACTACTTCCAAAAGATGACGATATTAAAAAATTAGTCGAGGAATTTAATAAGATAGAACCAACAGCAATAAACTTGCTATCACTAGAACAAAAAGACAAAAAGGGAAATCTAGTAATATCAGATGAAAAAGATAAAGTAACTTCAGTAACCAGTAATACTGAATACACTAAATATATATTAAAACCTTCATCTTCTGAAGGAACTACTACTAAAACACCTCATACAATTGAGTTTAATCTAGATAAAAAATATGCAGAACTTAAAGGAATCATTTGTGTGCAAAGCAAAGGTGAAAGTAAAATAGAAAACACTTACACACCAAAAATAACTTTTTACAATGGAAATAAAATTATTTACTATACTGAAAATGTAAATGATCAGTCTTTTTCAATTAATGTTAAAGATGTAGACAAGCTAATAATAGAATTCGAAGGTACAACAACAGAAAGCTATTTTATAGCTAATCCAGAATTAACACCAATAAAATAAAAGCATATTAAAATAGAATTTTGAATTTGCAATTAATCTTAATCAATGAAATTCTTTCACAAATTTTGCTCTTCGCAATCTCCGAATAAAAAACTCCGTTTTTATATTGTAGATTGCTCAATTTCGCACTCAGGTGCTTAGCACCTTCGTTTGGTCGCTAGCGCAATTTGCAAAAGTAATTATCATTGATTAAGATTTTAGTATAATTACTAATTCTATTTTAATATGCTTTCTCTTTAATATTAGTTTAAGATATAACCTATATAATAGCAATAATATATTGTAAAAGGAGAAAAATTATGAAAGCTCTAATAATCGAAGATGACAAAATTCTATCAGATACAATAAAACAATGTATAGAAAAAAAGTATAGCGTAGAACAGGCATTTGACGGATATGAAGGATATATCTTTGCTAAAGGCAATATCTATGACATAATAATATTAGATCTAATGATGCCCGAAATGAATCGGATATGAAGTATTAAGCAAGTTACGAAAAGAACAAATATTAACACCAGTATTAATTCTAACAGCCAAAGATTCACTAAATGACAAAGTAAAAGGCTTGCAAATAGGAGCAGATGATTACTTAGTAAAACCATTTGAAAGAGAAGAACTACTAGCAAGATTAGAAGCGATAATAAGAAGAAACAATGGTTTTTTCATAGATAACACACTTGAGTTTAAAGAATTAAAATTAAACTTAAAAAATAGAACAGCAACCATAAAAGGAAAAGAAATTAATTTACAAGGAAAACAATTTGACTTATTAGAATATTTAATTAATTCTCAAAACACAATAATAACCAAAGAACAAATCTTTGACAAAATATGGGGATTTGATTCAGACACATCAACAAACGTAGTAGAAGTTTATGCAAGTGCCTTGAGAAAAGAATTAAAAAAATACGGATATGACAAATACATAAAAACACTAAGAAGAGTAGGTTATATATTATCAGATCAATAAAATTAAGAAAGAGAAAATATTAAAATGATAGAACACAAAACAATAAATCACCAACTTCTAAAAAATATGATTATAAATCTAGTATTACTTACACTAATTTTTGGAACCTTCAGTATATTTATCCTAAGTCAGTTTAATAACTATCTATACAGCTCAGTAGATAAAGAAATTTTTCAATTTGAAGATAATCTTCAAAAAATATCTGAACTAGCAAACAATAAATATTCAGGATTATTTCCAAAAAGATCTTTAACTGATGAAGAAATCATAACAGAGGTTCAAGAACATTTAAATGCAATAGAAAATCCTAGAATTGTTACAATTCTCAGAGACAAAGAACGGAGAAGTAATAGCAACATCATTAAGCGTAAAATACTTTGCTGAATACATAGATCAAACCAATTTGCCAAGTATAGATAAAAAACAAATATACGAACTTAAAGTAACTGCTGAAAACTCAAACTACTACTACAGAGGAATAACTACTAAAATACTAGCATCAGACGGAGAAAAGTACCTAATAGACATTCTAATAAATACGAACTCAGAAAAACAAATGTTAGAAAACTTTACAAGAACACTATCTGTTGGAACAATAATAGTAATAGTATTATCAATTTTTATAAGTTGGACAATAGCAAAAAAGGCAGTAACTCCTGTAGTCAAAGCATACAAAAAACAAACAGAATTTGTTCAAAACGCATCACATGAATTACGAACACCACTTACAATAATTCAAGCAAAACAAGAATTATTACTACAATCACCAGGAAGCAAAATAATTGACAAATCAGAAGATATTGCACTTACATTAAACGAAACTAGAAGACTAAAAAAAATGATAACAGAACTTATGGAATTAGCCCGAACTGACAACAATAAATCAACTATCCATAAAGACAAAACTGATATAAACAAATTAGCACAAGAAGTAATCATACCATATCAAGAAATGGCAAAAATGCAAAACAAGCAAATGCATTTAAATGTTCAATGTGATAAAGAAATAAATGTAGACAAAAATAAAATTAAACAATTAATTATCATACTATTAGATAACGCACTAAAATACACCGAAGAAAATGATTCTATAGAACTAGACATTCATAATCGAGATGAAAGATTATTTATCAATGTAAAAGATACAGGTATAGGCATAAGTGACGAAGGACTAAAACACATATTTGAAAGATTTTATAGAGAAGATAAGGCACGTTCTAGAGAAAAAGGTGGAACAGGTTTAGGACTTTCAATTGCTCATACTATAGTAAAAAAACATGGAGGTTCAATTAAATTAATACATAATAAACCAAAAGGAACTATAGCAATAGTAAAAATCTAGAAAGACATGACAAAACAAGTCATGTCTTTGTTGACTTTTACCCGTATTATAAATATAATAATATGGTCAATAATAAGATATATAAAAGATTTTAATTAGGAGCAGAAAATGGCAAATCAAATACTAAATGTAGACGATTCTAAAGATAAAGAAAAAAACAACAACTCTGAAGAAGAAAGCCAATTATTAATTCCAGAAACAGAAAAAAACATATCTTCGCCATCAGAATTCAAAAGTAAATTTAAAAAAGGAATGCAAATAAGTGCAGTATCAATTGCAAGCATAATATTCATAGTAGTCATCATTGTATCCGTATTTTCAATAATAAATAATAAAGACACGAAAATAAAAAAAGGTGTCAGTATTGAAGGAATTAATGTATCAGGACTATCCAAAGAAGAAGCTAAAAATAAAATTCAAACTGAACTTTTAGACAAACTAGATAGTACAATATACTTTCAATACGGAGAAAACGTATATGCACTTTCATTAGAACAATTAGATGTAAAATATCTTTTAGACAAATCAATAGATCAAGCCTATAATATTGGCAGAACAGGCTCAATAATACAGAGAGACTTACAAGTTCTAAGCCTAAAAAAGCACCCACAAAACATAAAAATTGAAGTAACCTACGACGAAGTAACACTAGATGCATGCATAATAGACATATCAGCAAAATTGCCAGAACAAGTAGAACAACCAAGTTATTATTTTGAAAATAATGAACTAATAATAACATCTGGTAAAATTGGAAAAGCAGCACTAAATGATGAAACAAAACAAATAGTGCATGATGCACTAAATAATAAAAACTATAATGAAATGTATTTTGACATACCAACATATGATAAATATCCAGACAAGATCGATGTAGAAAAAATACATTCAGAAATATATAAAGAAGTCCAAGATGCTTACTATACAGCAGAACCAAGAATGGTATACCCAGAAGAAACTGGAGTCGATTTTGCAGAAAGTATAGAAACAGTAAAAGCACAAATTGAAGCAGAAGATAAATCTGAATATGAAGTAGCACTTAAATTTACACCTGCAAACGTAACTGTAAATGATTTAGGATTAGATGCTTTTCCAGATCAATTAGCAACTTTTTCAACTTGGTATATAGGTTCAAACAATCGTTATCAAAATTTAATAGTATCAGCTAGTAAAATTAATGGCATAGTAGTAATGCCAGGCGAAACTTTTTCATACAACTCAACTGTAGGAGAAAGAACCATAGCAGCAGGATTTAGAGAAGCAACAGTATTTGAAAATAATCAGGCAGTTAGCGGATTAGGTGGTGGTATTTGTCAAGTTTCAACAACATTATATAATGCAGTATTATTCTCAAATCTAGAAGTAGTAGAACGTACAAACCACATGTTTCTTTCAACATACTTTACAGGAGGAAGAGACGCTACCGTTGCATGGGGCTCACTAGATTTTAAATTTAAAAATAATAGAAACTATCCAATAAAAATAGTAGCAGGAGTAGAAAACGGAGGAGTTCATGTATCAATATATGGATTAAAAACACCTGATGACTATCAAGTAGAAATTTTCTCAAACTATATTGGATCAGGAACATATCAAACATATAAAAGACTAATAAAAGATGGTCAAGTAGTAAGTACTGAATTAATATCAACAGACACTTACCATGGTAGACACTAAAACATCGTCAAAAAGTCCAACCTTTTTGACAATTAATCAATAAAAAAGAAGGAAAAAATATGAGAATACGAAGAAGACCTTGGGCAAAAAAAGAATTAGAAGAAGCAAAATTTTATATAGATAATCCAAGCATAAATAAAGGAAAATGGAAAGATAGCTTTCAAAATAATAATAACCCAATACATTTAGAAATAGGATGTGGTAAAGGAAGCTTTATTTCAAAACTTGCAACCAAACATCAAGAAATTAATTATATAGCAGCAGACATGATAGAAACAATGCTAGGACTATCAAAAAGAAATATAGAATCCGCATATCAAAATGACAATTTAGAAATCAATAATTTATGGCTAATAAGAATGAACGCAGAAAGAATATTAGATGTCTTCTCACCAGAAGATGTTATCGAGCGTATTTACATTAACTTTTGCAATCCATGGCCAAGAGGAAAACATAAAAAAAGAAGACTTACTCATACAAGGCAACTAGAAAATTATAAGCAATTCTTAAGTAAGAAAAACGGTGAAATTTACTTTAAAACAGACAACGATGAATTATTCGAAGAAAGCATAGAATATTTAAAAGAAACCGGCTTCACAATAGAAAAAATAACATATGATTTACACTCAGAAATGATTTTTGAAGACATAAGAACAGAGCATGAAGAAATGTTTTCAAATCAAGGAATAAAAATTAAAGCACTAATTGCAAAATTTAAATAGTTTTTAATTTTAATTTAATATTCTAGTAATAAAATCACATAGGAATATTAAAATAAGCAATATACCATAAAACATATTAAGGAGGAAAAAACATTGATAGAGCTAAAAAACGTTACTAAAAAGTACAATAATTTTAAAGCAGTAGATGATATAAGCTTTAAAATTGAAGAAGGCGAAATCGTTGGTTTTCTTGGACCAAATGGAGCAGGAAAATCTACAACAATGAGCATGATAACAGGCTACATAGAACCAACTAAAGGAAAAATCATTGTAAACGGATATGATATTGACCAAAAAGCCAAACAAGCAAAAAGACAAATAGGATACATGCCAGAAAATGTACCACTATACACAGAGCTAACAGTAAAAGAATTTATCTCTTATATGGCAGATTTAAAATTAGTCAAAAGAAAAGACAAAAAATCAGAAATAGAAAGAGTACTTAACCAAACAGGTCTAAACGAAGTCAAATCAAAATTGATTAGAAACTTATCTAGAGGTTACAGACAAAGAGTTAGTCTTGCAGGAGCTCTAGTAGGTAATCCTCCAATATTAATATTAGACGAACCTACAGTTGGACTAGATCCAAAACAAGTAACAGAAATTAGAAATTTAATAAAATCACTTAAAGAAAAACATACAATACTAATAAGCTCACACATCTTAAGTGAAATAAATCAAATGTGTAATAAAATTATAATCATAAACAAAGGCAAAATAGTTAAAGTAGATAAAACAGAAAATATAGAATCAGAAACACTATCAAGCAATTCAGACAAAAAAGAATTACTTATTACAGTTGAAGAAGAAACAACCACTTTGTCAGATATAACAAAAAAACTTAAACCAATAAAATCAGTAACTCTTGTTAACCAAAAAGACAAAGAGAGGCAATACTCTATTAGCTACGAAGGTGACGAGAATGTTAAAAAAGAGCTGCTTAAACTTTGTATAGACAAAGACATAAACGTAGTAGAAGTAAAGAAAAAAGAAATTAGTCTAGAAGATGCATTCTTAAAAATCATAGATGAAGACACAACATCTAATAAAGAAAAAGGAGGTAAAAAATAATGTTTGCAGTATTAAAAAAAGAATTAAAAAGTTATTTTTACACACCAATAGGATACATATTTATTTCCCTTTTTCTAATAGCAATGAGCTTTGTATTCTACAATTTTACCTTCACCCAAGGACAACTACATTTTGAATATGTTATATGGGATAGTACAGTAGTACTAACATTCCTTATACCAGTTATAACAATGAGAATGTTCTCAGAAGAAAAAAAATCAGGAACTGATCAATTATTAATCACATCACCAAAAAGCATATTTAGTATAGTTATAGGAAAATTTTTAGCAGCAACAGTCGTTACAATAGTATCTTGCTTACTAATGTTTATCTATTATGGAATATTATCAAAATTTGGACATGTTAGTATAGTAGAACCACTAGTTGCTATGTTAGGATTTTTACTACTTTCTATGGCATTTATATCTTTTGGTATGTTTGCTTCAGCATTAACAGAACATCAAGTAATAGCTGCAATAATTCCAATAGCCTTCTTCTTAATGTTATCATTCTTAAATCTACAAAATGGAATATTTAAACTATTCTCATTAACAGAAATGTATCAAAAATTTCCTTTAGGAATCATATCTCTAAAAGAAGTTGTAGGATATCTAAGTTTTATATTTTTATTCGTCTTTTTGACAATCATCATATTACAAAGAAGAAAAAGTATAAAATAATATCTATATAAAATAGGAAAGGATTAGATACAAAAATGGATAAAAATGAAAAGAAAAATCAAAAAATTCTTAAAAAAATGAGTAAAGAAAATAATAAAGTACCCTTCAAAGAAAAAGTAAAACAAGGAGCACATACTGCAAAAGAATACTTCATAAAAGACACTTCAAAAATGATATTATTAATAGCAATAGTAATTGCACTATACCTTGTTATAAACTTATGGGTTAACTCAATAAACTTAGCTCAAATAGACTTAACAAAAAGTAAACTACATACATTAACAGACCAATCTAAAAACATAGCAAAAAATATAAATAAAGAAATAACATTTTATGTATGGGGATATAGTGATTCTTCAACAGTAATAGACTTATTAAAACAATACAATGCTCAAAACGAAAAGATTAATTACAAAATCGTCCAAAAAGACAATATGGATTTAATATCACAATTTGCTTTTGAAGATGATTATCCAGCATTAGTTGGTGTTAATGAATCAGGTAGAAATTCATATATAAGTAATTATGATTTATTTACTTACGATGATAGCTACAATACAATAGATTTAGCTGAACAAAAATTAACAAATGCCATTGTCAATTTGTCAATTGACAAATCTACAAAAGTATATTTTGTAGAAGGTAGATCTGATTACACAACAGCTTCAGGTATATACTATTTAAATCAATATTTATCAGAAGAATATTATGAAACAGCTTCATTAAATATTGTTTCAACTCCAACAATTCCAGATGACTGTGATATATTAGCAATAATGGGAGTTAAAACAGACTTCACAGACGCAGAAACACAAGCAATATGCAATTATATAGAAAAGGGTGGAGACATAATAATCGCAAATGATATTGACTATATAAATACAAACTTATCCCTTCCAAATTTCCAAAAAATTCTTGATGAATATGGTGTATCAATGCCAAACAAATTAGTAATGGATGGTAGCACAAAAAATCAAGTATCTGGATATAATTTAGTATATCAATCAGAAGTTTCAGCAGATCATGAAATAACTAAAATTCTTCATAACTCACGTTCAGTAACACCTATATTAGTTGCACCTGGAATGATAGAATTAGATACAGAAAAAATATCAACTAATAATATAACTGCAACACCAATATTAACAACTTCTACAGAAGCATATGTTGCAAATCTATCTGGACAAAAAATTGAAGAAAACGAAAACGGATATTATGTCACAGCAGCCGCACTTCAAAAAACTGTTGAATCAGGTGAAGAATCTAGAGCTGTAATATTCTCAACTATCTCATCATTCTCAGATAATTCATTAGATGGAACATATCCAATAATCGCATATAATAAAGATGTTATATTAAATTCATTTGCCTTTGCAGCAAATCAAGGAGAACTATATTCAATAAGAAAAACTCAAGCAGATACTCCATTTGTAGTAACAGATGAAAAAGATAATATTGTCAAAATAGTTATATATGCTGTTCCAATTTCAATAGCTGTTGTTGGAATTTGTGTATGGTTAAATAGACGTAAATTAAAATAAAATATAAGAAGGTGTCCTTAAACCGGATACCTTCTTTAGTATATAATATATCATATTTATTCATGACACCATAGGAAAATAAAAATGATAACAATAATACTTATAAATATTTAATTAGAGGGAAAAAATGAGGAAGAAATTAATAATAAAACCATCAAATATGTTACTAATTCTTATTATAGTAACATATTCTGTTATATCTTTTTATAAATTAGGTAGTACAAAAAACCCACAAACATTTATAAACCTAAAAGACAAACACCAACTCACTTATAAGATAGAAACAGATCAAATTCCATATAAAGCAATGATATATTCTGGAAATAATGAAACATATATTTCAGTTTTTTTTACTAATACCTACAAAGATTTTGATACTTACCAATATGACAACAAACCAATAGAAATAAAATACAATAACATCTTTAAATGGAATGAACATTACTTCAACAATACAAATTATTATAAATACATTATGTTCCAATCTTATTATGATACTACTACAATAGGTGAGATATGTCTATATGACAAACAAGGAAATAAAATTCCATTAACAGCAATGGAGAATGACGGAAAAATTTTAATAGACGAACAATCTACAATACCAAAAGAAATGAATTATATGAACAGCACTTATTTTGACGAAGTATATTTTCCGAGAACAGCGTATGAGCAACTGCACAATATGTCAATATACGAATACACTCATCCGCCACTTGGAAAACTTCTAATATCAATTCCAATGTATTTTCTAGGTGTAACACCATTCGCATACAGAGTAGGAGGCAATATAGCTGGAATATTAATGATACTAGTTATATATCTAATCTCAAAAGAATTATTTAAAAAAGAACGTTATGCATTATTCAGTGCAATTATAATGGCACTAGACGGAATGCATTTTGTCCAAACAAGAATAGGAACAGCTGATTCATACTTAGTATTATTTTGCCTAACCTCATTTCTGTTTTTCTTAAAATATATAAAAATACCAAACACAGAAAAACTAGACAAAAAAATGATGCCACTTATGTTGTCAGGAATATTCTGGGGAATGGCAATATCGACAAAATGGACAGCAGCATATGTCGGATTAGGAATGGGAATAATCTATCTAATTAAATATATAATAGGAAGAAAATTAGATTTAAAACTTCTAGCTTGGTCAGTTCTTTCTTTTATAATAGTACCTATTAGCATATATGTATTAACATACATACCAATAATACTAAATCCAAATCATGAAGTTACATACACACATCAATATTCAGACGAAAAAGACAAACTAAATTATTTTGACAAAACGTCAATTTCAAGTCAAACAACAGAAGACGGTATAACAACAGTAACCTACAAAGTAAAAATAACTAACATAAAAACATTTATTGAATATCAAAAAGTAATGTACTCATATCACTCCAACTTAAAAGATTCACATACATATTCAAGCAAATGGTATCAATGGCCAATTATAGAAAGACCACTATGGTATTATATAGGAAGATTTGATAATGATAAAATAGGAACAATTGCTTGCATGGGTAATCCGGCAATCTGGTATATAGGAATCATAACAACAATACTTACAGCATTACACGGAATTATAAAAAAGAATAAAGAATCATTAATAATCACTGCAATGATTTTAGCAACTTGGTTACCATACGCTTTCATTCGGAAGAACAATGTTCATATATCATTATTTTATAACAATCCCATTTGTAATGTTAACCATTCCAAATATAATAAGTAAATTATCTACTATAATAAAACATATAGATATATCAATCCCAATATTATCAATTATATTTTTAGGATTCTTTATTTATTTTTATCCAGTATATTCTGGTCTACCAGTAAAAAAAGAACGTATAGTTAAAACCGAATGGTTAAAAACCTGGGAATATGATGGACTCATAAAAGAAGAAAGGCAAATAATAAGAAATAATATGTAACTTTCAAATATAACGCGTTAAATTCGTCATATTTCGATTTTAATTCAAAATTAATGTAATTACATTACTAAAATTTAAAATAAAACTACTAACAAAACATGTAGTTTTATTTTTTTACATTTTTTTAACTAAAAGGTTACATAATAATTGACATTTTGCAATAAACAATTTATAATATATTCTACAGGCACTAGGTTGCCTTTTAAATACATGCGCTTTTCTGGATCTGTCCAGAATTAGCCAAAACGGAACATTGAAAATAAAATATTTGGAAATTGGAGGTAGATATGGCAAAGAATCTTGACAATCGGATTTTAATTGTCTTAGCACTCTTCGTGCTTATTGGTAGATTCATCTTTGATGATATCAATCCCGTCATACGGGTTAATCTGAGAAAAAGCAGTTATTTTGCTCAGTATCAGAATACCAATAAAAAGACGATTAGTCCACAAGGAATCGACTCATCCTAGATGAGCAAACCGCACTATGCAGTAGCAAGTAAATCAAATCTGTCAAATTAAGAAGGAGGGTCTATTATGACTACTAACAACGAAAACCGGAATGACAACCGGAAAAAACAGGTGACCTTTGGCGTCATCACCGCAGCTGTAATCATCGTGATTATTCTTTTGCTGCGTAGCTGCTCTGCTGGCAACGGCAACGAAAGCTACACCATAAAGCTGAACGGCGACAACCCGTTCGAAATCGCCATGGGCGAGCAGTACGTCGATCCTGGCGTGACGTTCTTCGACGAAGACGGCGACCCGGTACCCGAGGACAAACAGTCCGAACTGGAGCAGAAGCTTACTATTACCAATGAGGTAGATACTTCGAAGGCCGGCGAATACCTGGTCACTTACGAGTATAACAAGCAGACGCTCGAACGGACCGTAAAAGTCCTTGCAGGCAGCAACAGCAATACCCCCGGTGATAACACCGACAAGAACACTGGCGACAAAGATAATCAGCAGGGAACAACTGGCAATGAAACCAGCACTACCCCTGAACCCAGCGATTCTAACAACAACGGTAACAATGGCAACAGCACTACTGACAAGCCCGGTACTTCTGGTGAAGGTACTGGAACGCAGACTACACCTACACCCGGCCCCGGTAATAACGATGATGACAACAATAATGACAATGATGACAACACCGAACCGGAAAAGAAAGTGTATTATCTCACCAACACTAGGTATAACAGTCGCACTGTGACCTATAATGGAGAAGAGTTTACACTTACAGCAACTAACGTTCCTTATGGTATTATCCCGATTTACACCAACAACTCCGGCACAAATGCAGGGAGGTACGACTCGGAAGTCGTTTTTGTGCTGAGTGATGCTTTGAAATCGCAGTATTCGTCCATTAAACCCGCTAGCATGACGGCAACACTGACAATTCGTCAGGCTAAGCCCAGCTACACGGTTCCTACTGGTCTGACTGCAAATGTAGGAGATACTCTGGCAGACGTAAAACTGCCTAAAGGATTTTCCTTTGAGAAATCACTCACAACCTCTGTTGGAGGTGTAGGCTATCACACGTTCTATGTAACCTATACACCGGATGACACTATCAACTATCAGACTGTGCACCATATTGCAGTAGTAATTAAGGTCACAGACTCCAGTGGTGGAGATGACGACAAAGTTGTTTATTATCTGCCGAGCAATACGTTCTTTAACAACCGCACTGTAACTTACAATGGAAGTAGCTATTCCATCTTTGCAGAAAATGTTCCTGCGAACATTAATGTAAGATACGTCAACAATACTGGTACAGACGCTGGCACCTACAACGCTATCGTATATTATACGGTTGGCGAAGCACTGAAAGATCAGTGTTCCCGTGTAGAGCCTTCCAGCATGAGAGCCACGTTGACAATTCTCAAAGCAGTTCCCAGGTACACCGTTCCTACAGGTTTGACCGCTTATGTTGGCCAGACTTTAAAAGATGTAACTCTTCCGAAAGGGTTCACTTTTGAGGATCCCTTAACCACAAGTGTTGGTAACGTAGGGGCTCGCACTTTCAAAGTAACCTACACCCCGGAAGATACCAAGAACTATGAAATTGTTACTGGAATTGATGTAACAATCACCGTGACCCAGAAGCCGGGTCCTGGACCTGACCCTGTAAAGCCGGTCTACAAGCTTCCCAGCAACGTTACTTTCCCTGATGTAAATGAAGTCTATACCGGACAGACTTATACTGCAGAAGCAGTAAACGTCCCGACAGGCATCATTGCAACTTATAGTAACGCAACCAGAAGCGATGCTGGCACCCAGCAGGCAACCGTGGTATTCTCTTTAAGCGATTCCATGGCTAAGCTTTACTCTGGTGTCGAACCGGCAAGCATGACCGCAACTATCAGCATTGCTCAGGCTACACCGAGCTACACGGTTCCCACGAACCTCACAGCTCAGGAAGGTCAGACACTGGCAGACGTTCGCAATCAGTTAGGCACAGGCTTCACATTTGAAGACCCGCTTAACACATCTGTGGGTCCTGTCGGTGATAATGACTTCACAGTAACCTATAACCCTGGCAACACGAACTACAAAACGGTAACAGGAATAAAAGTTACTATCCATGTAACCAAGACACCTGACCCTACCAAGCCGAAGTACACCATTCCGGCAACCGTTGGATTTAACGACTTGTCAGGTCCTTACACAGGAAGTGAGTATGTCCTTGAAGCTACAAACGTTCCTGATGTACTGACCGCAGTCTACAGCAACAACCGCCGGACAGAAATCGGTTCTCAGGAAGCAACAGTAACCTTTGCTCTTAATAACAAAGGACTGGAAAGCTATTCTGGTATCGAAGGCAGCAACACCATGACCGCAATTTTGAATGTCACCAAGGCAAAACCGACATATACGGCACCTGGGACATTAACAGCGGTAGAAGGCCAGACATTGGCAGATATCGCTGGACAGCTGGGTACAGGCTTCTCATTCGAAGACCCGCTCAGCACAGCAGTAGGAGCACCTGGTGACCATGAATTTACGGTAAGCTATACTCCGGACGACACCACTCATTATGAGGTTGTAACCGGAATAAAAGTAACCGTTCATGTCACAAAAGCTCCCGACCCTTCGAAACCGAAGTACACCATTCCGGCAACCGTTGGATTTAACGACTTGACAGGTCCTTACACAGGAAATGAGTATGTCCTTGAGGCTACAAACGTTCCTGATGTACTGACCGCAGTCTACACCAACAACCGTCGGACAGTATTCGGCTCTCAAACCGCAACAGTGACATTCTCACTCAGCAGTAAGGGAGTAGAAGAATACTCTGGTATCGAAGGTAGCAACACAATGACCGCAATTCTGTCAGTCACTAAAGCCACCCCGAGCTACACGGTTCCTACGAATCTTACAGCTCAGGAAGGTCAGACATTAGCAGATGTAGCAGGTCAGCTGGGTACAGACTTCTCATTCGAAGCCCCGCTTAGCACATCGGTTGGTAGTGTTGGTAGCAATCCTTTTATGGTAACTTATACACCGGGTGACACGACTAATTATGAAATCGTAACCGGTATTGAGGTAACCATTCAGGTAACAGCCAAACCTGTAAAACCGACCTTAGAACTTCCTAAGCCCGGCACCTTTGATGATGTAAAGCTTCCGTACACCGGAACCAGCCAGACCATCACAGCAAAAGGGTTGCCCGCAGGAGTTCTCGCACAGTATACAAACAATGTGCGGACCGAAATTGGTTCGCAGACTGCAACTGTCACATTCTCGCTCAGTCCTGAACTTCAGGAACAGTATTCTGGAATTTCTCCGAGCAGCATGACTGCTACGCTGGAAATTATCAAGGCAGCGCCGTCGTATACGGCACCTGGAACATTGACAGCAGAGGAAGGACAGACCTTGGCAGATATTGCAGTCCAGTTGGGCACAGGCTTCTCATTTGAAGACCCGCTCAACACATCGGTCGGTAGCGCTGGTAGCCATCAGTTTGCGGTAACCTACACGCCGGATGACACAGCCCATTATGAGGTTATAACCGGAATCATGGTAACCGTTCAGGTAACAGCAAAAACCGAACCGCCGGTAGTCGACAAGACTGAACTGCAGAAGGCAAAAGACATTGCTGATGGGATAACCAACTTTGGATACACCTTTGATAGCTATGTAGCTTTCACAGAGGCCTATGAAAAAGCAAGTCAAATGCCTGAAAGCACTCAGGATGAAGTTGACAAAAAAACTGCAAGCATTAAATCAGCATTGGCATTGCTCAAGTCTTCTGGTGGTACAGACGTACCTGAATATCCGGATAATGTTGATAAAACAGCTTTGCAAGAAGCAATTGATAAAGCCAATGCTGTAACTAGCTTTGGTTATACTGTCGAAAGCTATACAGCTTTCACAGAAGCTTATGAAAAAGCAAGTCAACTGCCTGAGGTCACCCAAGCAGAAATAATCGCCAAGACCGATGCAATTAATGCAGCACTGGCATTGCTTGTAAGCTCGTCTGGCAGTGACCCGGATCATAATGAAAACGTTGATAAAGCTGCATTAAACGAAGCTACAGCAAGAGCAGAAGCAGTAACAGGTTTTGGCTACACAGTCGAAAGCTATGAAGCTTTTGCAACAGCTTATGCAACAGCAAGCAGCTTACCCGAAGACACTCAGGAACAAATCAACACAAAAGCGGACGCTATCAATACTGCTCTGGCACTACTCGTCAGTTCCTCTGACAGTGACCCAGACCACACAGAAAACGTCAATAAAGACGCATTGGAAGCAGCAAAAAATGATGCAGATGCAATAACAGGCTTTGGCTACACAGTTGAAAGCTACGAAGCTTTTGAAAGTGCTTATGCCTCAGCTCTTGCATTACCTGAAGATACTCAGGAAGAAATAGACAACAAGGTAAGCGCCATAAGAGCAGCAATTAGCCTGCTTGTGAGTTCCTCGTTTACACCGGACTACTCGGAAAACGAAACCGCTGCTACTCTTTCTGATGCCACCAGCACAGCGTTAGATGAAGCTTCAACTCTTGTTGAAGAAACGATCATTGACGAAGAAGATGCTAAAGGTGAAGAGGAAGAAGTAGTAGAGGAAGAAGACGTTCCCGAAGAAGATTCCGAACCTCAGGATTCACAGCCTATCGACGCAATCCCCAACGAAATCGTTGTTGAAGACCCTGCAAATAACTATAAGCAGGATGAATTAACATACTCTGAGAATGACGATCCTAATAAGGAAGATTCTGAAGAGAATTCCAATAACGATGAAGGCGGAGATGAGTCGGAGGATGCTGCCATTCCCGAAGGGGATGGCGAAGCCGAATAAGTCAACCTTCAACCAAATAGTATTTTCAAAAGTTTAGCCGAGGGGCATTTGCCCCTCGGCTTTTCTTTTTATCATTAATAGACTTCTTATATTTAATATTTTATTACTGTTAAAATACATTTACATAACATAATTATTGTAAATGTATTTCCATTTAATTACAATAATACAATAATATTACGTAAATACTGAAATATTAACAAAAGTTTAACATTTATTTGTCAAAACTATTGCTTTTTTCTTACATTTGTTATATAATAAAAATGTTAAATTGAAAAAAATAGGGATATTTCAACGATATTTAATAATTTGGAGGTTTATATGATTAAATTTGTTAAAAACAACAGACAAAAAATTATCATTTCATTATTAACATGTATAATGATAATTTCAGTAATTCCTTTTATGTCATTAGCAGAAACAAACCCTAATCTTTCAACAAATACCGAAATAACTGCTAATGTACGTCCCGGAAAAATTCAAAATAGTAATGATACAGTAAATACAGAAATTAGTTTTACAGTATCTGACCCAGATGGTATAAAAGGTATACAATACATTTGGGACTATGACTTTACACCAATACAGGACGGAATCATCCCGGTATTCAAAGAGTATCCTGACGGATTACCAACAGAATATACTTTTTCCGTACCTGTTAAACATGACAAATTAGGTCTACATGTATTCTATTTCTACGTTACTGATGGAAATAACAAAACATCTGTAATGAAATGTTATCCTTATAACGTAGTAAATGAACCTGTACCTGATGGAGAAATTGATCAAACAGGAGTAACATATTCTGGCGTAGACGAATTCTATTGTCCACCTAGTGGTTCAAACATAGAACCAGGTAGAAGATTCAGAATTCAAGTTCACGATGAAAACAGAGTATTCTTTTTTGCATACTTATGGACTGAAGGTACTACACCTGTTGGAAAACTTTTAGCTAGCGGAGCTACTCAAATATTCAATCCCGCAATTGAAAGTAACAATAATGTAGTAGAATTTACTGCTCCAACAAAACCAGGTCAATATGTACTACAATTCTATTCAATAGATGGTGCAAATAATACTCAAGAAGATGTTAAATATTTCTACACCGTAGCAGATGAACAACCACCTGTTTTAACATTATTAAATGATGATCAAGAACATAACGATGTACCATTAGGTGGTACTTATGTTGATCCAGGAGCAACATGGACAGACAATGTTGACGAAAGCAATGGTGAAATAATCTACTCAAAAGACACTGTCGACACAAGTGTAGTAGGACCTCAAGAAATAAAATATACAGTAAAAGACAGTGCAGGAAATGTAGGAGAAATAACAAGAACTGTTACCGTAGTTGGAACAGAACCATTCTATAAATTAACATTACCAACTACTGACAGCTACAGATATGGTCAAGCAATCAACTTATCTGGAGCACAAATTCTTTATTTAAGTGAAAGAGGAGAACTTATTGAAGAAGTTCCAGTAACAGAAGATATGTTTACTAATTTCTCAACAACATCTTTCACAGACAATTCTAATATAACAGAACACAAACAAGCACTATTCAGATATGGTGGTAAGGCAGTTGTATATAAATATACTGTTACTCAATCAGTAAGCAGAATTGAAATATCAAAAATGCCAAACAAAACATCATATGAATATGGTGATACTCAAGTAGATTTATCTGGTGGTCAACTTTCTGTAGTATATCAAACAGGATATACTAAAATTATCGATTTAACAGAAGCAACAGCATCAGCAATAGATCCAAACATTGTTGGTGTTCCACAATATATAGCAGTAAGCTATAATAACAAAGATGAAATACTTGAAATAACATTAAACAAAAAAGATATAACTTTAAACATAGATTCTGCTGAAAGTTTCTATGGAGAAGAGATTTCAAATATAAACTTCAGCCTAGCATCTGGTTCTTCTTTAGCTTATGAAGACACAATAGATGATTTAGGTATTACTGCAACAACAACAGCAACCTCTACTTCTAATGTAGGAAATTATCCAATTGACGTAAAAGCTACAAATTCAAACTATAATATAACTGTTAATGGAAATCCTACATATAAAATAAAACCAGCAGAACTTACTAACGACGATTTAAACATAACTATCCCAACAAATTTAATATATGATAATTCAGCAAAAACTGTAAATGTAACAACTAACCCAAATAAAACAGTTACTACTGAAATTACATATACAGGAAACACTACTAACGGTAGTGCTATTAATGCTGGAAATTATACAGCAACTGTAAAAATTACTGGTACAGGTAACTATACTGGTACAATTACAAAATCAGTTGACTTTACAATTGCTAAAAAAGCATTAACTATTACTGCAAATGATGCTTCAAGCGAATATGGAAAACCAATTGCAACTAATGGTTATACAATAACTGATTCTGAAGGAAATACAGTTACTGCCAACAATTTAACTGTAGATTTAGCAGTTAATGACTTAACAGATACATCAGATGTAAAAAGAAATGACGCTAAAGAAGTTATAGCATACGAAAATGCCATAACAGCAACAGTTACATCTGGAAATGAAGATAATAACTACAATATTACATATGTAGCAGGTGATTATACAATAACACCAGCTGCATTAGTTGACGACGACGTAACAGTAACTCCTCCAGAAAATCTTGAATTTGATAACAATCCTAAAATAGTTACTGTTAATGTAAAAGATAACAAAACAGATAATATAACTATACAATATACAGGAAACACTACTAATGGTAGTGCTATTAATGCTGGAGATTATACAGCAACTGTAATAGTTATAGCAAATGGAAACTATGAAGGAACTGTTACAAAAACAGTTAATTTCACAATCTCATCAAAAGCATTAACAATCACAGTAAATGATGCTTCAAGCGTTTATGGAACTGAAATTAAAACTAACGGATATACAATAACTGATTCCGAAGGAAATACAGTTGAAAATTCAGGACTAAACGTAGAATTAAAAGTTAATAACCTAACAAATACTTCAGATGTAAAAAGAAATGAAGCTGGAGAAGTTGTAGCATACGAAGATGCTATAACAGCAACAGTTACATCTGGAAACGAAAACAATACTTATGCTATCACTTATATATCTGGTGATTATACTATTACCCCAGCAAAAATAACTAGAAGTGATATAAACGTACCTGATATAAATACTTTTGAATATGATGGAACAGCTAAAGAAGTTCCTGTATCACTAAAAAACAACAAACAAGGAGATATAAAAGTAACTTATACAGGTGCTAATATAACAAATGGAGAAGCTATCAATGCTGGTAGCTATACAGCTAAAGTAACTGTTACAGGTAAAGGAAACTATGAAGGAACAGCTACAAAATCAGTAGACTTATCTATAACAGCTAAACCTATAACAATTACAGCAAATAACAGTTCAGGAACATATGGAACAACTCCAAAAGCTGAAAATTATATAATAACAGATAAAAATGGAACAACACTAACTAATACAGGCTTAACTGTATCATTAACAGTTGATAGTTCTATTACAAATAAAACTAATGTAGGTACATATACAGATGTAATCATTCCAAGCATCACAGCTGGAAATGAAGCTGGTAACTATAAAGCAAGTTTTGAATCTGGTGACTACACTATTAATCCAGCAGAACTTTTAGCTACTGATGTAGAAGTAATTGCACCAAGTAGTTTAACTTATGATGGTATAGCTAAAACACCTACAGTAAACATTCATAACGGTAAAACAGGTTCTGTTGAAATACAATATGTAGGAAATACTACAAACAACGAACCTATAAACGCTGGTGAATACACAGCAACTATAAAAGTAACAGGAACAGGTAACTATGAAGGAACTGTTACAAAAACAGCTACATTTACAATAGCACAAAAAGCATTAACAATTACAGCTAAAGATGCTTCAAGTACATATGGAGAAAACATCGCTCATAACGGATATACAATAGTTGATTCAGATAAAAATACTGTTGATAATACAGGTTTAACTGTAGCAGTAACAGTTAATGGATTAACAAATACTTCAAATGTAAACAGAAATGAAGCTGGAGAAGTTATAGCATATGAAGATGCCATAACAGCAACAGTTACAGCTGGAAATGAACATGACAATTATAAAATTACATATGTAGCTGGTAACTATACAATTAACCCAATACCATTAAATGACACTGATATTGAAATATCTGTTCCACAAGACACAGATTTAGTATATGATGGAACAGCTAAAGAAGTTAGTGTAATTATAAAAAATAACAAAACAGCTAACGTTGATATTCAATATGTAGGAAATACTACAAATGGAGAAGCAATTGAAGCTGGTGATTATACAGCAAACATAACAATAACAGGTTATGGAAATTATGCAGGAACAATAACAAAAACTGCAAGTTTCACAATAACAGATAATTCAATAGACAAAACTGAATTAGAAGATTATAAAACTGAATTAGAAGATTTAGTAGACACCGATTATACTAACTATGATGATATCATGGCTGAAATCGATAGAATATTAAACGACGAAACTATTAAAACACAAGATGAATTTGATAAAGCTGTTGAAGACATCAAAGCTATAGAATTAACTAAAGCAACTGTTATTAGAACAGAATTGTCAGATTATAAAACTGAATTAGAAGATTTAGTAGATACTGACTATACAAACTATGATGAAATCATAGCTGAAATCGAAAAATTATTAAACGATGAAACAATTGATTTACAATCTAAATTCGATAAAGCTGTTGAAGACATCAAAACTATAGAATTAACTAAAGCAACTGTTATTAGAACAGAATTATCAGATTACAAAACTGAATTAGAAGATTTAGTAGATACTGATTATACTAACTATGATGAAATCATGGCTGAAATCGAAAAAGTATTAAACGATGAAACAATCGATTTACAATCTGAATTCGATAA